>HF988447.1:12035-45867 GCA_000431975.1 Prevotella sp. CAG:924 | reverse complement strand
GCTCTTCGGGTCGGTGTCGCGGCCGTCCATGAAGCAGTGTACGTAAACGTCTTTCAGATTGTATTCCTTGCCGATCTCCACGAGCTTGAAGAGATGGTCGAGAGAAGAGTGCACGCCGCCGGTAGAGGTCAGGCCCATGAGGTGGAGCTTCTTGCCGGTCTTCTGTGCATAGCTGTATGCGTTGATGATCTCCGGATTCTTCAGGATGTCACCGCTCTGGCAGGCCTTGTTGATCTTCACGAGGTCCTGATAAACGATACGGCCGGCACCGATGTTGAGGTGACCCACCTCAGAGTTGCCCATCTGACCGTCAGGCAGACCCACATCCTCACCAGAAGCCTGGAGCTGTGAATGAGCCGAAACGGCGGTGAGATAATCCAGGTAAGGAGTCGGCGTATTGTAGATAACATCACCCTTACCATGCTGTCCGATTCCCCATCCATCGAGAATCATTAATAATGCTTTCTTAGCCATAATATTGTATCTAATATTAGAATTTGAACATCTTTTTATCCACGTGCAAAGATACTGAGAATCGCTTGAATCTCAAAAATATTTAAGAACAATTATTTGAAGATTTCAGCGGCGTATGCGCCCATCTGCTTATAGCCTTCGGCGTTGGGATGCAGGCAGTCGGGCAGCCGCCATTGCGGACGGAGGGCACGTGGGTCGTCGGGATCGCGCATGAGCTTGTCGAAGTCGATGTATCCGGTGGCCTCTTTCTGCTCGCGTATCCATTTGTTCACGGTCTGCCGGGCCTGCTCGCGGGCTGCCGTGTAGTAGGCGGAACCTTTCATCGGCGTGATGGTGGCCATGTAGACGCGCAGCTTCCGGGCCTTGCATTTGGCGATCATCTGTTTATAGGCGGCGATGAGCTGTCGTGCCGTCGTGGCGGCATTCCGGGTGTTGCCGATGTCGTTGATGCCTTCGAAGATGACCACATCGGTGACGCCGCTCTGCGCGAGGATGTCGCGGTCGAAGCGGTCGACGGCAGGCTGTCCGTAGCCGGTGGTGAGCACACGGTTGTTGCCGATGCCAAGGTTGAGCACGGCGGTCTGTCGGTCGTTGGCCTTGCCGGTCTTGTCGGTGCCCTTCGTGTTGATGGAGATCTGCTTCAGGAAGGCACGGTTGAGCGACTCGCTCATGATGTCGGGCCAGCGGTTCTGGTGATCGGTGGTCGATCCCTTGCCGTCGGTGATGGAGTTGCCGATGATGGCGATGGCGCGCAGATCGGTGGCATAGACGTCTAGGGCTGCGATGTTGAACCATTTCTCGTAGCGGAAGGCGGAGCTGAAGTTGGTCTGCGGGGTGCTCGCGCCCTTGAGGATGTAGGAGGTGGTGCGGCTGCCCATGTGGACGGTCGGCACCTTCGGCGCGGTCTGGTAGTTGATGGTGATGGCCACGAGCTCCAGGGGGCGGAGGTCGAAATTCTCGGCCCGAGAGTAGACAGACCCTCTTGCGGGGATGGTGACGCTACGTCCTGAGGTCCCGAAGGTGAGGTAGCGCGCCGTCGATGGCTTGATGCGGAAGGAGTCGATCGCCTCGGCGATGTACACGGAGCGGATGACGACAGGATCGGATGAGAAGATGTTGCTCAGCAGGAGCCGGACACGGCTGCCTCCCGCGCTGACCTTGACGATCTGCCGGACGGAGCGGTCGGTCATCTCATTGTTGTAGGGCATATAGCTCTTTACGGGTGTCTGTTCGGCCGTGGCCCATGTACCCGTCCAATGGGTCAGCATGTTGATGACGGGCGTCTTCACCTGTGCGTGTGCCGTCAGGGCACAGAGCAGCAGCACCGTCAGAAATAAATGTCTTTGTTTCATGTGTTATCCTGTGATAAGATTATTCGTAGATGTATGTCGTGAGCTGTCCGGGCTCGAAGAGCCATCGGGCCAGCTGCTGTATCTCTTCTGCGGTCACGTCGGCGATGCTCCGGCACAGCGCGCCGTCGTCGAGGAGCTGTCCGAAGTTGAGGTAGAGCGTGGCCATCTCCTGGGCAAAGGCCTCGCCGCGTGGCTCCAGCATGCGCAGTTGTCCGATGCGCTGCCGCTTGGCGGCCTCGAGCCGGTCGGGAGAGAGCGGCTCGTTCATGAGCCTGTCGAACTGATGGCGGATGATGTCGAGGCACTTGTCTATGTCGTGGTGGTCGCTGGAGAAGAACACCGACCAGTTGCCGGTGTTGCGGTAGTAGTAGTTGCAGCCTTCGACACTGTACACCAGTCCCTGGTCTTCGCGCAGCGCGAGGTTGAGCAGCGCGTTCATGCCGATGCCACAGAGGAGCGAGTTGAGCAGGTTGATCACCGGCTCGCGGCTGTCGGTCTGTATGAAGGTGGGACGTCCCACCATCACGTGGGCCTGGTAGCTGTCGTATTTCTTGCGGATGGTCTGCCCGCCGGTGGCGTATGACGTGGGCGCATCGTCGTGTCTGAAGGTGACGGGAACGGCGTCGGGCAGGTCGGCCAGCGCTGCGTCGAGCAGGCGGATAAGCTCCTCAAAGCGGATATCGCCCAGGCAATAGAATACGGCGCGTGAGGCATGATAGTGGTCGTGGGCCCATTGCGCCACGGCCGGCTGACGGATCATCTTCACCTGCGACTTGGTGCCGAGGATATAATGTCCCATGTCCGTGCCCTTGTAGATGGCGTTCTCAAAGTCGTCGAAGATCAGGTCGGCGGGCGCGTCGTTGTAGCTCTCTATCTCCTGCAGGATGACGTCGCGCTCCTTGCGCAGCTCCTCCTTGGGATAGACCGAATGGAAGACGATGTCGGAGAGCAGGTCGACGGCCCGTGGCAGCTCCTCGCGCAGCACGGAGGCATAATAGCAGGTGAGGTCTTTGTTGGTGTAGGCGTTGAGCGCGCCGCCGACGCTGTCGAGGCAGGCTTGCACCTGCCGTGCCGTACGGCGCTCGGTGCCTTTCAGCGTGGAGTGCTCGCAGAAGTGGGCAAGGCCTTCCTGGCCGGGCTGCTCGTCGCGGGTGCCGGCCATGATCTGATAGCCACAGTTGATGATGGGCGAGTCGCAGAAACGGTAGATCACACGCAGTCCGCAGCGGAGGGTGGCTGTCTGATAGTTATCGTTATTCTTCATTTCAGTCTTTTCATTGGGCGGGACTTTGTCGGCCCCTGTATGTGATCCCACATGGGTGGGCATGCAAAATTACGAAAATCTCTTGACCCTAGGTCAAGATTTTCAGGGCAAAAGAAAAGAAACACTTATTTTTTGATTCCGTTTGCCTTGAAATTGATTATCTTTGCACCACTTAATTCAGCAATAGCAATGCAAAAGGTCATAGGAATAGGCGAGACAGTACTCGACATTATTTTTAAGGGCGAACAGCCCATCGGAGCTTATCCGGGTGGCTCTACCTTTAATGCGATCATCTCCTTGGGTCGCTCGGGCGCTGACGCCACGTTTATTGGTGAGGCCGGTAACGACCGTGTGGGACAGCATATCCTCAACTTCTTGAAGGAGAACAATATCCACGCAGAGCGCGTCAATGTGTTCCCGGATTCGAAATCGCCCATCTCTCTGGCTTTCCTCGATGAGCATAATGATGCAGAATACCTCTTTTATAAGGATCATCCGCACGATCATCTCGATTTTGTCTATCCTGACGTGCAGCCGGACGACATCGTGATCTTCGGCTCTTTCTATGCCGTCAATCCGGTGATCCGTCCTCAGGTGATGGGACTGCTCGACTATGCACGCAACCACGGAGCGATTATCTACTATGACGTGAACTACCGTCCCTCGCATAAGGATGAGGTGATGCGCATCACGCCCAACCTGCTCGAGAATCTGGAGTATGCCGATTTCGTGCGTGGCAGCCATGAGGATTTTGACGTGCTCTATCATCTCAAGGATCCCGACAAGGTGTATCAGGCAGAGATCTCTTTCTACTGCCACCGTTTCATCTATACGCAGGGTGCCGGTGCCGTGGAGGTATGGGGTGACAAGGGACTGAAGAAGAGTTATCCGACAGGACAGACATCGACGGTGAGCACCATCGGTGCCGGTGACAACTTTAATGCCGGCTTCATCTTCGGACTGCTCAAGCAGCACATCACCCGCCAGGACCTCGACAAGGGCCTCACGGAGGAGCAGTGGGATGCCGTGATCCAGTCGGCACAGGAGTTCTCCGCGGAGAGCTGTAAGAGTATCTTCAACTATGTGTCGAAGGAATTTGGAGAAAAGAAGAAATCAGAATTAAAATAAAATAGGATTATGATCGAAATTACCAACGACATCTTCTATGTAGGTGTCAACGACCGTAACAAGGCTAAGTTTGAGGGCCTTTGGCCGCTGCCGCAGGGAGTGAGCTATAATTCCTACCTCATCGTTGACGAGAAAGTCTGCCTGATCGATACCGTAGAGGTCGACTTCTTCGTACAGTTCATCGAACGTATCCATGAGGTGCTTGGCGACCGTCAGATCGACTATGTGGTGATTAACCACATGGAGCCGGACCACAGCGGTTCGCTCGCCCTGCTGCGCAAGTATTATCCCAACGTGAAGGTGGTGGGCAACATGAAGACCCATGGCATGCTGCAGGGCTACTATGGCATCAACGACCGCACCGTGACAGTGAAGGATGGTGACACGCTCGATCTGGGTAAGCACCTGCTCCGCTTCTTCATCACGCCGATGGTGCACTGGCCTGAGACGATGATGACGCTCGACGAGCTTACCCACACGCTCTTCTCCGGCGATGCCTTTGGTTGCTTCGGAGCCCTCAACGGCGGTATCATCGACCGTAATATCGAGACATCCTGGTGCTGGCTGGAGATGGAGCGCTATTACTCCAATATCGTAGGCAAATACGGAACGCCCGTGCAGAACGCACTCAAGAAGCTGGCACATGCTCATATCGACTACATCTGCTCTACCCACGGTCCTGTGTGGAACGAGAAGGTGGATAAGGTGGTAGGCATGTACGACCGTATGTCGCGCTATGAGACGGAGCCGGGTCTGGTGATCGCCTATGGCACGATGTATGGCAACACGGAGCGCATGGCAGAGATCATCGCACGGGCAGCCAGTGAGAACGGTGTGAAGAACATCGCCCTTTACAATGTTTCCACACGCCACCACTCTTATATCCTGCGTGACATCTTCCGCTTCCGCGGCCTTATCGTAGGTGCTCCTACTTATAATGCCGGCTTGTATCATGAGATGGACGTGTTGTTGCAGGAGATCGCCAACCGTGACATCAAGAACCACCTCATCGGCTGGTTCGGTTCTTATTCATGGGCAGGCAAGGCCGTGAAGACGATCGGTGATTATAACGAGAAGAAGATCCACTTCACGCCCGTAGGCTCTCCCGTGGAGATGAAGCAGGGCTTGTCGCCTGATATCCATAAGCAGTGCGAGGAGCTCGGACGTGCCATGGCCAAGGCCTTGCTGGAAGAGAAATAAGATCTGAAGGATCATCCCAAATATAAAAGCCCCGTCACGACAGCAAATCGTGACGGGGCTTTCGCTTATGGAGTGTCTGGCTTGTTATAGTCTTAACCGCAGGCCAGTAGTGGTTCTGGGGGAAATCCAGCCATTGGAGGGCAGCCTGTCTGCCACTCTCATCGAAACCGTAGTAGGCTACGTCAAGTACGGAAGGACGGAAGGGCCGGTTGGCTCTGTCCGTTTACCTTCCAAGCCAAGCCTCAGGATTCAGCTTGGCGCTTTCCTTACGCAGCTGGAACTGGAGGATGTGTGAGGGGCCGACCGTTCCGAGGGTCTGTCGTGTAGACACCTTCTGTCCACGGCTGACATTCACGCTGCTAAGGTTGCAGTAGACGGAGATGTAGGCTCCGTGGCGTACCATGACCACCATCGTGCCGCTATAGCCAAAGACGGCACTCACCTCACCGTCGTAGATACAGCGTGCTTGTGCGCCCGATCCTCCCAGGATGTTGATGCCCTTATTGTCGAGCGTGACGCCGCGCAGTCCCTCCACCTCGTGCTGGCCGAAGTGGCTGACGATCTTATATCCGCCGGTGATAGGCATGGGCAGACGTCCCTTGTTGGCCTCGAAGCCACTGTTCATCATACGGTCGACGGTGGAGAAACGCTGTGCTTCCTGTACGTCGGCCTTGGCCTCTGCAATCTCTTTCTTTGCCCGTGCCTCGTCGGCCTTGGCCTTGCGCTCTGCCGCCTTGCGTGCCGCCTCGGCTTCCTTGGCCGCCTGCTCTGCCGCGGCCTGCTGGGCTGCTGCTCTTTGTGCGGCTGCCTTTTGTGCAGCCGCCTCTTCAGCCGCTTTCTGTTGCGCGGCCTGCTGCCGTGCCCGCTCTGCCTCGGCTGCCGCCTTGCGTGCGGCTTCCCGTGCGGCTTGCTCGCGTGCCTTGGCCGCTGCGATGCGCTCCTCGTTGGCCTTGCGGGCTGCTTCTGCAGCCGCCTTCTTGCGGGCCAGCTCTTCCTGTTGGCGCTTCTTGGCCGCCGCTGCTGCAGCAGCTCTCCTCTTTGCCTCGGCGGCGGCACGTGCACGTGCCTTCTCCACCTCGATGGCAACCTGACGGTCGATCTGCGCATTCAAGGCTGCATCTTTCTTACGCTGGTCGGCGATGACAGACTGGATCGTCTTCTGCTGCTTCTGCAGACTGTTGACGATGTCCTGTTGCTCATTCTTATAGCCTTCGAGCTTGCTCTTCTCCTGCTGGCCCTTATATAGAAGGTTGTTCTTCTGTGTGTGGACACGCTCAAGCTGCTTGTGCTTGTTGTCGACTTGTGCCTGCTTGGCTCTTACGGCCTCACCCTGTGCGCGCTGGTACTGGGCATACTCGCGCACGAAGCGCAGGCGCCGGTACATCTGCACCAGATTCTTGGCAGAGAAGATAAACATGATCTTGTCTTGCACCGTGCGGTGACGGGCCAGATAGCGCATGGACTGGATGTATTTGGCCTGGCGGCTCTTAAGCTGCGCCTCAAGAGTATGGAGCTGCGACTTGAGAATGCCGATATTGCCTTCGATATGATGGATATCTTTCTGTATGTTCTCGATATTCTTCTGGCTTTGGTCAATCTGTCCGTTGACCATCATCAGGTTCTGCAGTCGGGCAGCCACGTCGGCCTTGTTCTTCTTAAGAGCCTGCTCCTGCTCACGGATCTTCTTCTGTATGGCAGAACGCTGGCTCTGCAGCCCGCGGATCTTGGCATTGGTATAGGTAGCCGTCTTCGTGCTGCTCTTTTTCGTGCTAGTGCGCTTCTTCGAGGAAGACGTGCGTTTGGTCTTCTTCGTCGTGGATTTGCGCTGTTGTGTCGTGGTGGCCTTTTTGGTCGTGCTCTTGCGGGTCTGCGCACCCGTGGGTGCGGCAAGCAGCAGAGCCGATAAAAGTATGATACCTAATCTTTTCATTGATGGATGATAGATGGATCGGAGGCTTCCTGAGATCTCGCATGTTCAGGATCCAGAAGCGAGCCTCCTTACATATTCATGATTTTACCGAAGACATCGTGTACATCGACTTGCTTATAGCGGGAGCTCACCGTGGTGGTTGTCTCCCAGTCGCTGTCAGTCTTCAGGGAGCTCATCTCCAGCTTCACGGTTGCACTCTGCTGCTTCCCGGTGGCTGTGGTGTGGAATGTGAACTCCTGGGTAGCCGGGAATTTCTTGGTTCCCAGGGCCTTGAAGTTGGAATAGAGCCAGGTGAGCGTCGACTTGCCGTGTGCCTTGCTCGTATAGGTGATGTCGGTCTTGTTGATGCGGCCAGTCCCGCGCTCTGCGGCCCAGACAAACTTCAGCAGGCCGTCGGTAAGCGTCACGGGAACATTTACCCCTGTCGCATTGATGTCGGCGGAGAACTTACTGAGGTCGCCTTCGCCTACCTTCGTCTTGCCGGGCATAAGCAGCTGATTCCAGAACAAGGCCTGGAGGCTATAGAAGTTGAGGCCATTGTCCTTCAGGAAATCGAGCTGGTTGTAGTCGCCCTTGATGTATTCTTTATGCAGGCGGTCGATCACGAGCACATAGTCGGGCGTGAATTCGAGCCGTCCCACCTCCGTACCGAGGATAGGGATCATAAGCTGCAGGCGTATCACCTGGTTGCGGCGCATGTGAAGCTGTCCGGGTACGCTGATCTCCTTCCCGCCCATTGTGGCGGTGAAGGTGAGTGAGCTGACAATGTTCTGGGCATATACGCTGTTGTCGCTCACCTTTTGTACGAAAGCCAATTGGGCATTGGCCTTGTTCGTGACGTCCGTTGTCGGAGTCTTCGGCGTGTTCTCCAGGTTCTTCTTAGAGGCACAGCCGGTGAGCACGAGGAGTGCGCAGAGACCGATAAAAAGGAGCGTTTTCTTCATCTTTTTTCTTATGTTTTATTTCTTGTTTCTGTTTTTGGATGCCGTCTTCTGTTTTCTTGTGGTCGCCTTGGTATCCGGCTTGTTGGCAGCCTGACCATTGAGCTTTGCCGTCAGCACATTCTTGTCCCCTCCATTGTCGAGTGCCTTTTGCCAGTATTGACGTGCTTTCTGCGTGTCTCCGTTCTTGGCCCATATATCTCCGGCATGTTCGAGCACGACGGCGGAGGTGACGGAGTCGGTGTCGTTGGCCAGTGCCTGCTCGATGTAGATCTTCGCCTCGGCATAGCGTCCCTGTCCGTAGAGTATCCAGGCATAGGTGTCGAGGAAGGTGCCGTTCTTCGGCTCCATCTTAACCGACTTGGCGCTCATCTCCTCGGCGTGCTTGAGATCGGCGCCCGGTGTGGTGCTGAGATAGTAGGCGTAGTTGTTGAGCACGAGCGCATTGTCGGGCTTCCATGCGAGACAGCTGTCGTAGGCGGCAAAGGCCTTTTCCATCTCCTTACGTTGGGAATAGATGTCGCCCATAATGCCGTAGAAATCGGAAACGATGTCAGGATTGCTGTCTTTATGGATCTGTGCGGTGCCATGCTGGAAAGCGTTCAGTGCCCCGAGGTCATCTTCGAGATAGAAGCGTGCCAGTCCCGTGAAGTAGTAGAAGACCAGCTGGTCGGGATTGTAGAGCATGCCGTTCGTACCGAGCGTGGCGATCGTCTTCCAGTCCTGACGTGTCCACAGATTCTGAATCAGTTGGAAGCGGGCGCCGGCATTGTCAGGTGTGATGTTGAGCAGTTGTACGAGGGCACTGTCCTGCATCTCCTGCGGCATCTTCTTCTGAAACAGATAGAGTACTTTCAGCTCAGCGATGCTTGAGTCCTTGGGCGCCACTTGCTGCACGCTGTCGATGAGGGCCACGGTCTGCATGCTGTCCACTCCATCGCCTTCATTTTCGTTGATGGCCATCTTGAGGAATTGCACGCGGCTGTCCGACGGGGTGTTCTTGCCCAGCAGGATGCGGTCGCTCATGGCCTTGGCTTCGGCGTTGTTGCCGACAGAACGGTAATAGTCGTATAGTGAGCTGAGGGCATACGTGTTGTCGGGCTCCTCGCTCACTACGCGGGAGAAGATCTTATATGCGTCTTTCTGCCTGCCGTTCTGCATCTCCCAGTTGCCGAGCAGGATGCTGTACATATTGTCGTCGGGATGTGAGTCGGCCATTTGCTTCAGGGCCTTATAGGCGTTTTTCTTATCGCCCATCATCTCGTAGACCTGTACCTTGCTGAGCATGATGTCCTCGCTCTCTCCGTTGATCTGTTCGATGCGGTTGATGGCATCGAGCATCTTTTCGTATTCGTGGTTTTGCTGATAGAGCTTGACGAGGATGTTGAGGATGTCGTCGCGGTCACGGTTATTGTTGGCCAGCTGCTCATACACCTTTGTGGCGGCATCGAAGTTTCTTGCACCGATGTAGTAGAGTGCGAGCCGTTCCTGGTAACTGTCGTTCTTGGGATTAAGGCGTGCGGCGATCTCATAGTTTCTCAGGGCAAGGGAGTCTTTGCCCAGCTGTGAGAGATATTGAGCCTGCATATAATAGACGACGGCAGATTGCGGGTCGATCCGCCGGCAATGCTCCAGCAGGTCGTAGGCGGCTGCGTAGCGTCCTGCCTGCTGCTGACGCACCGCTTCCAGGAAAAAGTACTGGAAGCGTGCACGGTCGTTCTTGGAGAGTGGATCCTGCTGCGGGGCTGTCACGGTCGTGGCAGCGGATTTCGTCTTTTGCCTTTTCTTGTCGGCATAGCCGGGCGTCACACTGATGCAGACAGAGAGCAGCAGTGCGCCAAAAAGCAGGATCTTATAGGAATTTTTCTTCATGATTCGTATGATATGCCCCTATGCCTTTGTGACAAGTGACCCGGGCATCGGTCAGCTTTCTTGTCCGGCGCTCCACGGAGTAGGGACTGGAGGATACTATTTCACTCCGGTATGTCCGTAGCCGCCTTCTCCACGTTCCGTCTCGTCGAGCACGTCGACACTTTCGAAGTCGACTTTTGAATATTGGGCGATGATCATTTGTGCGATGCGCTCGCCGTCTTTGATGATAAAATCCTCCTGAGACAGATTGATCAGGCAGGTCATGATCTCGCCCCGGTAGTCGGCGTCGACGGTGCCGGGAGAGTTGAGTACGGTGATGCCGTGCTTCAGTGCCAGGCCGCTGCGTGGCCTGATCTGAGCCTCGTAGCCTTTGGGCAAGGCGATGTGCAGCCCTGTGGGGACGAGCTTCCTTTCCATCGGATGTAATACGATGTCCTCATCTATGTTGGCGCGCAGGTCGAGGCCTGCGCTGTCGGCCGTGGCATAGGCCGGCAGGGGCTGGTGCCCCGTATTGACTACTTTGATCTTTACCATAAGAGAATATTTAGCTACAAAATTACGGAAAAAGTGTGAGACAAGAAAGAAATTTAGATTTATTGTGACCTTTGCTTTCGTGTATGTCGGCTTTAGTCTAACTTTTTGGAAAACAACGGGTCTATGGCAGTTGAGGGAGACCGTCGGGCGGACAGATGAAGAACGGGAAGGAAAGCGACAAGCGAGAGCAGCCTTTGGAGATCTGGGCATGTGGAAGATCATAAAAAACACGCTTCATCCAAAGGGGACGGACCTATGACGGGCTTTCCGAGAAAAGGAAGACCGACAACGCTTAGTCTTCCAGCTCCATGAGTATCTGGTCGGCAACCTCACAGAGCTCTTCGTACCAAGGGGCACCGAAGCGCCGGATGAGAGGCTCCTTGAGGAACTGATAGACGCGCAAGCCCAGCTCGCGGCCTTTGCTGACGGCCGGCCGGCAGATGTCCCAACGGTTGTAGTTGATGCCGGTGAGGTCGGCGGTGAAACGCTTTTCCCGGATAGGGTAGAGCGCACATGAGACGGGCTTCGGCCATGTGGTGCGTCCCTGGCGGCAGGCCCGGTCGAGTGCGCAGAGGCAGCAGCCATGGTCGTCGTAGCAGGTGAACACACAGTCCTTGCCGTTGACAATGCTTGTCACCAGCTCGCCGTCGCGGTCGGTGTAGGCCACTCCCTGATGGTCGATGACGCTTTGTGCCTGGGCGGACAGGTCGGGCCATACGGTGTCGAGGCATTGCTCCAGCTCACCGATCTCATCGAGGGTGACGGGCGCGCCGGCATCTCCTTCGATGCAGCATGCGCCATGGCAGGCATCGAGGTCACAACAAAAATATTCGGTGATGATGTCGGGGGATACCAGTACATTGCCGATCTGAAGAATATGAAGCTCGTCTCTTTTCATTGTCGTGATAATGTTGTGACCGTCCTTTATCGGTCGCAGTCAGTCCTGCCTTTTGGCATATTTATGTTTTGCATGGGGAGGGCGGTTACCATTCTATGGGCTGCTCGCCCTGCTGCTGCAGGTAGGCATTGCAGCGCGAGAACTGGTGCATGCCGAACCAGCCGCCTCTGTTGGCCGATAATGGTGAGGGATGGACCGACTCGAGGATCAGATTGCGTGAGGCGTCGATCAGACTGCGCTTGCTGCGGGCATAGCCTCCCCACAGCATATAGACGATGCCGCTCCTGTGTGCGTTGAGGGCCATGATGGCGGCATCCGTGAACTGGCTCCAGCCGAGGGGCTGGTGGCTGTTGGCCTGATGGGCACGCACGGTGAGGGTAGCGTTCAGCAGCAGCACCCCTTGCTCGGCCCAGCGTGTGAGATCGCCGCTTACAGGCATTGGCGTGCCAAGGTCTTGCTGGATCTCCTTGAAGATGTTGACCAGTGACGGGGGCATGACGATGCCTTGCGGTACGGAGAAAGAGAGCCCCATGGCCTGTCCCGGCTCATGATAGGGATCCTGACCGATGATGACCACTTTCACCCGGTCAAACGGGCATAGATTGAAAGCGTTGAAGATCAGGCGTCCGGGAGGATAGCACGGCCCTTGCGCATACTCTTTGTGTACGGCTTGTGTGAGTCGGACAAAATAAGGCTTGTCAAACTCATCGTGCAGCTGCTCTTTCCATGTAGGCTCTATGCTGACGTTCATTTCTTTTCTTTAAAAATGAGATTGTTGGCACCACTGGTGATATTCAGTGCCTCGGGATGCTCTTTGATGAAAGAGTTGATATGCCGGATGCGTTTTTCCTCAAAGATCTCATCGACATTGATAAGGATGCCAGTCTCTTCCACATCGCCGAATCCGTAGTTGATGGCTGTGCCGAAGAGCTTCATCGTCGGGCTGAGATTCATATATGCGTTCACAAGGGGTGGAATGTCGTAACCCAACTGTCGGATCTCGTGGTTGAGGATACGGTAGTCGCTCTTGAAGTCTTCGCCGGTGAAGATCTGGGCAAGCTCTTCCTCGGGCGTATCGATCTTCAGTGGCTTGATGGGGATGATGAGCTTATCCTTATCGTCGAAATGCTTCTTCAGGAAATAGAGGATCATATCGCGGCCACGGCGGATGTAGGAGGGATACATCGTCATCTTTCCAAAGAAATACTTACAGTGAGGATTGATGACGGTAAGGGCTCCGAGGCCATCCCACAGGTTGTCGAGTGCGAAGATCGACTTCGTGTTCTTGCGGACGTTCTGATAATCGAGCGATACGAAACTGCGTCCCAGCTCAACGGTGTAGGGCGCGTATTCCTTCATGAACTTTTCGGAGAAATGGAACATGTGGCTGGTTGCCAGAATAGGCTGTCCGTTCTCGTCTATCTTCCAGTCTCCACCGAAGAGATAGCGGTAGCCGCCGATGATCTCCTCGGCCTCCGGATTCCAGACGATGAGCTGTCGGCATCCGTTCTCCATGGTGTCAAATTCATCGATGTCCATCGACTTGCCTGTGCCACCTCCGGCAGTGCGAAAGGCGATCTCGCGCAGACGCCCGATTTCCTTCATCACGTTGGGCGCGTTCTGTGCGGTGATGACATAGATTTCATTGTGGCTCTTGTTCGTCATGCGAAGCTGCCGCTCAGGGGTAAGCTCGCTCTTGAGCAGAGCCTTGTCGATAGGTTGGATGATTTCCTGTTCCATCATTATTGGTTTGTTTTATAATTTGTAAACCTCGTCTTCAACTATTCTGGCCCATTCCTTCGGAGTCTTTGACTTGTCGAAGGTCTGCCAGGGGATGGGCTTTCCGAAAGCTACGCGGAAACTTTTATGACGTTGGCGATACATTTCGTCGACGAGGAAGAGCATAGCCACATTGAATTTCAGATGTAGGGCTTTGCATAGATTGGCGATGCGGTAAAAGCGCTCGGAATTGCGTCCTCCGAAGTGGATGGGCACCACATCGCGATGGTATTCTACGCTTTTTGAGATAAACGTCTTTGTCCAGGGAATGTCGTGTATCTCGCCGTTGATCTTGCGTGAGCAGAGTCCGGCAGGGAACATCAGAATATGATTATCGCTTTGGAATCCGGCTTCCACCATACGGGGGAAGTCGCGCGCCTGCTTGCCGGTCTTGTTGATGCCGATGCAAAGAGGTGCCAGTCCCGGTAGGTTCATAAGAAGGTCGTTGACCAGATAACGGAAACGGCCGTCGTAGTGACGCCCGATGATAGAGCCGAGAGCCACGCCGTCGATGCCGCCGAGGGGGTGGCAGCTTACAAAGGTGTAGAGCTTGCCGTCGTTGGGGTCGGGAAGATTTTCCGTACCGACGAGCTCAAGTTTCATGTCCAGATATTTCACGCAGGCTTCAAGCCAAGGGGTGCCCTGGATGTCACGGTGCTTCCATAAGAAGTCGTTCACTTCGTCCTCGTGGGCAATGTGTTTTAGCCACGTTATAGCCATACGGGGCACATAGCGGGCCTTGCTGCCCATCTTGTCGTGAAGAATCCTGTCTAGATCTATGGTTTTCTCCTGATAATCACTCATGTCTTTTACTCATACGGGCAGGTCGTTTCCCACCAGATAATCTATCAATGTGCAAAAATAATACATCTTTTTCTAAAACATTCACTTTTTGAAAGGAAATATTTATTTTTCCGTTTTTACGGCATACAAAAAGGAAACTTCTTTCCTTTTATATTAATGTAGTCTGCTATAAATTGTGGCTTGGGTATGTTAACATCTATTTTAGCGGATATCTGTCGGATGGCCTCGTATCCTGCCATCTGTCCACGGAAGGAAAACCGGGCGGAATGTACTCTATGCGTGTTGTAAATATCTGGAATTCAACGTCTTGAAATTAATTATCCGGGCATCCGGGCAGCTCACGTTAGGGCGCAGGGTGTCAATGTTTTTGCCGGTCGCCCAACAGGTGCGGGCTGTCCTATGGCGACTGTGACCGATAGGAGCCAATGCTGTCCTTTTTGCAATTCATGCGGGCTCCTTCCCTATGCTGGCAGGAGGCTGTCGGCTGGCCTCGAGAGGTCAGGTAAAAGGAATGCGACCGTGGAGAAGAGGCATGTCTTCACATTGCCGGTGACGGAGGCTATGCGGATGGCAGAAAATTTTAAGAGCAGGGAGCAAATAAAAAATGAAGGAAAGGTGGGGCTATGTGACGAATTTTGTGTAACTTTGGCACCGAAAACAGGTTGTTAGAGATGTATGTGAATGACGGGATGCTATCCCTTTGAGAGCCAATGATAAAGACAGCAGAGACTTATCACGTGCCAGTGCTGCTCCATGAGAGCATAGACGAGCTTGCCGTCAAGCCCGACGGTATTTATGTGGACGTCACCTTCGGAGGAGGTGGCCATTCCCGTGAGCTGCTTTCCCGTTTGGGGGAAGGCGGTCATCTTTACAGTTTTGACCAGGATGCCGATGCCGCGCGTAATGCCATCGACGATCCCCGTTTTACGTTCGTGCGCTCCAATTTTCGTTATCTGCGCAATTGGATGCGCTTTTATGGCGTTGAGGCCATCGACGGCCTGTTGGCTGATTTGGGCGTGTCGTCCCATCACTTTGATGATGAGAGCCGAGGCTTCTCGTTCCGTTTTGAGGATGCTCCGCTCGACATGCGTATGAATAAGGAAGGACATCGTACGGCGGCAGATGTCGTCAATGAATATACGGAAGAGCAGTTGGCTGATATCTTCTATCTCTATGGCGAATTCCGACAGTCGCGCCGTATGGCTGCTGCGGTGGTGAAGGCCCGTCAGCTGAAGCCGATCGCTACGACGGAGGACTTGAAGGAGGTCGTCGGACCTACCTTGCAGCGAGGCCGTGAGAAAAAAGACATGGCCCGCGTGTTCCAGGCCCTTCGCATAGAGGTGAACCAAGAGATGGAAGCGTTGAAGGAAATGCTTGCCGCTGCGGCAGAGCTGCTCCGGCCGGGTGGCCGTCTGAGTGTGATCACCTACCACTCGCTTGAGGATCGCATGGTGAAGAATATGGTGCGGGCCGGTAATGCCGAAGGAAAGAAGACAACCGACTTCTTCGGTCGTAACTCCTCGCCGCTTCGCCCTGTAAATAATAAGGTGATCGTGCCAAGCGCTGAGGAACAGGAGCGTAATCCGAGAAGTCGCAGTGCGAAGTTGCGTGTCGCAGAGAAGGTGTGAGAACCGGCAGCTCTCTAAAAGAATGAACAGAACATATTAAGAAAGAAAAGGAATAATGTCAGACGATAAGGACAAGATAAATACGGACGCCCATACTGCGAAGGAAGCCGGAGATCCTGCCGATGTCTCGGGTACAGAGAAGACACAGAAGCCGCAGGACGACCAGACGACGGCACAGCCTTCGCAAGATGATGCGACGGGCAGGCCCTCTTTACAGGATGTGATCCGTGAACAGGTGCATGAAGGTGAGCTGCCGTTTTCGAGCAGCCAGACCTTGCGGAAAATCCTGGGTGGAGACATCCTCAATACGGCAGCTATCCGTCGCCAGATTTGGCTGATCTTGTTGATAGCTCTCTTTGCCATTCTGTATATCAGCAACCGTTATGCCTGTCAGCAGAATATCATTAAGATTGATCATCTGCAGAGACAGTTGCAGGATGCAAAATATAAGGCGCTCTCGAGTAAGAGTCAGATCACGGAAAGAAGCCGTGAGAGCAATGCGCTTAATATGCTGCAAAACAACAAGGACTCCGTATTGAAGATCGCCAGTCAGCCACCTTATATTATACAGGTCCCCGAGGAGGACGTTCGATAACAGTCCATAAGGGGTCCTTAACATAAGAAAGAATGAGTAAGTTTAAATACGATAAGATAATGCCCCGTTACAGTGCCATTGCAGTTGTCCTGGCAGTGATAGCATTTGCGGTGGTGGCCCGTGCAGGTTATCTCATGACGGTGAAGCGCAGCTATTGGACGGCTGTCGCCGACCGTGTGAAGCGCGACAGCGTGCGCGTGGATCCGGCACGTGGCAATATCCTCAGTTGTGATGGTGAACTGCTGG
The DNA here is from genome assembly GCA_000431975.1 of Prevotella sp. CAG:924. Classification (GTDB taxonomy): domain Bacteria; phylum Bacteroidota; class Bacteroidia; order Bacteroidales; family Bacteroidaceae; genus Prevotella. The sequence continues at coordinate 29,222 of HF988447.1, read as the reverse complement.
CTTCCTCGCTGCCAGAATTCAAGATGTTCATGGACTTCAAGCAGCTCAAGGAAGCAGGTAATGACTCTTTGTGGAATGTGAAGAGTGACAGCATCTATGAGGGCCTTCATCGTATTTTCCCGGAGAAGAGTGCGGCGGAATTCAAGCGCGACATTGAGAAGGGACGTGAGAAGTTGAAACGTCACTGGCCTATATGGCCCTATCGTGTGGACTACAATACGTATATGGAGGTGAAAGAGCTTCCTGTATTCCGTCTCTCTGCATTGAAGAGCGGATTCCATAACGAGGAGCTTAACGCTCGCGTACGCCCCAACGGATCGTTGGCCCTGCGTACGGTGGGTGACATGTATGCCATGAAGGACAATGGCCGCACGCCACGTTGCGGACTGGAGCTGAGCTACGATTCCATCCTGCGGGGTAGTGATGGTATCGTGCACCGTCGTAAGGTGCTTAACAAGTTCCTCGATATCATGGACACTCCCCCCATCAACGGCGGTGATATCCTTACTACAATAGATGTGGACATCCAGGACCTGGCAGAGCGTTCCGTACTTGATGAGCTGAAAAAGATCAATGGTAATGTCGGCGTGGCCATTGTCATGGAAGTGGCTACGGGTGACATTAAGGCCATCGTCAATCTGGAGAAGTGTGTCGATGGCGAATATCGTGAGATAAAGAACCATGCCGTGAGCGATCTGCTTGAGCCAGGCTCTGTGTTCAAGACGGCATCGATAATGACGGTGTTGGAAGACGGATACTGCGACACGACAAAAATCGTGGACACGGGTGGCGGAGTGTGGCCGATGTATGGTCGTGAGATGCGTGACCACAACTGGCGCAGCGGCGGCTATGGCGTGATGACCTTGCCCCATACGCTGGAGGTGAGCTCCAATGTGGGAGTGAGCCGTATCATTGATGAATACTATCACAATAATCCTGAGAAGTTCGTGCGTGGCATCTACCGTACGGGACTGACGGCCGACCTTCATATTCCTATCGTCGGTGCCACATCAGCCCGTGTGCGCATGCCGAAGAAAAACTCACGTGGCCAGTATGTGAACTGGCCCAAGACATCATTGCCTTGGATGAGCATCGGTTATGAGACACAGATCCCTCCCATCTCAACGCTTACATTCTATAACGCCATTGCCAACAACGGCAAGATGATGCAGCCTCGTTTCGTGAAGGCTGTGCTGAAGAACGGTGAGGTGGTGCAGGAGTTCCCGCCACAGGTGGTGAAGGGACATGAGCAGATCGCATCGCCGAAGACGATCAAGATCATGCAGACCATCCTGCGCCATGTGGTGAGTCAGGGATTGGGCCGTAAGGCCGGCTCTACCTCCTTTGAGGTGTCGGGCAAGACGGGAACGGCCCAGATAGCCATGGGCTCTGCAGGATATAAGGGCGCCGGTGTGCACTATCTGTTGTCCTTTGCCGGCTATTTCCCCTCCAATGCGCCCCGCTATAGTTGCATCGTCTGCATTCAGAAGAGCGGCCTGCCTGCCTCTGGAGGCGGCATGAGCGGTCTGGTGTTCCATCACATCGCCGAAGGTATCATGGCCAAGGACATCAAGCTCGATGTAAAGGCCGCCTACGACTCTACGTCGATTCTGGTTCCAGACGTGAAAAGCGGCAATATCCTTGCTGCGGACTATGTACTTGGAGTATTGGGTATCAAGACACGTACTGATTTCACGGTCAATCCAGCCCGTCAGTCGATGGTGTGGGGCAGCTCGGTGCGTCAGCACAATTATGTACAGCTCAACCGTCGCAACGAGCTCTCGAAGCATTACATCCCCGACGTGCATGGCATGGGAGCACGCGATGCGGTATATCTCCTAGAGTCGCGTGGCGTGAAGTGCAATATTATCGGTAAGGGAAAGGTAGTGAAACAGAGCCTTGAACCCGGCCGTCGTGTGAAGAAGGGTGAAGTGTGTGTCCTTCAACTAGAATAAAAATAAAAAATAAGATAGTCAAGATGAAACTACGTGATTTACTCAAGTATGTCAAGCCGTTGCAGATCATCGGCTCAGACGATGTAGACATCAAGGGTGTGAACATTGACTCACGCCGTATCGAGAACGGTCATCTCTTCGTGGCCATGCGTGGCACGCAGGTGGACGGCCATCAGTTCATAGCCAAGGCTGAGGCTCAGGGCGCTGTCGCCGTACTCTGTGAGGATGTGCCGGCAGAGCAGAAGACCGGTGTCACCTATGTGCAGGTGGAATCGACGGAAGAAGCTGTCGGTCCTGTCGCAACGCTCTTCTATGGCGATCCTTCCAGAAAGTTGAAACTTGTTGGTGTTACCGGCACTAATGGCAAGACGACGATCGCTACCTTATTATATAATATGTTCCGTAAGATGGGCCATAAGTGCGGCCTGCTCTCTACGGTCTGCAACTATATTGAAGACGAGGCCATACCCGCCGATCATACCACGCCCGATCCCATTGAGCTTAACATGCTGCTGGGACGCATGGTTGAGGCAGGATGTGAATATGCCTTCATGGAATGTTCCAGCCATGCCATCGCACAGAAGCGCATCGGCGGATTGATGTTTGCCGGTGGCATCTTCACCAACCTCACCCGCGATCATCTCGACTATCACAAGACCTTCGAGAATTACCGCAACGCAAAGAAGGCCTTCTTTGACGACCTGCCCAAGACGGCCTTTGCCATCACCAATGCTGATGACAAGAACGGCATGATCATGGTGCAGAATACGAAGGCGACCGTAAAGACCTATTCGGAGACGAAGATGGCCGACTTCCGCGGCCGTATCATTGAGTGTCATTTCGGTGGCATGTATCTGGATATTGATGGCCACGAGGTGGGTGTGCAGTTCATTGGTAAGTTCAACGTGTCCAATCTGCTGGCCGTGTATGGCGCGGCCCGTATGCTGGGCAAGGAGCCGGAGGATATCCTGGTGGTGATGAGCACGCTGCACAGTGTCAACGGTCGTATGGATCCTTTGCAGAGCTCACGCGGCTATACGGCTATCGTGGACTATGCCCATACACCCGATGCCTTGGAGAATGTGCTTAACGCCATCCATGAGGTGCTGAACGGCCGTGGCCAGGTGATCACGGTATGCGGCGCGGGAGGTAACCGCGACAAGGGAAAGCGTCCGTTGATGGCACAGGAGGCCGTACGCCAGTCGGACAAGGTGATCATCACCAGTGACAATCCCCGGTTTGAGGAGCCGCAGGCTATCATTGATGACATGCTTGCCGGCCTTACACCTCAGCAGATGAAGAAGGTCATCTCCATCGTCGACCGCAAGGAGGCTATCCGTACGGCATGTATGATGGCGCAGAAAGGTGACGTCGTTCTTGTGGCCGGAAAGGGGCATGAGAATTATCAGGACGTGAAAGGCGTAAAGCACCACTTTGATGATCATGAGGTGCTGCGCGATATCTTCGCAACAGAAAACGCATAAAACAGACAACTGATGAAGAGAGACGAGCAGGACACTGATTATTGGGAAGTCGTCCGGCAACGTGTCGTCTCGAATCTGTAAATAGAAGATCATGTTATATTATCTCTTCAGATTTCTCAGCCAGTTTAATATTCCCGGCTCGCACATGTGGAGTTATATCTCCTTCCGTGCATTGCTCACACTTGTGCTCTCACTGATCATCTCCGCCTGGTTTGGTCAGCATTTCATCCGCTATATGCACCGCCGCAACATCTCCGAGACGGAGCGTGACGTGAAGATTGACCCGTTTGGAGTGCAGAAGAAGGGCGTTCCCACGATGGGTGGCATCATCATTATGATGGCGATCCTCGTGCCTGTATTGCTTCTTGGCCGTATCCGCAATATCTATCTGTTGCTGATGATCGGTACGACTATATGGCTGGGCTTCCTTGGTTTCATGGACGACTATATCAAGACATTCCGGAAAAATAAGGAGGGCCTGCGTGGAATGTATAAGATCGTCGGTCAGGTGTCGATAGGATTGATCGTCGGCATCGTGCTTTGGGCTTCTCCCGATGCTGTCGTACGCGAGAATGTGACGATGGTGAAGCAGGGACAGGAACAAGTGATCCATAAGTCGGAGCCGGTGAAGTCGCTTAATACGACCATACCTTTCGTGAAGAACCACAATCTGGACTATTCGAAGGTGATGGGCTTCCTGGGCAAGTACAAGGTGGCCGGCGGCTGGGTACTTTTTGTCATTATGACCATCCTCGTGGTGACGGCTGTGAGCAATGGAGCCAACCTCAACGATGGCATGGATGGCATGTGTGCGGGGAACGCGGCCATCATAGGCGTGGCCTTAGGCATCCTGGCATATATGGGCAGTCATATAGAGTTCGCAGCCTATCTGGACATTATGTATATTCCCGGTTCTCAAGAACTTGTGGTGTTCCTCTGTGCCTTCATTGGCGCGATGGTGGGCTTCCTATGGTATAATGCCTATCCTGCGCAGGTGTTCATGGGCGATACCGGCTCTCTGATGATTGGTGGTATCATAGGCGTCTGTGCGGTAATTATTCATAAGGAACTGCTGTTGCCCATCCTTTGTGGCATATTCTTTGTGGAAAGTCTGAGTGTGATCATCCAGACGGTCGTGTTCAAATATAATAAGAAGAAAGGCAGACGCGTCCGTGTGTTCCGTGCCACTCCTATCCACGATAATTTCCGACGTCTCGATGATCAGCTTGACCCTACGAGCCATTATATTTTCAGGAACTGGCCGAAGCGTCAGTTCTCTGAGTCAAAGATAACAGTGCGTTTTTGGATTACTACCATTATCCTTGCCGCTCTGACCATTGTTACGCTGAAGATGCGATAATTAAGAAAACAGAAGAAAATGAAAAGAATAGTAGTATTGGGAGCCGGCGAGAGTGGCGCGGGAGCCGCCGTGCTGGCAAAGAAAGAGGGCTTTGACGTCTTTGTCAGTGACATGTCGGCCATCAAGGACAAATATAAGAAGCTGCTTGACGACCATGGAATAGAGTGGGAGGAAGGTCACCACACGGAGGAGAAAATCCTGAATGCTGATGAGGTGATCAAGAGCCCGGGCATTCCCAAGGAGGCTCCGATGGTGCGTAAGCTCATAGAGCAGGGTACGCATATCATCTCGGAGATAGAGTTTGCTGGACGTTACACCCACTCGAAGATGATCTGTATCACAGGCAGTAATGGCAAGACGACGACGACCTCGCTCATCTACCACATTTTCAAGGCTGCCGGATACGATGCCGGCCTGGCCGGTAACATCGGCCGGTCGTTGGCCTTGCAGGTGGCTGAGGATCCGCACGAATATTATATCATAGAGCTGTCGAGCTTCCAGCTGGACAACATGTATGACTTCCGTGCCAATATCGCCATCTTGCTGAATATCACCCCTGATCATCTTGACCGTTATGACTTCAAGTTCCAGAATTATGTGGACGCCAAGATGCGCATCATTCAGAACCAGACAGCGGATGACAGCTTCATCTATTGGAATGATGATCCTGTGATCAAGGCCCAGCTCAGCAAATACGACATCAAGGCCGTGCAGTGTCCCTTCTCCGAGCTGAAGGAAAAAGGGTCGATAGGATATATTGAGGAGGGTGAGTATAAGCTGGAGTATCCCACACCGTTCAATATGGAGCAGGAAGAGCTCTCTCTTACCGGAAAGCATAACATCTATAATTCTCTGGCAGCCGGTCTGGCTTCCAATATCTCGGGTATTCAGAAGGATGTAATCCGTAAGAGCCTGAGCGACTTCCCCGGGGTGGAGCATCGTCTGGAGAAGGTATGCAAGGTACGTGGCGTACAATATGTCAATGACTCGAAGGCGACGAATGTCGATGCCTGCTGGTATGCCCTTGAGAGCATGCGGACGCCTACGATCCTCATCCTTGGCGGAAAGGACAAGGGCAATGACTACAGTGCCATCTACGACCTTGTCAAGGAGAAATGCGTCGGCCTTGTCTATCTCGGAAAGGATAATCAGAAACTGCACGATAATTTCGATCAGTTCGGCCTGCCGGTGCGCGATACACACTCGATGGCTGATTGCGTGAAGGCTTGTTATGAGATGGCTCAGCCCGGTCAGACCGTGCTCCTCTCACCTTGCTGTGCTTCCTTCGATCTCTTCAAGAATATGGAGGATCGCGGCGATCAGTTCAAGGCTCTTGTACGTGCATTATAATCATGAATCAGAAACTGCAGAATATTTTCAAAGGCGATAAGGTCATCTGGATGGTCTTCTTCTTCCTTTGTGTCGTCAGCGTGGTGGAGGTGTATTCAGCCTCCTCGGAGCTGACTTACAAGGGAGGTAACTTCGTTGCGCCCATGATGAAGCATATCGGTTTGCTGATAGTCGGTATCTTCGCGATGATCGTGGTGCTGAACGTCCAATGCAAGTACTTCAAGATAGCGACGCCTTTCATGCTGGTCTTGTCCTATGTGACGTTGTTGATCGTCTTTTTCATAGGTCAATCGACGAATGGCGCCTCACGATGGATGTCCTTGTTCGGATTGCAGTTCCAGCCGTCCGAGCTGGCCAAAGGCGCACTGATCCTCTCGGCGGCACAGATACTAAGTGCCATGCAGACGGAGAACGGTGCAGACCGGCGGGCGATGAAGTATATCCTTCTGGTTGCTGCCGTCCCGGTTCTCTTTATATGCGTGGAGAATCTGTCGACAGCAGCTCTGCTGTGTGTCGTCCTATATCTAATGATGATGATTGGCCGTGTTCCCGGACGTCAGCTGGGCTTACTGTTGGGAACGGTGGTACTCGCCCTGGGACTGGTCTTTACAACCGTAATGGTTTTTGGTAAGGACAAGAACGAAGAGATAGCGAAGAATCATCTGACAGAACAGACCGACTCGGTGAGCGAGGACGGGTCATCGGGATTCTTCCATCGCATGGATACGTGGAAGAGCCGTATCGATAAGTTCAGCCAGCCGGAGGTGCCGCCTCAGGATGTCGACCTGGATAAAGATGGCCAGCGCTCCCATGCCTATATAGCCATTGCCACCTCCAACTTCATCGGCAAGGGACCGGGGAACTCTGTAGAGCGGGATTTCCTCTCACAGGCCTTTTCCGATTTTATCTATGCCATCATCATTGAGGAGACTGGTGTGGTGGGAGCCTTTGTCGTTGCCATGCTTTATATCATCCTGCTGTTCCGCACAGGACGCATAGCCAGCCGGTGTGAAAATAATTTCCCGGCCTTTCTGGCCATGGGTCTGGCATTGCTGCTAGTCATTCAGGCATTGTTCAATATGTGCGTGGCAGTCGGGTTTGTACCCGTCACGGGTCAGCCGTTGCCGTTGATCAGTAAGGGTGGAACATCGACGATCATCAATTGCATCTATATCGGAGTGATCCTCAGCGTCAGCCGGTCGGCCAAGAAAAACCGGCTGGAAGCGGAGCCGGCAACCGGTGTAGAGAAGCAAGAAGAATAAATAAAATGACTAAAGGACGAAATAATTGACATATATCAGTCCTGAAGTGAGGAAAAATAACTATATTTGCGAATCTAATGTACAATCGCACAATGGAAAAAGAATTAAGAGTCATCATCAGCGGTGGCGGTACCGGTGGACATATCTTTCCTGCCGTCTCTATTGCTAATGCCGTAAAGGCGCAGCACCCCGAGGCCAAGATACTTTTTGTGGGTGCGCTTGGCCGTATGGAGATGCAGCGTGTGCCTGCTGCCGGATATGAGATCAAGGGTCTGCCGATTTGCGGTTTCGACCGTAAGCATCTGCTGAAGAACATCAGTGTGTTGTTCAAGATCTGGAAGAGCCAGCGTATGGCACGTAAGATCGTCAAGGAATTCAAGCCGATGGTGGCTGTGGGCGTAGGCGGTTATGCCAGTGGTCCAACGCTTAATGTCTGTGCAGACGCAGGCATTCCCTGCCTCATTCAGGAGCAGAACTCTTATGCCGGTGTGACCAACAAGCTACTGGCAAAGAAGGCGGCGAAGATCTGTGTAGCCTATGAAGGTATGGATCGTTTTTTCCCTGCCGATAAGATCGTGATGACAGGCAATCCCGTGCGTCAGAATGTGCTTAATGCCACTTGTACAAAAGAGGAGGCACGCCAGCAGTTCGGACTCGATCCTGCAAAGAAGACTATTCTCTTAGTGGGTGGCAGTCTTGGTGCCCGCACCATCAACGAGAGTATGAAGCAGCATCTGGATATTATCCGCGAACAGAAGGACGTGCAATTTATCTGGCAGACGGGTAAGTATTACAACGAAGAGATGAACGCAGCCGTGAAAGCTTTCGGAGAGCTGCCTAACTTGAAGGTGCTTGACTTCATTAGCGATATGGGTGCTGCCTATCGGGCCGCCGATCTGGTCATCTCCCGTGCGGGAGCCAGCAGCATATCCGAGTTCTGTCTCATTGGTAAACCTGTAATTCTCGTGCCGTCACCCAATGTGGCTGAGGATCACCAGACAAAGAATGCCATGGCTCTCGTCAATCATGACGCTGCCGTCTATGTGAAGGATGCCGACGCTGCTGATATGTTGCTGAAACAGGCATTGACGATTGTCGGTGATGATCAGAAGTTGGCATCGCTGAGTGAGAATATTAAGAAATTAGGATTGAAGGATTCGGCTGACGTCATTGCCCGTGAGGTGGTGAAGCTGGCCTGGAAGGAATAAAAGAGACGAGACGGGTGTCGACCGGAGTGTCCGGTGATGCCCGCCAAGTAGAGATACAAACATGGAACTGAAAGATATTAAAGCCGTATATTTCGTAGGTGCAGGTGGCATTGGCATGAGCGCCATTGCCCGTTATTTCATTCATTGTGGCTTGGTTGTTGCCGGTTATGACCGTACGCCTTCTGACCTGACCCGTCAATTGGAGAAGGAAGGAATGGTGATCCATTATGAGGAGAATGTGGATGAGATTCCTCAGGCATGCCGTGATCGGGAGTCGTGCCTTGTCGTGTACACACCTGCCATTCCCGCAACCCACAAGGAACTGACGTTTTTCCGCGAGCATCAGTTCGAGATAAAGAAGCGCTCACAGGTACTTGGCCTGTTGACAGACCATCACAAGGGACTCTGTGTAGCAGGAACGCATGGTAAGACGACGACATCTGCCATGTGTGCCCATATCATGCACCAGAGTTCCATTGACTGCAACGCCTTCCTTGGAGGTATCTCAAAGAACTATGGGACGAACTACCTTCTTTCCACACAGAGTGACTATGTAGTGATTGAAGCCGACGAGTTTGACCGCTCTTTCCACTGGCTCCATCCGTGGATGACCGTCATCACGGCCACTGACCCAGACCATCTGGACATTTACGGTACGAAAGAGGCTTATCTGGAAAGTTTCCGGCATTATACGGAGCTGATTAAGAAAGGTGGTGCGCTTATTCTTCATACCGGTCTGGAGATGAAACCCAATGTGCAGGAAGGTGTGAAAACGTATTCCTACAGCCGTGATGAGGGAGATTTCCATGCTGAGAATGTGCGGATAGAGCGGGGTGAGATCACCTTTGACTTTGTCTCGCCTATTGAGAATGTGAAGGATGTCCGTCTCGGTCAGCCCATTCCTATCAATATCGAGAACGGTGTGGCTGCCATGGCCATGGCACAGCTTGCCGGCTGCTCGGCTTCAGAATTGCGCTATGGCATGGAAACCTACCGTGGCGTGGACCGTCGCTTCGACTTCAAGATTCGTACTGACAAGGTGGTATTCCTCTCCGACTATGCACATCATCCGAAGGAGATCTATCAGAGTGCCAAGAGCCTTCGTGAGCTCTACCATGACCGAAAGATCACGGCGATCTTCCAGCCACATCTCTATACCCGTACCCGTGACTTCTACAAGGAGTTCGCCGATGCGTTGAGCCAGCTCGATGAGGTGATCCTTACAGAGATCTATCCGGCCCGTGAGGAGTCGATTCCCGGAGTGACTTCAGAACTCATCTATGACAATCTGAAGCCCGGTGTGAAAAAACAGATGATCAAGAAGGCTGATGTCCTCTCGTTCGTCCGTTCGCACGACTTCGATGTGCTTGTAGTGCTGGGAGCCGGAGACCTTGACAACATGGTCCCGCAGATTACGCGTATCATCGAAGAGAAGATGAAGTAGCAGATGGCAAGATTCTACTGGAAAAGGACACTGATAATTGTTCTCGATGTCGTGTTGGGTGTGTATATCGTATTGGCTTTTGCAGCCTTTCACACACCCGACAGGAAAGATATCCGTTGCGAGAAGGTGTCGATCGACATCGCAGACGAGACCACCTATGGGTTTCTTACCGCTTCAGATGTCAAAGAGCGGCTTGTGGAGGCGAAGCTCTATCCTTACAACAAGCCCATGGATGAGATTAATGTCAGGGCAATTGAGGAAAAGCTCAGAAGCAGCGCCTTTGTCCGTACAGCTGAGTGCTATAAGACCAATGACGGACAAATAAAGATCACGCTCACTCAGCGTCTGCCGATACTGCGCATCAAGGCAGGTGGCGACGACTATTATATTGACGACAATGATAAGATCATGCGTCCGAGTGGCCATTATACCAGTGATCTGATCATTGCCACAGGTGCCATCAGTCAGTGGTATGCGCGTAATTACATCTCTCATTTGGCACAAGCCATTATGGCAGATGAATTCTGGCGCAACCAGATAGAGCAGATTAACGTGTTGCCTGACCGTGGCATAGAACTCGTGCCGCGTGTCGGCAATCATATCGTTTACATAGGACAGCTGCCGGAGTCGAAATATATTGCCCGTCGCCGTCAGTTGGTTACAGACTATGTGAATCATAAACTTGAGCGACTGTTGAAATTTTATAAGTATGGACTGAGTGTCGCCGGATGGAACAAATATTCCTACATCAATCTGGAATTTGACAACCAGATTATCTGTAAGAAGCACAACCATCTGCCCACAGCCGTTGCAGAGACCCCGGCAGTCGTCCCTGATCCCGTAAAAAGTCGGGCAGCGACGGAGGCGAGCCTCGCCGAGCAATCGAAGCCTGATGCCGGATTGACGGAATAGGCGCCGGCGGGCATCCTGACCTGTAAGATAATCAGGTCGACAGCCCTTCCCTTTATCTGTAGAAGAGGGGAATAAATAAGTGTATCATTGAAAAATATTATATAAACGTATGGCAGATATTATCGTTGCAATAGAACTTGGATCCTCCAAGATTACAGGTGTTGCAGGCCGCAAGAATCTTGACGGCTCTATCAACGTGCTGTCCTTAGTCAGCGAGGACTCCACTTCCTGCATCCGCAAGGGTGTGGTTTACAATATTGGCAAGACTGGACAGGCGCTTTCCAATATTATCAATAAGTTGGAGCAATCGTTGAAATCGAAGATTGTGCAGGTGTATGTCGGTGTAGGCGGTCAGTCGATCCGCAGTGTACTTAACTCACTTACCAAGACACTGCCGGCCGATAGTGTCGTCACACAGGAGATGGTCGATGAGCTGATGGACGCCAACCGGTCTATGGATTACCCTGAATTGAAGATCCTTGATGCCGTCACACAGGAATATCGTGTCGACCAGCAGTATCAGCTCGATCCTGTAGGCATTCAGTGTGCCAAACTGGAAGGTAACTATCTCAATATCCTTTGCCGGCGCTTGCTTTATCGCAACTTGACGAAATGCTTTGAGCAGGCAGGTATTACCATCGCTGAGATGTATCTCTCTCCTCTGGCTTTGGCTGACAGTGTACTCAGCGAGGCAGAGAAACGTAGCGGCTGTGCCTTGGTCGATCTGGGTGCAGACACCACCACAGTGGCCGTTTACTTCAAGAGTGTGCTTCGTAATCTTACCGTCATTCCACTTGGTGGTGCCAATATCACGAAGGATATTGCATCTTTGCAGATGGATGAGAGTGAGGCAGAAGCTATGAAACTCAAATATGCCAGTGCCTGCACGGATGATGATGATGTATCATCTGATGCCAAATACGCCATTGACGGTGACCGGCAGGTAGAGGTAATGACATTTAATGAGATCGTGTCAAGCCGTTTGGAGGAGATCATAACTAACGTATGGAATAATGTCCCGAAAGAATATGTCGGCAAACTCATCGGTGGAGTTATCCTCACAGGTGGCGGCTCGAAAATGAAAAATATCGAGAAGGCGTTCCGGCAGCTCACCAATGTCAACAAAGTGCGTGTGGCCAAAACCGTCATGCAGACTATCAGTACCAGTAATGCCCGCGTGAATGCCAAGGATGGAACGTTGTGCACAGTACTTGGCATATTGGCTAAGGGCAATATGAACTGTGTGGGTGAAGAGATCAACAACAGCCTTTTTGGAGGACAGAATACTCCTCAGGCGCAGACGGGTATGGGTACTACCCCATCGCCGCATGTCACCGGTCAGGGAAATGGCGTGATCAAGGATGATCCTATGAAGGCTGCTGAGGAAGAGGCTCGTCGGCAGAGAGAGCAGCAGGAGGCAGAGGAGGCCCGTCTACAGAAAGAACGGGAAGCAGAGGAAGAGCGCCGTCGTCGTGAGAACTCTGGTACGCGTAAGGTATGGCGTGGCATCAAACATTTCTTCAATACAATGGTTTCTCCTGAAGAAGACGAAAAATAAAAGTAAACCAGCTCTCAGTGTCGGTCTTCAGTCTAAGCTACGAAGGTTCAATCCTTAAGGGAATGCGAGACAGGGAAGAGAGTTTAAGATTGGGAGCGTAAATAAAAACATACAACTATGTCAGATAACGAACAGAACAATAAGCCTTCCATTCTCGAATTTGGCGATCCGGAGAAGGAACATAGCATAATAAAGGTTATTGGTGTCGGTGGTGGCGGCGGCAATGCTGTCAACCATATGTATCGTGAGGGTATCCACGATGTGTCGTTTGTGCTTTGCAACACTGATGCACAGGCTCTGAACGATTCTCCCGTGCCTGTTCATATTCAATTAGGTAAGGAAGGACTAGGTGCCGGCAATAGGCCGTCGAAGGCGCGTGAGGCGGCGAATGAAAGCATTGAGGATATTCGCCGTATGCTCAATGATGGTACGAAAATGGCATTTATCACTGCCGGAATGGGAGGAGGAACCGGAACGGGCGCAGCCCCTGTCATTGCCCAGGTGAGCAAGGATATGGGAATCCTTACAGTGGGTATCGTGACAATTCCTTTCCGCTTTGAGGGTGTGAAAAAGATAGACCAGGCCCTTGATGGCGTGGAAGAGATGTCGCGGCACGTAGATGCTCTTTTGGTGATCAATAATGAGCGTCTCCGTGAGATCTATTCTGATCTTTCAGTGCTCAATGCCTTCGCCAAGGCAGATGACACCTTGAGTGTAGCGGCAAAGAGCATCGCTGAAATCATTACCGTTCACGGACTGATCAACCTTGACTTCAACGATGTGAAGACTGTCTTGAAAGATGGCGGCGTAGCCATTATGTCAACAGGATACGGAGAGGGTGATGGCCGAGTGAAGGCCGCCATAGAGGATGCGCTCAATTCTCCGTTGCTCAATGACAATGACGTGTATCATTCCAAGAAGATCCTGCTTTCCATTACCTTTAATAGCGATAAGGATAACCAGGGCCTGATGATGGATGAGATGAACGACGTGAACGACTTCATGGCGAAGTTTGGTGATGAATATGCCATCAAATGGGGCTTGGCAACCGATCCTACCTTAGGGAAGAAAGTAAAGGTGACGATCCTCGCAACCGGCTTTGGTGTGCAGGATGTAGAACCGGAAGAGGCACGTGTACGTCGTAGCGAGCAAGATGCCAAGGCAGCCGCAGAGGAGGAAGACCGTGCTGCCGACCGTCAGGACCGTCGTGATCATTATTATGGCAATTCCGGTACTCACCGTGTCTATCGCCGCCATCCTCAGATCTTTATCTTCAAGCCGGAGGACCTTGATAATGAGGATGTGATCCTTGCTGTAGAGAATTCGCCTACCTATCGTCGTACACGTCAGATGCTTACCGAGATGCGTCAGCAGGCAAATGGCGGAGCTACAACGAAAGGAGAAGATGTGGCAGGTTCTGCCAATCCAGGACTGATCAGTTTTACATAAATTATAAAATCATAGATACGATGGATTTATTCACACAGGTAAGCAGTGATATCCGTACAGCCATGAAGGCTCATGACAAGGTACGTGTGGAGACACTGCGTAACATGAAGAAAGTATTTCTTGAGGCAAAGACCGCACCTGGATCCAATGATACATTGGAGGATGCGCAGGCTTTGAAGATCCTTGCAAAGCTCGTGAAGCAGGGTGAGGAGAGTGCCGCCACCTATCGTCAGGCAGGCCGTGAGGATCTGGCAGATGAGGAATTGGCACAGGTAGCTGTCATCCGTGAGTATCTCCCCCAACCCCTCACAGAGGCTGAGATAGAGGCCCAGGTGAAAGAAATCATCGCCCAAACGGGTGTTACAGACATCAAAGGTATGGGTCAGGTGATGGGCATCGCCTCCAAGCAGATGGCCGGAAGGGCTGATGGCAAGGTGATCTCTGCCATCGTTCGTAAGTTATTGGCATAATCGGCGTAGCTCTATACGCTTATTATATTTTTCAATGATGAAACCCACGTGTCCGCTGTCGGGCATGTGGGTTTTTTAGGTATTTCGGTCAAATTCAGGGAGAATGAGAGATTCGCCTGTACACGAGGGCAGTGGCTTCACAGCCGGCTCCTGACGTCTCTGTTTTCGATTACTAATGGGCGAGGATATGTACTTCGGTTATCGGAACAGATCTCTTACCACTTCAAGTGATTTAAGTTCCGGAAATTTGGGCACATGAAGGCGGTAGTAGAGCAGAATGAGATCGGCGCATCGGTTACGTTCTTCTTGGGAGATATGGAAGACGTGCATATTATCGTAATTCATCCGCATCATTAGACTGATTTTCGAGGCTTCTTCAGGCTGTAGACAGTCGGGATGTAGGGGCTGCGATGGCGTAAAGGTACCACTACGCAGGTCAAACCACGCATTGCTCATCGCACCCTCCAGGTTGGGGTAGAAACCGATAAAACGTGTGAGGCGCATCATGAAGACAAGGTGGAAGTTGGCATAGTGGTCGCTGGCTGTGTCGAGCCATAGTAGACTTTGTTCCACATAGTCGTAGAGCAGGGGATTGTATTGCTCGTCACGCGTGGCAAAATTGAGGAACTCGGCAAGGAACAGGGCCACCGGCACCTTCAGTGGTATACAGGTGAGGGAGATATAAGGATGTGCGAGTCGGATATCGTGAAATCGTAGCAGTGTGGCATTCGGCTTTTGATCGATATCAACGTCCAGAATTGTCAGTGGCTGGAAAAGTTGTTTTTTAATTTTCCCACGTCCCGTAGCGGAAATGCGGCAGAGTACGGATATGCGCCCCGCTTCTCTGGAAAGCAGGTCAACGATCAGTTTCGTATCGTTCAGTCGAGTAGTACGTAATACAATAGCCCGTGTTTTAATCTCCATACAAAGTACAAAATTACTAAAAATGACGACTTCACGTGAAATATCTGCGGAAAAATTTGGTGGGTTGCATAAAAAGCAGTAATTTTGCAGCCACAAATATAAGGGGTCCCTTCGTCTATCGGTTAGGACGAGAGATTTTCATTCTCTAAAGAGCAGTTCGATTCTGCTAGGGACTACAAAGAAAAATAAAAGGAAAAATATAAGATGGCAAATCACAAATCATCACTGAAAAGAATTCGTCAGACAAAGGTAAAGACTTTGCACAATAAGTACTATGCCAAGACGATGCGTAACGCAGTGCGCAAGCTTCGTGGCATGACCAATAAGGATGAGGCTCTGAAGCTCTATCCTGTTGTACAGGCGATGCTTGACAAGTTGGCAAAGAAGAATGTTATTCATGCCAACAAGGCCGCTAACTTGAAGTCTGGTCTGGCTAAGCATGTTGCCGCTTTGGCGTAAGGGCTCTTCAGCCACAGCTTGAAAGATATTGGGTCGTATTCCTGCTTGGAGTACGACCCGTTTTTTATGCCTTTTCGTACTGTCGGTATACGTCTTGTGTTAAATAAGTACCGGCGCTATACACTGGAAAAAGATGAAGTCCTGAGGTCTTTGGAAACCCTGATGTGAGAGAGGTGTGACCGCTTAAAAATACTCTAGGTTTCTTTCGCTGTTTTCCCTTATTTTTTGTACTTTTGCAAGGTAATACAAAAACTGAAAATGGAAGATACTCAGAACGCAAAAAGTTCATATTCAGCCTCGAATATTCAAGTGCTCGAGGGCCTGGAGGCCGTGCGTAAGCGCCCGGCTATGTATATAGGCGATATTAGCGAGAAAGGCTTGCACCATCTTATCAATGAGACGGTGGACAACTCTATCGATGAGGCCATGGCCGGTTATTGCCACAACATTGAGGTGACACTCAATGTGGACGGTTCGGTGACGGTGGAGGATGATGGTCGCGGTATCCCTGTAGATGAGCATCCGAAGCTGCACAAGTCGGCCCTTGAAGTGGTGATGACGGTGCTCCATGCCGGAGGTAAGTTTGATAAAGGCTCCTACAAGGTCAGCGGTGGTCTGCACGGTGTGGGTGTGAGCTGTGTGAATGCGCTCTCTACACACATGATGTCGCAGGTGTTCCGTGATGGCAAGATCTATCAACAGGAATATGAGAAGGGTCGCCCTCTCTATCCTGTGAAGGTGGTTGGCACGACCGAGAAACGTGGTACCCGTCAGCAGTTCTGGCCTGATGGCTCGATCTTTACGACTACGACTTATCAGTGGGACATCGTGGCACGTCGTATGCGTGAGTTGGCTTATTTGAATGCCGGTGTGAAAATCACACTCACCGATTTGCGCCCGGATGCCGAGACTGGAAAGACACGTACGGAAGTCTTCCATGCAAAGGACGGTTTGAAAGAATTCGTGCGTTATATTGATCGTCACCGTACCCATCTGTTCGATGATGTCATCTATCTGAAGACAGAGAAGCAGGGCGTGCCCATTGAGGTGGCAATCATGTATAATACCGACTATTCGGAGAATATCCATTCATACGTCAATAATATCAATACGATAGAAGGCGGCACCCATCTGACAGGTTTCCGCATGGCGCTGACACGTGTGCTGAAAGCCTACGCAGATAATGATGCCCAGATCTCCAAGCAGATCGAGAAGGCAAAGATCGAGATTGCGGGAGAGGACTTCCGCGAAGGCTTGACAGCTGTCATCTCCATCAAGGTGGCTGAGCCTCAGTTTGAGGGTCAGACGAAGACGAAGCTGGGTAACAGCGAGGTAACAGGTGCTGTTCAGCA
>HF988447.1:0-12014 GCA_000431975.1 Prevotella sp. CAG:924 | reverse complement strand
TGTTCAGCAGGCTGTCGGTGAGGCTCTGACCAATTATCTGGAGGAACACCCCACAGAAGCTCATCAGATCTGCGAGAAAGTGGTGCTGGCTGCCACAGCGCGTATCGCTGCCCGTAAGGCTCGTGAGAGCGTGCAGCGCAAGAGTGTGATGAGTGGCGGCGGCCTGCCTGGAAAATTGGCTGACTGCTCTAATAAGGACCCGAAGGAGTGTGAGATCTTCCTTGTCGAGGGTGACTCGGCCGGTGGATCGGCAAAGCAGGGCCGCGACCGTTATACGCAGGCTATCTTGCCACTCCGTGGAAAGATCTTGAACGTGGAGAAAGTGCAATGGCATCGTGTGTTCGAAGCCGAGTCTGTGATGAATATTATTCAGTCGATTGGCGTACGCTTTGGCGTTGACGGAGAGGACGATCGCGAGGCCAATATCGACAAGCTGCGCTACGACAAGATCATTATCATGACCGATGCCGATGTCGATGGCTCTCACATCGACACACTGATCATGACGCTTTTCTATCGTTTCATGCCGAAGGTGATAGAAGAGGGACATCTCTATATTGCTACGCCACCTCTTTACAAATGTTCTTACAAGAACAAGGTGAGTGAATATTGCTACACCGACCAGCAGCGTCAGGCTTTCCTCGATAAGTACGGCAATGGAGTAGAGGATGGCAAGAGCATCCACACACAGCGTTATAAAGGTTTGGGTGAGATGAATCCCGAGCAGTTGTGGGAAACGACAATGGATCCCAAGACACGCCTCCTCAAGCAGGTGACGATTGAGAACGCTGCTCAGGCAGATGAGATATTCTCTATGCTCATGGGTGATGATGTAGAGCCACGTCGTGAATTCATAGAGCAGAATGCGACGTATGCCAATATTGATGCGTAATAAACTTATAAAGAGCATGATGCCTGTCTTGGAAAAGAAGGGGTCATGCTCTTTCTTTACATAGATTAGCTGCTATCAAGATCTTGAGAGAAGTAGCATGGCTATATCGGAAATATAGCTAACTACATACAAACTATGAAGAAACTATTTACTATTGCAATCCTTACATTAACGGCGCTTACGGCCGGTACACGGTGGTGTGGCGCTTCTCAGGTACAGGCTAAGGGGCTTTCCTTGCAGGCAACTCCTTTGCAAGTCAGTGCACAACCCTTGCGCCTTTGGTACGATCGTCCTGCAGATATCTTTGAGGAGGCCCTGCCACTCGGCAATGGCAAGCTCGGTGCACTTGTCTATGGAGGAACAGATGACAATGTAGTGTATCTGAATGATATCACGCTGTGGGCCGGCAAGCCGGTCAATCTTAATGACGGAACTGGCTTGTCAGTCTGGATTCCTAAGATTCGTGAGGCGCTCTTCAATGAGGATTACCAGTTGGCCGACTCGTTGCAGCGCTATGTACAGGGACATTTCTGTAACCCTTATCAGCCTCTGGGCTTTCTTCACATTCGCGACCTCAATCAGGGTGAGGTAACAGGATACCGTCGGACGCTTGATCTCGACAGTGCTGTGTGCCGCGACCGTTATCAGCGCGGTGGGGTGAGTTATATACGCAGCTACTTTGTATCGCATCCCGACAAGGTGATAGCAATCCGTCTTGCCGCTTCTGCAAAGGGCGCGCTGAACTGTGAGCTGTCTCTCGGCTCGTTATTGGATAAGGATGTGAAGGTGTCCGACAAGCAGATCACGATGGTGGGTCATGCTATGGGCGATCCTCGTGAAACGACCCATTTCTGTACAGTGCTTCGTCTGTTGAATGACGGTGGACAAGTGAGTACGACCGACAGCAGTCTGGTGATCCGTGGTGCTGATCAGGCGACTCTCTACATCGTTAACGAGACAAGTTTCAACGGTGCCCGTCGTCATCCTGTGCAGGAGGGCGCTCCTTATTTGGAAAATGCGATGGACGATGCCTGGCATCTCGTCAATTTCACTTACGACAGCCTTTATACGCGTCATGAGGCGGACTATCAGAAGATCTTCCATCGGGTGAGCTTCTTGTTGGAGGACGCGCAGTTCAATCATGCTATCCCTACGGATTCTATGCTTCATGCCTATGGTCAGGATCCGGCTCTCGACCGATATCTGGAGACACTCTATTTTCAGTATGGCCGTTATCTGCTGATCTCTTCTTCACGTACGCAGGGCGCACCGGCCAATCTGCAGGGATTGTGGAACATCTTGAAGTTCGCGCCATGGAACAGCAATTATACGATTAACATCAATTTGGAGGAGAATTATTGGCCTTGTGATGTGGCTAATATGCCAGAGATGTTCGATCCTCTTTCTTCGTATGTTCAGGAGCTTGCTGTTACTGGTCATGCCGTGGCCAAGAATTTTTATGGTATTGACCGTGGATGGTCGGTAGGTCACAATTCGGATATATGGGCTATGGCCAATCCTGTGGGAGAGCAACACGATCTGCCTATGTGGGCCAACTGGAACATGGGAGGAGCATGGCTCTGTCAGAATCTCTATGATCACTATCTCTACACGCAGGACCGTGATTATTTGGCCAAGACAGCTTATCCGTTGATGCGTGGTGCAAGTGAGTTCATGTTGCGCTGGCTGATTCCCAATCCGAAGAATCCTGAGGAACTCATTACGGCGCCGTCCACATCTCCCGAAAATGAATACAAGACAGATAAGGGTTACCATGGAATGACCTGCTATGGTGGTACGGCAGACCTTGCCATTATCCGTGAGCTGTTCGCAAATACGATAGAGGCAGCCGGAGTGTTGGGTATTGATAAAGCCTATTGCGACACGATCGCCCGAGCCCTTGCCCGTCTGCATCCCTATACTGTAGGTCATCAAGGCGACCTCAATGAATGGTATTACGACTGGGACGACTGGGATCCCCAGCATCGTCATCAGAGCCACCTCATCGGTCTGTATCCTGGTCATCAGTTCGATATCAACGATGAGGACGATACGTTGGTAAAAGCGGCAACACGGACGCTGGAACAGAAAGGCGACATTTCTACAGGATGGAGTACCGGCTGGCGTATCAATTTGTGGGCGCGTCTGCATCGTGCCGATAAGGCTTATTTACTCTATCATAATTTGCTCTCGTATGTCAATCCCAAGCATCCTAAGTCGATGCATGGCGGCACCTATCCCAATCTGTTTGATGCCCATCCGCCTTTCCAGATTGATGGCAACTTCGGTGGTACGGCTGGTGTATGTGAAATGCTTATGCAGAGTCATAACGGTGTGATAGAGCTGCTTCCTGCCCTTCCGGAATGTTGGCGTTCTGGAGAGATCAATGGTCTGATAGCCCGTGGAGGCTATGCGTTGGATTTCTGTTGGCAAGACGGCAAGGTGAAGACTTTGAAAGTGACAGGTAAGAAGAAAGGCAGCTTTACACTGCTTGTCAATGGACAGACAATGAAGGTAAAGATTCGTAAGGATGGTGCTTCTGTCGTCAAGAAATTTAAATAATTATCTCTTTTGAAGAATGAGACGGATATGATCAAG
Organism: Prevotella sp. CAG:924; assembly: GCA_000431975.1. GTDB lineage: Bacteria > Bacteroidota > Bacteroidia > Bacteroidales > Bacteroidaceae > Prevotella. Next base: position 8,524 of record HF988447.1, on the reverse strand, counting down.
GCAGCCTTAATATCGGTGAGAAGGCCGGTAAGCGGGACTGTTTTTCTACAGGCGATTGCGCGGATCGGACAGGTGTTCGGTCCGCGCCACTTTTGGCTCGCTGTGCTGTGGCTGGCAGTTATGCCGGTCACGGCTCAGGAATGGTGTCGCTATGCTCCGTTAGTGACGCCATCGCAGGAATGGGAACACCGTTGGGTGACCTGTCCTTTAGCCGATTCACTTAGTCATGTCTGGTTTCGCCAGACCTATGTGACGGGATCAGATGAGGATGTGCCAGTGTCGGCTCATCTCTCTTTTGCCTCTTCCGGTCTGGTTCGTGTATATGTAAACGAGTGTAATGTCGGCACGGCCCAGTGGTATAGTCCCTCTGAACCGATAAGCATTGATATTACTCCTTATTTGAACGAGGACACGAATGTTGTTGCCGTGCTTTATGCACCTCGCGTTTTGCGTCCTGAGAACCGGCATCTTTCCCTTTCCTATTATGGCTTTACGGAGTCCGGTCGTCCATTCTGTTACATGGCTGACAGTACATGGCTCTGTCGTGTTTCTCCCGCTTCCGGATGGCTTCCGGATGGTGGTGAGTGGGACGATGGCCGTGAGGCCGAAAATCCATGGCGGGCATCTCAATTCGATCCGGCATTGTGGATGAGTGCCGAGGAGATCGATAGTGACATTTCTTCTCCGGATATTTGTGGCAAGACCGGAGTGGGGACAGAGATGGCCTCTGTCTCAGTCAGCCTTTCTCATGTGCAAGGTAAGAGCTATTTCGATCCGGAAAAGTGTGCTGTGAATTATGCTTTCAGCAACGGGATTTATGGCCAGGTACGTCTCACGCTTCGCGATGCCCGATATGGCGAGGTGATCCGTTATGGCCGGAATATTTATATCTGTAACGGTGAGATGGACGAGCAGGCTTCTCCTCTCTTTTCTCTTGATGGCTTCAGCCGTGTGTATGTCAGTGGTGACCGCTACTTTCAACGTTCGCAAATTTGGGACATAGAGGCATTGACGGAAGTCTATGATTAGATTGTAGCTGGCATTAATGGTCGTATATTTACTTATGATTTGTTGGTGTAGCCCTCTAATGGCTGATTGGGGTTGAGCGCTTTGGTTATTCATCTTTCGGCCTGTTTGATGAAGCGCTCAAGGTTGTCTTACTTTTCTTTTCCGACGTTCAGCTTATATTTCTTGGATACCCGTACACATAGTTTTGGTTTTTTTCTTATCTTTGCATACGTATATGGATAATAAGCAAAAAACTCTCGAACTGGGTACAAAGCCCGTTGGACGCTTGCTGCGGCAATATGCCTTGCCTGCCATTGTGGCAATGTTGGCATCGTCCCTTTACAACATGGTCGACTCTATTTTCATCGGCCAAGGAGTAGGCCCTATGGCTATCTCAGGTCTTGCCATTACTTTCCCGTTTATGAACCTAACGGGTGCATTTGGTGCAGCTGTCGGCATCGGCTCTTCCACATTCATCAGTGTAAAGCTTGGACAGCGAGACTATGGCATGGCCGAGAACATTCTTGGTAATACCCTTACGCTCAATGTGGTGTTAGGTATTGCCATGTCGGTGGTCTGTCTCATTTTTATGGATCCGTTGCTTCGTTTCTTTGGAGCGAGTGACGCTACGCTGCCCTATGCGCGTGACTATATGCTCATCATCATGGCGGGCAATGTCATTACACAGACTTATCTCGGTCAGAACGCGCTGTTACGTGCTGCCTCTAAGCCTCGTCAGGCCATGAACGCCACTATCTTTACAGTGATCCTTAATTCGATCATGGACCCAATCTTTATCTTCCCTTGGGGACTGAATTTGGGTATCCGTGGTGCGGCCATCGCTACGATCCTGGCGCAGGCCATTGCTTTGGTCTATCAGTTCTGGCTCTTCAGTCAGAAGAAAGAGCTGCTCCATTATCGTCGTGGCATTTATTCTCTTAAAAGTGATATCGTTAAGAACATCCTGGCTATTGGTGTATCGCCTTTCTGTATGAATGCCACATCGTGCATTGTGGTGATTTTCATCAACAATCAGCTTGTACGCTATGGTGGCGACTATGCGGTCGGTGCTTACGGCATTGCCAATAAGATCGCTTTTATCTTTGTGATGATCGTCATCGGACTCAACCAAGGTATGCAACCTATAGCCGGTTATAATTTCGGAGCACAGAAGTTCGATCGCCTTATGGGTGTCTTGAAGTGTACCATCATTGCGGCCACTGGAGTGATGGTCTTTGGATGGCTGCTTGCCATGTTCGCTCCTTATTATTGTGTCCGTCTTTTCACCAAGGACGCATTGATGATCTCTAAATCGATCATCGGTCTGCGCATCCTGATGCTGGTATTCCCTATTGTCGGCTATCAGATGGTTGTGACTAATTTCTTCCAGTGTATCGGTAAAGTGAAGATATCTATCTTCCTCTCCCTTTCACGACAGCTTCTTTTCCTACTGCCCCTTTTGGGTGTATTGCCAATCTTCTTCGGATTGAAGGGCGTGTGGGCGTCATTGCCTTGCGCTGATACGGTCGCTTGTGTAGTTACTGCGTTGATCATGGTGCATTATATGCGCGTCTTCAAACGCATACATGAAGAAAATATGGAACGTAAGGCAGCAGTTGAAACTTCTTTAAAAAACAATAACCAGAAAAACGATTAGACTTATGCCAATATCTGACCGACATTTTATTATATGCCTTGGACGACAGGTAGGAAGTGGTGGACTGACCATTGCCCGCCATCTTGCCAATGTCCTCGACTGCAAAGTTTACGATAAGGAACTTATCAATATGGCTGCTAAGGAAAGCGGCTTTGCCGAACAGTTCTTTGAGAAGAACGACGAGCATAAAGGTTTTTTCCATTCCATTACCCACCTGCATCTGCCTTTCGCATCTTGCAGTAATATCTATCGCAATAATCTTTCTGACGAGAACCTGTACAAACTGCAGAGTGATGTCATCCGTGAGGTGGCCGACAAGGAAAATTGTATTTTCGTAGGTCGCACGGCTGACTATATTCTTCGTGACCGCCCTTATGTGATGAGTGTATTCATTACGGCTCCTATGTCTGATCGCATCATGCGGATAAGCGAAAGTAAACATATCACGCGTGAGGAGGCTCAGAAGTTTATCCGTGAGAGCGAGGCTGCACGCTCTTCCTACTATAATTATTATACGGGAAAGCGCTGGGGAGCGGCAGAGAGCTATGACCTGTGCATTGACTCTTCTCTTTTGGGCATAGCAGAGACGGAGCGTCTGATAGCGGAGGTCGTTAATAAGAAGTTCAAATGAAACGGATAGGAATTATTTCCGACACGCATGGCTATTGGGATCCTCAGTATGTTACGTATCTTAAGGATTGTGATGAGATATGGCATGCCGGTGATATCGGTACGGTGGAACTGGCCGATAGGTTTGAGGACCTTGGCCCGGTGTTCCGTGCGGTCTATGGCAATTGTGACGGAGGTGATCTGCGTTTGCGCTATCCGGAGATATTGCGTTTCCGCTGTGAGGAGGCTGATGTATTGTTAAAGCATATCGGGGGATATCCCGGCCGTTATGACCGGTCGATAGCTCCGCGTCTGATGGCCTCACCGCCTGATCTCTTTATAGCTGGGCATTCTCACATATTGAAGGTGCAGTATGACAAGACGCTCCAACTGCTTCATATCAATCCCGGTGCAGCCGGTATGATGGGGTGGCACCGTGAACGCACGCTGGTACGGCTCACTGTTGACGGTAAGGAATTTAAGGATTGCGAGGTCGTACGTCTCGGCCCGCATACCAACCGATTATAGCTTTTTGCATAATGGATCACATATCAAAAGAACTGAATGATTATCTCGAGCGTATGGGCCGGTTGCGTATGCTTCGAGACCAGCAGAAGGAAGGAATGATACAGCGGTTGCTGATGCTCCTTCCCCCGGGTCACGATCAGGTCTTTGCGGCTCTTTATGGTCTTTTTGGAATGACCAGACAGTCGCCGGTCGATATAGCCCGTGCTCATGGCCTGACGGAGGAACAGCTTATACAGCTTGTGGAACATGATCTCCGCCAGATAGCCGTCACCCCGGAGTGGCAGATGATCAAACCACAATAAGTAAGGTAGTTCTCATTAAAACTCATTATATAGAATGAAAAAGATATTATTATTGGGCTCAGGTGAGCTGGGCAAGGAGTTTACTATCGCGGCTAAACGTGCCGGACAGTATGTCATCGCTTGCGACCGTTACGACAACGCACCGGCCATGCAGGTGGCTGATGAGCGTGAGATCTTTTCCATGCTCGACGGTGATGCCCTTACAGCTGTTGTTGAGAAACACAAGCCCGATGTTATCGTACCGGAGATCGAGGCTATTCGTACCGAACGTCTGATCGACTTCGAGAAAGAGGGCATACAGGTCGTTCCTTCTGCCCGTGCCGTGAACTATACGATGAATCGTCGTGCTATTCGTGATCTCGCATCCAGAGAGCTTGGTTTAAGAACAGCCAAGTATTTCTATGCAAAGACCTTTGATGAGTTTAAGAAGGCCGCTGACACGATCGGCTTCCCCTGTGTCGTGAAGCCGCTGATGAGCTCCAGTGGTCATGGGCAGAGCTATGTCCATAATGATGAGGAGTTGCGTGAGGCTTTCCGTGAGGCTATGGAGGAAGGCCGTGGCGATGTGAAGGAAGTGATCATTGAGGAGTTTATCGATTTTGATTCTGAGTTCACTCTTCTTACGGTTACCCAGAAAAATGGTCCTACGCTTTTCTGCCCGCCTATCGGACATGTACAGAAGGGCGGCGACTATCGTGAGTCGTGGCAGCCTTATGCCATCAGCCCTGAAGCACTGAAAACAGCACAGACGATGGCAGAGAAGGTGACCCATGCCCTTACCGGCTATGGAATCTGGGGTGTAGAGTTTTTCCTTACCAAGCAGGGAGAGGTGATCTTCTCAGAGCTCTCGCCACGTCCGCACGACACAGGTATGGTGACGCTTGGCCATACAACCAATCTCTCGGAGTTTGAGTTGCATTTCCGTGCCGTGATGGGACTGCCTATCCCGGCCATCCATCTTGAGCATTGCGGCGCATCGGCTGTGATACTCTCTCCTGTGGAGTCGGAGAAGCCTTTGGATTATCATCTTGAGAAGGCTCTCAAAGAGGATCATACGCGTATCCGTCTCTTCGGCAAGCCCGAAGCACATGTGGGTCGCCGTATGGGCGTTGTGCTCTGTTATGGTGAGGTGGGTGACGATGTCAATGCCTTGCGCGACAAAGCTAAACGGCTTGCCAAGACCGTGTTGGGTACCGATCCTTATATGAAGAAGTAACGGTTAGCTACCAAAGGCGGACGCTTTGGAAGGCATAAGGTCTTTCTAGGCGGTCTGTCGATAAATATTCAAATGACACTCGGAAGAATCATTACATTGCCCCGCATCTATGATCCGCGGGGCAATCTTACTTTTGCCCAGCATGGTGATGTCGATATCGTACCTTTCGATATCCGTCGTGCTTATTGGGTCTATGATGTGCCTGCCGGTGAGAGCCGGGGAGGTCATGCGCATCGTACGTTGCGGCAGCTTGTCATTGCGACGAGCGGCTCGTTCACTGTGACATTAGACAACGGGAAGGAGACACAGACTTATCTTCTGAACCATCCCTGGCAGGGACTTCTCATCGATCCCGGAACATGGCGAACACTGGATGATTTCTCTTCCGGCGCGGTATGTCTTGTTCTTGCTTCAGATATTTATAAGGAAGAAGATTATATCCGCGACTATGATGAGTTTTTGAAATATGTGAATCATGTCTGAGCCAGCCTTCGATATTATCCCTTACACGTCAGCCTATGCAGAGGAATGGAATGCCTTTGTCGCTTCTTCCCGCCAGGGTACTTTCCTTTTCAACCGCGGCTACATGGATTATCATTCCGACCGTTTTCAGGACGCGTCGCTTCTGATCCGTCGCCATGGTAAAGGCAGGTTGTATGCTCTCCTGCCGGCCCATCGCAAGGGTGGAACGATCTGTTCGCACGGAGGCCTGACGTATGGAGGCTTGCTTACAGGCAGTGAGGCCAAGGCAGCTTATGTATGTAAGCTGTTTGAGGAACTGAACGCCTACTGGCGTGCGCAGGGCATTCACAAGGTAGTCTATAAGGCTATGCCATGGATTTATCATCGGCAGCCTGCCCAAGAGGACCTCTATGCCTTGACGCAGATATGCCATGCCAGCCTAACGGTCAGAGAAATATCCTCGACTATTCTTATTGACAGCAAGCTGAAGGTAGGAGACTCTGCGAAGAACGGCCTGCGTAAGGCCAGGAAACGGAATCTACGATGCCGGATGGTGGATTATCGGCCGGAGATGGTGAAGCAATGTGATGATCCCGACTGGAAAGCATTCTGGAAGATCCTAACGGACAATCTAGTTATGGTTCATCATACCCATCCGGTTCACACCTTGGAGGAGATGATGCTGTTGGTTGGGCGGTTTCCGGAGGCCATCCGCCTGGCAGTGGTGTACGAACCGGAGACTCAGCAGCCGGATGGTACCTGTTCCGATGATGTGATACTTGGAGGCACTGTGCTCTATCTGACAGGGCAGGTCGTGCATACCCAATATATAGCGGCATCGCCGGAAGGTAAGTCTTGTGGCGCGTTGGACATGCTTTTCCACTGGCTCCTTAACGATTGCTTCCCGGAACGGCAGCAACGGTGCGTGAAAGAGGATCCCATACTTTATTTCGATTTTGGCAAGTCGACGGAAGATGCAGGGCATTATCTTAATAGCTCGCTCATTTTCCAGAAAGAGGGCTTCGGTGGTCGTGGCGTTTGCTACGACACGTATGAATGGGAATTGTAAGTAATATAAATAGATATAAGCTGTATACGTTCCCTTTAGAGGTAAACTAAAATTTGACAGACGATGGACATTCCTTATCTTTCTCTTCAGCGCATCACTGCCTTGCATGGTGATGAGATTCAGACGGCAGTAGACAATGTTGTGAAAAGCGGCTGGTATCTTCATGGTGAGGCTACTACCCGTTTTGAGACAGAGTATGCGCGTTATATCGGAACGCGTTATTGTGTTGGCTGCGGTAATGGTTTGGATGCCCTGACACTTATCTTTCGTGCTTATAAGGAGTTGGGCCGTTTGAAGGATGGGGATGAAGTGCTTGTGCCTGCCAACACCTTTATAGCCACCCTACTATCGATCACGGAGAATGGCCTTGTACCTGTGCTGGTCGAGCCGGGCATGGATTCACTGGAGATAGATGACACGCGTCTGGAGGCAGCGCTCACGGCAAGGACACGTGCCGTGATGATAGTCCATCTATATGGCCGTTCGGCATGGACGCCACGAATAGCGGATTTGTGTCGCCGGCACCATCTGCTGTTGTTGGAGGACAATGCGCAGGCTCATGGTTGTCAGGTGGCGGTATCTGAAAAGGGAGAAAGCAGTATGGTACGTACCGGTTCGCTGGGTGATGCTGCAGCCCATTCTTTCTATCCTGGCAAGAATCTTGGAGCCTTAGGTGATGCCGGAGCTGTGACGACCAGTGATGAGGCACTTGCCGGTATGCTACGTACCTTAGGTAATTACGGATCGTCTAGGAAGTACGTATTCCCTTATAAGGGCCGTAACAGTCGACTGGATGAGATACAGGCTGCCGTCCTCAGTGTCAGGTTACGGTATCTTGATGAGGATAATCAGCGTCGTCGTGACATAGCCCATTATTATCAGCAGCATATTGTTCATCCGTCCATCCGTCTGCCCTATCAGCAGGATAGGGACGTGGATAATGTGTTTCATATCTTTCCTGTGTTTTGTCATCATCGGGACGGCCTTCAGCAATATCTGAAGGAGAAGGGTATAGGTACGCAGATTCATTATCCTATCCCTCCCCATCATCAGGAGTGCTATCGCGAATGGGCTTCCTTGTCCTTGCCCGTTACCGAAGAGCTTCATCTTACCGAACTGTCCCTCCCGTGTAATCAGGCTATGACAGATGGAGAAGTAGAAAGGGTCGTGGAAGTGATCAATCAATGGCCGAATAGATAAATATGGCAAAGATCTGATTCCTATGTGCCCGAAAAATGCATGATAGCTGCAAGGGTAGATGCACTTAGCTGCAAGAGGCAAGTCACCTATATTCCTTCAATACGGGTAAAAAAACAGCTTCAATACAGGTTGCATTGCTCTTTAGAAATAATGGCGAACAAAGCGCCAAAGAACCACAGTCTTCGGTCTTGTTGCTGGTTCTGCTCAGTCTCTTATGGAGGGAAGGCTTTCCGCTCATATCAAGAGTCATTTGTTTTTTTGCATAAGATCTCTACTGTCAGGATGTGCAAGATGGACGGGCCGTGTATGGTCTGATATGATGAGAATCTTACCTGAACTGCTACGATTGTTTTTTCAATTTTTGCTCAATCTCATCCTGTAATTGTTCAAGGCCATTCGACCTGTAAGATAATTCCATTCCTTTCCTTTAGTTTCAAGTAGGCTCACCCGATAAACCTAGGGGATTGTTTAGC
>HF988446.1 GCA_000431975.1 Prevotella sp. CAG:924 | reverse complement strand
TATTTTTAGATCACGTTGAAGCTGTGCGGACGTTCACGGTCTCAGCGTCATCGCAGCCCCCTGTCGCCCGGTCGGTCTTGCAAGGATACGATGTCTTTTCGGGTCCGGGCTAAACAATCCCTTATATTTCTTGGATGAGCCCACAACTCCCTCAGGTTTATCAGGTGAGCCGATGGGGGCTGCCTACATAATTGATCGTACTGAAGCTATTCAGATCTATATGGTCTGGTATTTTTAATTTCCTCCTTTTTATACCATACGGTAGGCATGGCAGCGGTGCCCGCAATACCGTGTGTGACATTTGTCAGACGGTTGGGAAGTTGCCGTCGTTCCGGTATTGCTGGCATCTGCTGCCTGTCGTAGCATATATGCGATCTTATTTATTTCTGTCGTGCCAGGCTTTACTGATGTCGTCGAGCGTAATGCCGAGCATGTCCATGCTACGGAACAGCTCGGGCAGCTTTTCCTCCATGAACAGCGTGCGCCTTTCTTTCATTATCATGTCTTTGGCTCCCTTTGTGACAAAGTAGCCTAGGCCGCGCCTGTTGTAGATGATGCCGGCGGATGCCAGTAGGTCATACGACTTTACGGCGGTGTTGGTGTTGACCTCGAGCAGGACGGCATATTCGCGCACGCTCGGAATACGTTCGTCGTCGTTGTATTTTCCTGTCAGTATCTCGTCACAAAGACGGTCGGCTATCTGTACGTATATGGCTTTTTCGTTGTTGAACTTCATAGATTAATCAGTTTGTTGTTTACAATCTGCATGCGGCTGTATAGCTTGTAGGCCATTATCCAGTTGAATATGCCCAGTAAGGCGAATGTCGCCACGGCAATATATGTCGCGGAGTCTGCCGTAAGTGCGATGTCGGTTGCTGCGGCTTCTGTGTCTGATTTAGCTACGAGCCATACCAATACGACAATAAGTATTACGTGTATGCCCGAAACGATTAAAGCACCATAGCGGTTTATCAGAATGCTTCCGAGAACATAGAGCGACTGTGCCCACAGCACCCATGCCATGCCTGCGGCATAGACGGCTGTCGACTTTACGCCAAGGATATATATGTCGTCGGCCACATGGCTCATGTCGAAGAACAAAGGGATGCCCCATTGTATCCAGTCGAGCCCCAACACTTCAAAAAGCGCCACGCGTATCAGGTCGGCAAGGCAGAACATCAGGGCCATGCCTATAAGCTGTATGGCGAGCCATGCCATGTGTGAGAGAAACTTCTCAAGGTCTGTTGCCGGCAGCATCTTTATCGTTATGCGCTGTTGCTTGGTCTTGATGTTCGGGCAAAACCATGTTCCGCTGATGATAACCCAGAAGAAGTAGGCCATGCTGCAGCTCCTTATCGCGCTTCGCAGTGTCAGTTGCTGCGTGTCGGCCGGCGTGCCATTGTAGCTTTCAGAGATGGTGTTTGTCAGAAGAATAAACAGATATACTGCGAGCGTTAGGGCAAATATCTTAATCATGTTCTTGCGTAAATATAGTTCGGTCCATCTGAATGTGATGCCGAAACGCTTATAGTTGAATTTGCTCATAGATTAAGTTTATTATAGATAACTTGTGAATGCTTGAATGACTTGTGGACTAGCCGTCTGTTGAACAGTGTTATGGCAAATGTCACAAAGAGACGGATGAGGTCCTATGGGTTGACATACTTGTCATCGGGGACGGTAATTATCGGGTCTTATATCGGATATAAATACACCGATGAGGGCAAGCCGAACATGGATGCGTGATGCAGACGGGAACTAACGGTGGCATAAAAGGACTCCTCCTATTATGCAGAGCGAAAGTCCCCAGAAGATCCCAGTATATATGGATGCCATACTTAGGTAGTATCCAATATTTCCGGCTGTCAGATTTGTATGATAGTCAATCAAATTGAGTGCCTGAGGTGTAGTGCAGTCGATGCCGAAAGAGTCTGACATAAGATCCATCAGTATGCGGCAGATGTCGGCGAAATAGTAGAATACCATAAACAGTGCCATACGTACTATGTGGGCAAGGCAGAATGTGACCCCGATGCCTGCGAGAAGTATGATGGTCCATGCCACTTGCGTCAGAAATTTCTTGAGAGGGGATGCCGGCAGCATTTCTTGCATTATATGTTGTAGCCGGGTCTTGGCGGCATGGCCGAGAAACATTTCTCCGATGATGATCCAAGAGAGGTAGACCATTCCACAGCTACCTATTGTTCTTATTAGGATCTGTCGTTGTATGTCGGCAGGCACGTTTTGGCAGCTCATAGTGAGGGTACTGGTCAACGTTATGAACAGACACACTGCAAGCAATGCAGGCAACACTTGGATCAGCGAGGTGAGTAAGTATTGTTCTGTCCACCTGAACGTGATGCCGATACATTTATTGTCGGATTTGCTCATAGATTAATCCATTTATTGTTGATAACTTGCGAACGCTTGAACAGCTTGTATGCCAGCCACCAGTTGAGCAGACCGACCATTATGGCGACGGCCGTATAGACATAAGCAATGGTGTTCACGAGATTCTGGCTCTTCTTGATTGACAGAAAGATGCTTTCCTTAGGGATATAGGATATTATTATCAGCGACAGTATGCCGAGCGCGAAGTGAGCGCATGAGGTAAGTATAAACTGGCGGCGACGGAAGAAGGCTCCGCCCAGAACGTAGAACGAGTGAGCCCAAAATGCCCATGCATTGACGGCCATAACGCCTGCTATAAAGTCCAGCCCCCAGGCTGTCATGCGCATTGAGTGTGTGTCTGCCGGGCCAAACCACATGTTGAGCACGTCGGGTATGGTGCTATAGGTTCCGTGAGAGCCTGATATGAAGCAAATCAGCATGCGGCAGAAGTCGGCCAGACAGAATGCTACGACGCCGATAAGCACCCATACCACCGTGATGTAGAGTACGCGGACAATAAACTTCTCGAGGTCGGATGCCGGCAGCATCTTGAATGTTATGCGCTGCTCCTTGGTCTTCATGTTGTTCATAATCCAGCATCCGCTGATAGTTAAGTAGAAAGTGAAAAAGAAGGTGCATGTGATTGTTGCGCTTTGTATGTTGCTTTCAACTATAATGTCGGGCTCGCCGTGGCTTGACATCACCGATATTATGAACGGCACCAGGTATAGGAAAAACATGCATCCGGCTATGGTTGCGATCTCTTTCTTGGTGGCCTGCATCGACCATTTAAAGGTTTGTATGAATCGTTTTGTATTAAAGTTGCTCATCTTGAATCGTTTTTAATCTTATATTTTATATGTGTCTTGGCAGCATCGGCAGTTATTCGCGCGGCAGCAGCTTCTTTGTTACGGCGTTGAAAAGCAGTTCGAGGTTGAGCTGAGTTTCCTCATCGTTATCTCGTCTGCGTGTTATCACGACGTTGCCCTGCAGTGACGGCTCGGCGTAGATTACGTCGTCGGCAGGCTCGCCCAGCGAGCGGAACTCAAAGTTGTACTTGTTGCAGATGTCGGCTACCGACTCGTTGAGCAGCAACTCAGAGTGATCGAGTATCATGATGTGGTCGAGCAGCGACTCAACATCATGCACCTGGTGGGTTGATATTATCATGGTACGGTCATCGCTCATGTTGTTTGCCACCACCTTACGGAACTGGCTCTTCGACGGAATGTCTAATCCGTTGGTAGGCTCGTCCATCAGCAGCAGCTTGGTGTTGGCTGCCAGGGCGAAGCTCATATACACCTTCTTCTTCTGTCCCATAGACAGCTCTTTCAGGTTGATGTCGGGTGTGAGCTCAAAGTCGTTAAGACAGCTGTTGAGCACCTCACGGCTGAAGCGCGGATAGAATGGCTCGTTCATCTTGACATAAGCGTCGAGACTCATCGGCATCAGCTCAAACTCTTCCGGCACGAGGAATATCTCGCTCAGCACGGCAGGATCGTGGCGGTCGGTCTCAATGCCGTCTATGGTTATCGAGCCTTGCTCCTTGCGCAGCAGACCGCTGATGAGGTAGAGCAGGGTAGACTTGCCCATGCCGTTCTTGCCGAGCAGTCCGTAGATGTTGTTCTCGCTGAGAGACAGGTTGAAGTCGTTGAACACATATTGCTTTGCGCCCGTGTACTTATATTTAAGATTGCTGATTTCTATCATAATGATGTGGTCTTATTTAATGGGTGATTTTTTCTTAAAAGTTATGTGAGTGATGAGATGGATGGGAGATGTCGGGCCGTGTCACCTATGAGGTCGTACATTCCATTTACAGCTGGTCTGCCAGCAGGTATTCGTATGCCGGTGTCATTACCAGAATATTGTCTACGGGAAGCATCTTGTCCTCGGTGTTACTCCATTCATAGGTCGTGACGGCCAGCACCTGACTCACCTTATGGCGATATTCGGTGCGGCAGTCCGGTCGGTTGAAGTTCTTGCAGTGGCTGTTCTAAGTGCTATTTTAACTTCTATTTGCTATTCCACATTGCATTTTAGGAGAATATAAACAGAATTTAAGATAAATGCTAGTTGTATAGGTGTTATAGTCAGGTGAAAAAGAAGTGCTGGGTTATTCGATGTGGTCTGTTATTAAGGTGCAGAATGTGTAATATGCTTGTGTAATGGGTGTACTATGTGTATGATATGCTGGTTGGTTCAGTGTCTTCTGATGTATTTTAAGAATGTCTGACAAATAAAATATCGCTGTATAGTCTTGTATAAAGTAGACTATGCAGCGATATTATATGCCAAAGAAAATATAGGATATCTTCCTATTGAAAATCTTGTTTAGTCCGGATTGTCGTTAGATGATATACATTTATTGTGATGTCATTTTATTGGCTTATCCTACGTTTTCTGTTCTTCTGTCGGCATTTCGCTTATCATTTCTGCTGTTCCTTCGGCAAAGGTGACAGACGGATTGTCTAAAATAGTACGAACTTTGTCGAGCCCTTAATGACGATATGGGTTAAGGAGGAGGTGCAGCCGACAAGCATCTTGAAAAATACAGCTGGTAAGTATTTCCAGACTCTCGCCGTTGATTATTTTAAGAATGCTGCGGAAACAAAGCGGAGCATATCAGGTAGGACAGAGCGCCAGAACACCCAGTCGTGCTTACCGTCCAGGATTCGGAACTCGTGCGGTACATTCATCTTTTTCAGATCGGCGTGCAGGAGTACATTGTTGACAGACAAGGCATCGTCATCGCCGCAAGCGATATACCAGGATACGGAGTTTCTCTGGTCCTCCGGCATCTGTCTGAAGAGCTCATATACGTTGTACTGCTTGTACCACTCCATAAGTTCAGGTTCCTTCATTTCCGGATAGCGTTGTGTGAGGTAGCTTTTCTCATACCCGCGGATAGCTGCACTTAGCGGACAGGAGACTGAAAACATCTCCGGATAGTGCAAGGCATAGAAGAAGGCGGCTCCACCACCCATGGACGCGCCGGCCACGGCACGGCTACCTCTCTCCGTGCGGCAGCGGTAGGTCTTCTCGATATAGGGTATGAACTCCTTGAAGAAGAAGTCCTCAAAATTAAAATTGTTGTCCGGATCGTTGAAATAGCTCACGCGTCGGGTTCCAAAGTTGGCGTCGGGAGTGACTACAATCATGGGGGCCACTTCACCGCTTGCGATGCCACGGTTCATGAAAGTCTTCAGCATGCCGTAGTTGATCCATCCCTGCTGGTTGGGCAGTGTGCCTTTCGGACCTGCCGGATGTAGGAGATACAACACCGGGTGGCTCCGGTCAGAAGAATCATAGCCGGGTGGCAGATAAATGGCATATCTCCGTTCGCCTTTCAGGATCTCACTCTTTAGGGTCTTGCAGTCGCTGACGGTACCCTCGTTTTGTGCCTGTGCCATGCTGCATAGCAACAGCAGTAGAAAACAAACTACACTTCTCATCGTCATATAGGGCTTTGAATTGATTGAATACACGTTAAAATGATGCTAGGTTATCGTAGGCCATTGCTGTCTGTCGTAAGCTCAATGATTTGTAAATGCTTGGATATTCGGTAATTAGTGAGAATTATCATGCACTTTATAGTGCAGAAATATAAGGGAGCACAAACTGTGACCACCATGGTCATCAGAAGCAAAGAATATAATGGAATCCTATTTTGATGATTCAAGCTGTGCCTTCAATGCTTTTTCGTGGGAGTGAAGTGGTAGTTGTTCTGAACTATATTTTGATGTAGGCAGACAGTCGATGGCAATTTTTCAGATTGAACAGCCATATCGTAAATACCGTCTATAGATGACTGGTTTTCCGTACTGATGTACCTGCTATTTCCTATTTCAACGCCATTGATATGGCAAGCGTTGTGAATGACGTTTCCCATTGTCCATTCCATCGATTGTGAACCCCACGATGCTACAATAGCTTACTCTTCAATCTCGGTCAATTGTCCTGTTGTCGAGTCAATGATAAAGCCACGAATGATGATGTCATTTGGTACAAGGGGGTGGTTCTTGACCCGATCCATGGTCTCACGCACGCTTCGTTCGGTATCGCCAAAACCATTGAGCCACTGACAGAGGTTGATGCTTTTCTCAACTTCTTCTATCTTGTCTTCCGGAATGCGCTGTCGGATGAGCTCTTCCATGTGGTGACCGTGCATCTTACCCGCACCGCAGTCGGTATGATGGATGAGCATGATTTCCTGAATGCCGAGTTCGTAGATGCCTACGATGATGGAGCGCATCACGGCATCATAGTCATCAAGAATAACGCCGCCAGCCACCTTCACCATTTTCACCTCCCCATTCTTGATACCTAAGGCTTCGGGAAGCATCACGCTTAGTCGGGTGTCCATGCATGTCACGATCAAGGTCTTTCTGGAGGGCATGCCGTCTGTGATATGCTTCTCATAACCTTTTCGTTCAACAAAGTGGCGGTTGTTTTCTAAAATTTTGTCTATCATCTGTAGATTTATATTATTTTTGTCGTGAAAATACTTTCATTGTGCCGAAAACAAAGGATAGTCATATTTTCAAAACGATGATGCCCGTTTTTGGCCTTTTTGCTAATGATATTGCAAATTTAATCATTTTTACGGATTCCTGTATTTTGTAGATTGCTTTTCTGGCGTAGGAAGGCTCCTTTTGATCCAAATCGGATCAAGTAGGTTAACTGTTCGTCGTATTCTTCATTTGGAGATTCCTAGTTCTGCCTGGTCTTGGAGCT
The DNA here is from genome assembly GCA_000431975.1 of Prevotella sp. CAG:924. Taxonomy (GTDB): domain Bacteria; phylum Bacteroidota; class Bacteroidia; order Bacteroidales; family Bacteroidaceae; genus Prevotella. The sequence continues at coordinate 12,570 of HF988446.1, read as the reverse complement.
TTCTGCTTTTGTAAGGGGTAAAAATTGTGGCTTTGTGCTTTGCGGTTTCCTATTTTTACATTACCTTTGCAACTATGAAGCAAGCGATGATTTTTGCTGCAGGTCTAGGTACACGGCTGAAGCCCATCACAGACACGAAGCCAAAGGCGCTCGTCGAAGTGGGGGGTGAGCCCCTCTTGCGGCGTGTCATTTCGCGTCTGCATGATGCCGGGTTCACACGCATTGTGGTGAACGTGCATCATTTCGCCGGACAAATAATTCAGTATCTTCAGGACAATGACAATTTCGGTATCGATATCCGCATCAGTGACGAGAGTCGCGAGTTGCTCGATACAGGTGGCGGCATCAAGCATGCCCGCCAGCTCTTCGATCCCACAGTGCCAGTTCTGATTCATAATGTCGACATCCTCTCAAATGTCGATCTCGACCGTTTCTATCGTCTCGATCCCAAGATGGTGTGTCCTGATTGTGGCGCCCCCCATCTGAAGACTGCCGCGACGTTGCTGGTCAGTCAGCGTGTGACCCAGCGCTATCTTGTCTTTGATGCGCAGATGCGTCTTGTAGGCTGGACCAATATCAGGACGGGAGAGGTGAAGACCCCCTTCGCATGGGTGAGGGAGATGTTGGAGAGTCCGGCCGTCAGGGATTTAGAGCGTCAGGGCCTTACGGCCTTGGAGATTGAGCACGCTCTCCGATCAGATAGTGGTCGCAGCCTTCGTTTGTTGGCTTTCTCAGGCATCCATTGTTTCGGTCCGGAGTTGTTCCCGCTCATGGAAGCCTATCCCGACCGTTTTCCTATCATGGACTTTTATCTCCAGAATTGCGACAAGGCTTTCATACGTGGCTATGAGAAGGCCGACCTGCACCTGCTTGATGTCGGTAAGCTCGAAACACTGCAGGAGGCAGAGGCATTCGTGAAAGATATGTAAGCTAATTCACTACTTTTTATACTATTATATCATGCAACAGAAGATTATCATTCTCGACTTCGGATCGCAGACCACTCAGCTGATTGGTCGTCGCGTTCGTGAGCTCGACACCTTCTGCGAGATCTTGCCGTACAACAAGTTTCCGAAGGATGATCCTTCGGTGATCGGTGTGATTCTGAGCGGTTCGCCTTATTCCGTTCATGATCCTGAGGCCTTCCAGGTCGATCTCGATCAGTTCCTTGGCAAGATTCCCGTGCTGGGCATCTGCTACGGCGCGCAGTTTATCAGCTTCAAGCGAGGCGGACGGGTAGAGCAGACGGGCAGCCGTGAGTATGGCCGTGCCCTGCTTGAGAGCTTCGACGGGAGCGATCCTTTGTTCAAAGGATTCACAGAGAAGTCACAGGTATGGATGAGTCATGGCGATACGATCACCGCCATTCCCGCAGACTGCCATGCCATCGCTTCGACGGCTGACGTTCATTTTGCTGCCTACGCATCGTCGGAGTTGCCTCTCTGGGCCGTTCAGTTCCATCCGGAGGTGTATCACACCACTCAGGGTCTGCAGCTGCTCCGCAACTTCGTGGTAGACATCTGCGGCAGTAAGCAGAAGTGGAGTCCAGCCTCTTTCGTAGAGACAACGGTGCAGGAACTTCGTGAACAGCTTGGTCAGGATCGTGTGATCCTCGGCCTTTCCGGTGGTGTTGACTCTTCAGTATGTGCCACACTGCTCCATCGTGCCATCGGCGACCGGTTGACATGTATCTTTGTAGATCATGGTATGCTGCGCAAGAATGAGTTCAAGAAGGTGATGGACGCCTACAGTGGACTCGGACTGAATGTTATCGGTGTGGACGCCAGTGAGAAATTCTTTGATGACCTTAAGGGAGTGACCGATCCTGAGCAGAAGCGTAAGATCATCGGCCGCGATTTCGTAGAGGTATTCAACGCTGAGGCTAAGAAGATCACCGATGCCAAGTGGCTTGCACAGGGAACGATCTATCCAGACCGTATCGAGAGTCTCTCTATCACCGGTATGACCATCAAGAGTCACCACAATGTAGGTGGCCTGCCAAAGGATATGAAGCTCCAGCTCTGCGAACCGCTGAAATGGCTGTTCAAGGATGAGGTGCGTCGCGTAGGCTATCAGCTGGAGATGCCCGAGAGCCTGATCAAGCGTCATCCTTTCCCGGGTCCCGGACTGGCAGTACGCATCCTGGGTGACATCACACGTGAGAAGGTGCGTATCCTGCAGGATGCCGACGATATCTATATCGAGGCAATGCACAACTATGTGATGCCCGACGGCTCATCGCTGTATGACAACGTATGGCAGGCCGGCACGGTGCTTCTCTCTACGATCCGTTCGGTAGGAGTGATGGGTGATGAGCGTACATACGAGCATCCCGTAGCACTTCGTGCAGTGACCTCACAGGATGCCATGACGGCTGACTGGGCTCATCTGCCTTACGACTTCATGGCCAATGTGTCTAACGAAATCATACGTAAGGTCAAGGGAGTCAACCGCGTTTGCTATGATATCTCTTCAAAACCACCTTCAACAATTGAGTGGGAGTAAATATATCAAGAAGGACCTGCAAATGTAGGTCCTTCTTTTTTGTTTTTTCGTCTTTCTCTTGTAAGGCGTTACATAAATTGCGTTAAGTATTTGCATCTTTATAGCTATTCTTTGGTGGTTCAAGGAAAAACGGCCGAATTTTGCAGGCGCAAAAGTTAAAGGCAGGAATTAATAACCAAGAAAAGAAAATCAACAATAGTAGAAGATGCAAAAATCACGTATTTGGATGATGGCCACTTCGTTGGCTCTGTGTCCGCTGGCCGGTCGGTCGGCTGTGTCATCAGGCACTGCGCTGACAGACAACGATATACGTACGGAGAATATTCCGTCGGCCGATAAAAAGGGAATAGATCCTCTCACCGATGATCCGACTCCTACACTCGATTCGCTTTTCAATCTCAATGAGGTTGTTGTGACAGGACAGGGAGGAGCCATCAGATCGCGCCGTCTTTCCAGTCATGTTACCAAGATCAGTGGTGAGGATCTGAGCCGTATTAAGCTTGGGCGTATGGAACAGTTGCTTCAGGACCAGGTGCCAAATATCCAAATTGGATTGTCATCTTCTCAGGTTGGTACCACCTCCATTTTCCGTTCGCGCGGCTTGTCGTCTGCACAGGTTAATTCCACGCCTGTGATTTATGTCGACGGCGTCCGGGTGGACAATAATAATACTACTCCCGCACTGCTCAACTCGACGTTGGTCGATTTGCAGGGCAATGTGGCTACGCAGACTTCTTTGAGCGATATTCCCATGGAGAACATCGACCATATAGAATTTGTGCCAGGAGGCGCTGCCACGACATTGTACGGATCGGATGCTGCCAATGGCGTGTTGCAGATCTTCACACGTATGGGTCAGAACCACAAGCCGTTGTTCTGGGCAGGCAGCCAGATCGAGATCAATACGGCCAACAGTCAGTGGTATCGGTTCAAGCGTACCAAGGAGCTACTGCATCAGACAGGTATCGGACAGAAATACAGCTTTGGCTTCGACGGAGGTACCGACCGCTTCGGCTATAGCTTTGCGGGTTCGATGTACAGCAATACCGGTACACTGATAGAGGATGGAAACCGGGAGCGTAAATACGATATGCGTTTCGGCTCACGGGTGAAGTTCAACTCGATGCTGGAATATCGTAATTCTTTCGGTATGGTGTTTCAGGATTATGAGCGCCGGCGCAACGGAAACCAGGGCGATTACACGGGACTTTGGTTTTGTGAAGGTGGTGCCGCTTCGTATTTCTCCTACACTGCGCAGGACGGATCGACAAAATACTGGGATGCCAACCTCGACAACCTTGATGACTATGCTTACTCGCAGATGCGAGAGTGGGTGAAGAAAGCCGAAGGGCTACAGGATGATCATATCAATGTGCGTCATTTTCAGACCTCGCAACAACTCCTGTTCCAGCCTTTGAAAGGACTGACTTTCAAGGGCATCTTCGGTGTCGACTATCGTACAAGCAATGAGAAGAACAAGGAGACTCATGAATATTATGAGCTGCAGCAGGGTCATAATGCGACGACACACGATGGAGCGATCCTCAATTTCCAGCGCGATTATCTGGGAATAACGGTTGATCTGAGCGGTCAGTACAATTATCGTCCTGTCGACTGGCTGTCGAGTGTGACCGCCGCCGGTTTCCAGTTCTTTTCCACGAGCGACCATCAGATCGTGTTCAATGGTATCGGCATTCGCGATGGAGCGTCGGTGATCAGTGGTGCCAGTGAATATGTGACGGACGAATGGAAGAGCTACCTTTATTCCACAGGCTTTTATGTCCAGGAGAACGTAGGCTTCTGGGACCGTTATTATCTGGATCTCGGCCTGCGTGTCGATCATAATACTGCTTTCGGCGACAATGTCAGCTGGCAGTATTATCCCAAGGTGGGTGTCTCTTATGTCATGAGCGATGAGCCGTGGTTGCGTACGGCGGTCATGAATGGTTGGATCAACAGCCTGAAATTGCTGGCCAACTATGGTGTGGCGGGAAACTATCCTCCTGCCTTCGAATACCAACGGACGGTGACGCTCTCTCCTTATCTGGGACAGAATGCCGCACAGTTTGGCAAGTACGGCAATCCTGATCTCGGTCCGGAGCGCAAACATTCGGTAGAGGTAGGATTTGAGAGCACGCTGTTGCACAATGTGCTGCACCTGGGTCTTACCTATTATTATTCGCGTACGAAAGATGCCCTCTTCTCTATTCCCACACTGCCCTCATCGGGACAGGCAAGCACCTATCTGGCCAATGTGGGAGAGATCCTCAACCGCGGATGGGAGCTGTCGGCCTCAGTGCAGGTGGTTAAGACAAGAAACTGGGATGTCAATTTGCGGGCTTCACTCAACACCAATTATAATGAAGTGCTGGAGACGGGTCAGAATACGGCTTTTGCGATAGGCGGATTCACTTCCGGTACGATCCAGGAAGTGGTGGACAAGGGACAGTCGATCGGTTTCCTTCGTGGCAATAAGGCCATTCTCAATGAGGATGGAACGCTGAAAGAGGTAGAGCATTTGGCCAATCTTGGCAAGACGCTGCCTGACGCCTATGGCAACTTCGGACTGACGGTGAACTGGAAGCGCTTCACGTTCATGGCCTCGGGTGGTTATCAGGTAGGCGGTCATGTGTTCTCTTTCGACCGTATGTTCCGTTTCTCCCATGGCATAGATGAGGGTGTTGTGCCCCAGAGCGCACTCAAGGGACTGAACCTGTCGGAGAGCTGGACCTCTTTCACCAATTTCTTTGTGGAGAAGGCCGACTTCGTGAAGCTGCGCGATATCGGTCTGGAGTACACCCTTCCTCTCAAGCATGTGCTTCGCGAGGTAAATGTGGCTTTCCATGTGTATAATGCGCTGGCATGGACGGCAGCCACGGTCGATCCGGAGGCTTGCCTCGGTAGTGGCTTGTCGCAGGGAGGCGTGACCTGTACGGGTATTAATTACGCTTCCTTCTCCGCACCCCGCCAGTTTATCGCATCTGTTAAAGTAGCATTCTAAAATAAGACTGATTCAATGAAAAAATATCTTTTCATCTCTTTTGCCGCTCTTACCTTCGCCTCTTGCGACCTGTTGTCGCCGGGCGATATCGAGAATCCTAATGTGGACGAGGAGACCTTCATCCATTCTTCCGGTGCCATGTCGGCATGGGTAGCCGGTGCGGAGAAGTCGCTTGCCACAACTGTCGATGAGTTCGCTTGTCAGACGGAGCTCATGAGTGACAACTACTATAATAACTATACGATGGGGTCTCAGAACTTCGATGTCCCTGAGATACTTTACACCGATAGTTATGTGACGGACCTCCAGCGCTATGTGGCCAATCTGCGGGCTACGGCCGATGAGGGCCTGACCAGAGTGGCCGAAGCCGACAAGTCGACGACTGACGCACAACGGCAGAGACTGATGACGATCAAGGGATATGCCAGCTTGTTGGCAGGAGAGTATTTCGTAGGCCTGCCGATGGAGACAGGCGGTGAGATCGTCGGTTGGCGTGAGCATCTGCAGGAGGCCGTCACGACGTTCCGCAAGGCACTCGAACTGCATCCGGCCGATACGGCCAAGGCCGCTGTTTATACCTATATGGCGCGGGCCTATTATCGTCTGGGAGAAAAAGACAGTGCTGTTGCCTGTGCCCGCCGTTCTTTGGACACCGATCCCACGTTCGTTGCCAAGGTGCGTTTCGATGGCGTCAACGGTATGACAAACTGGACACAGTTCTATATCTACGACCCCAAGTATCAGCCGTTGCCACGTCTCGACTTCCTCGATCCTAAATATTTTCGTCTGAACAGCAGCACCGAGCAGCGTCCTATCGTGACCGCAAAGGCGGAGGAGAACTATCTGATCATGGCAGAGGCGTGTCTGGCCGATAATAAGGTTGAGCAGGCCCGGGAGATGTTGCGCTCGCTCGTCAGTCTGGTGAGAAGCCGTCCTGTGCAGAAGGGTGTCAATGATCAGGCAGAGAGCAGGGGAGAGGGCGGATACCGTCTCTATCCCAATTCGTCAGACTACCGTGTAGCCGCTTCGGCAGCCGATACGCTTCGTGCGGGTCTGGTCGTTGACCGTCGGGCACCCCATCTTGTCGATGTACCTTATATCTCAGGCACATCCGTGACGGAGGATATGATCAACCGGACGGCGACGGTCGATGGACTGCTTGAGCTGGTCTATCTCATGCGACAGGAGATTTTCTTCGCGGAGGGACGCCGTGCTGCCGATCTTGGTCTGCGTATGCCCGTATGTGAGACGGAGGCTGCGCATGCGTCTAACAGTGCCGGCTATACGACAGCGCAGATACCTCCTTTCATTCCCTTGGAAAAAGGAATGGACGATTTCACTATGGATGCGGACACGCGCACCTGTGTGATCAGATACAATATGAATCATATTATTGTGGAGAACAAGCAGTCGGATTATGTCTGTCCGTTCTTTCATTAGATCTTGAAAAGATACTCTCGGGCCTCTACGGTGAAAGATGAAATCAGGAAGGTCCGTAGATGGTAGCAATGGAGACAATACAGAAGAGGCGTGACTCAACGATGGGAGCCACGCCTCTTCTGTATTTTTTATTTGTGATAGTCGTCGATGCGCTGGTATCTCACGCGCATGAAGCGATGATAGATGTTGCGGAGCCAGAGACGGTGGGTAAGGATAAAGGCCAGGCCGATGGCGATCGTGATCCAATAGGTGGGTGTCGGTCCGATGAGGCTGGAAAGGCCTTGTACGAGAAGGACGGGCACAATGAATACACCGATACTGATTAAGACCTGTATCCAGTTGGACTCGGCGGTGTTTTTGCCAATCAGCTTTTCATTCAGATCGACACGTACCCGGTTGTAAACGACCATCTGCATCATGGCACAGTAGAGAGGGCCGGCAGTGAAGGAGGCGTAGGCCAACAGCATCGGCAGGCTCCATTTGCCGATGACCACTGTCGGCAGGAGGATCAGAAGGGGAAGGGCCAGCAGAGCCACACAGAAATAATATTTTGCCGTGATAAGTTGCAGAAGGTTCTCATGATGCACCATCAGGAAGTCGATATAGTTGGCCTCGTAGCTCATGGCGCGGCTCAGCAAGGCCATGCCTAACAGCAGGAAGCAGTAGAATCCCCAGTAGTTGGTGATCATCTCGCCATCGTAGGCTGTCGTAAAGGTGATGATGAGGCTGATGAACAGCACCATACCGACGCCACTGAGAAAGCTGCGTCTCGGGTTCTTGTTGCGCATCAGACTTTTGATCTCCAGACGGAGATATTGTCCGATCTCACCGTAATGGTCGAGAAAGCTGAATTGGCTGACGGTGCGCAATTTGGTCTGCGTCTTTTTCATGGCTTCGTTCATCACAGCGGCATATTGCACCCGCCGGTTGACGGCAAAGAGCAGGAAGACGACTGTCAGCAGTCCGAGAAGAGTGAGGAACGGGGCATCGGTGAGGATGTCGCCGAGGAGGAGATAGGCTTGAAAGCTCTCAAAGACAAAGATTGGTATAATCATCGTGGCGGCGACCAGGATGGGCAGTCCCCACCAGAGGAAGTAGCGGTCGGCCAGTGTGCGGGTGATGGTGTAGAGCATGCTGCTCAGTTTGGTGAATAGGAAGAAGAACAGCACGCAACAGAGCGCACACCAGAAACCAAATCTGAAGAAGACAGCCATATAGCTATAGGCAGAGATGACGATCAGCCACAGCAGGGACGAGTTGTCGTTTAGGATGAGGCGGAGTAGGAAAGCGTCGATGACGGTCTGCCGCGGAATGGGGAGCAGCAGGTAGGGCCTGACGATCTGTGAGGGTGTTTTCTGCCTATAGAGCCGTTGGGTAAAGTCTATTACGAAGAGGAAGGGAAGGAAGCAGAAAAGCAGTTCCACCGTCGTGTGAGTAGAGTCATGGATTGCCATCCACGCAAAGACAATGGCCATGACGAGGAAGTAAAGAACAAATAGCGCGAAGAATATATATCCGACGAGCTTGCCTTTCCTGTTCGTCGCGAACATCGGATCGCGTTTCTGTTCCAGCTTGCGGTGTTGGGCAAGGAGACGGTAGAGCAGGATAAAGTCTTTGAGGGTCATGGGCAGGGCGTTGGGAGGTTTTTAGGATAAGGGCAAAAAAGAAGGGCTGTTCAGAAAGTGAATCTCCTGAACAGCCCGTAGATACATGTCATTTATCTCAGGTCGACGATTTCTGCCGAAGGGAAGTCCTTGGCATTGAAAGAGAATGACTTCGTCGATTGGTTTTTGGCTTGGAAGTTGGAGATGGTGATGGTCGTCCAGTTTTTCTTCACATCACGCATGCGGATCTTCGATGGCACTGCCGTCTTGGGATTGATGGTGATGTAGACCTCTTGCACAGTGCGCTGCTTGTTTTGTGCGGTCATGTGGACAACCTTGTTGCTGCCTTCCGAGCTCATGGACAGTGTGTATCCGTTCTTATACATGGACAGGAAGGTCAGCGGGTTCATCTGCATGCGCTTGGCCTCGGTAGGCTTTGACACGTTCACCTCGTTGGTCGATTTCATGTAGGTCCATTGTGTCTTGCCGTTGTACCATATTGTGGCTTTCGGTGTGTGGGCGTTGAACATGGTGCCTTTGATTGCCAGTGTCCCGCTTGTTGCCGTCACTTTGTTGCCGGAGATGGAGAAGTTGGCGGAAGCGCCTCCCTTGCGTCCTACGAGAGCCGCTGTGCGGTCAAGAAGTTTGCGGGCTTGGGCGGCATTCTGAGCGAAAGCACCCAGCGTAAAGGTGAACAGGGTGATAAGAATTAAAAGTTTTCTTTTCATTGTTGTGCTGATTTTAATTTGTCGTTTAAATATAGACGCACGACAGGGGTATGGGTTGCACGTGTTTACACAGTTTTATATTTTATTATGTTCCGTGAATTTGTGCCAGACGGGACGAGAGGCTGTTCTCATCGGCGATGAGGACCTCGCGGGGCTTCGAGCCTTGTGCCTCGCCGACGATGCCGGCTGCCTGCAACTGATCCATCAGGCGTCCTGCACGGTTGTAGCCGATGGAGAAGCGTCGTTGGATCATGGAGGTTGATCCCTGTTGGGTGATGACGATGGCATAGGCGGCCTCGTCGAAGAGGGGATCGAGATTGCGTGCCTCGGTGCCTGTGCCCTCTCCGCCAAACGTGTTGTGGTCGTCCTGCGGTTCGGGAAGCTCCATCGGATCGATCGGGCCGGGTTGTGCCGCGATGAAGTCGTTGATGCGCTCAATCTCCGGTGTGTCGATAAAGGCACACTGTACGCGGACAGGCTCTCCGCCGGCTAGGAAGAGCAGGTCGCCCTTGCCGACCAGCTGCTCGGCGCCGGAGCGGTCAAGGATGGTACGCGAGTCGATCTGGGCCGTCACACGGAAGGCCATACGGCCGGGGAAGTTGGCCTTGATGTTACCTGTGATGATCTTGGTCGTCGGTCGCTGCGTGGCAATGATCATGTGGATACCCACGGCACGGGCCAGCTGGGCGATGCGTGCGATAGGCAGCTCTATCTCCTTGCCTGCGGTCATGATCAAGTCGCCGAACTCATCGATGATGACAACGATGTATGGCATGTATTCGTGGCCATCGGCGGGATTGAGCAGATGGTGTACAAACTTGTCGTTGTACTCATCGATCTTCTTCACCTGGGCTTTCTTCAGCAGGTCGTAGCGGTGATCCATGAGCACGCAGAGTGAGTTGAGCGTGCGCACGACCTTCTGTACATCAGTGATGATAGGTTCGTCCTCATTCTCCGGCAGGGCAGCCATGTAATGGGGCGCGATCTTGTTATAGATGGAGAACTCCACCTTCTTCGGGTCTACGAGCACGAACTTCAGCTCATTGGGATGCTTCTTATATAAGAGAGAGGTGATGATGGCGTTGAGGCCCACTGACTTTCCCTGTCCGGTAGCACCGGCGACGAGCAGGTGGGGTATCTTGGCCAGATCGACCATGAACACTTCGTTGGTGATGGTCTTACCGAGAGCCATCGGCAGGGCCATGTGGGTGTTCTGGAACTTACGTGTATTCAGGACACTCTCCATCGACACGATCTGTGGGTTCTGGTTGGGCACTTCGATACCGATCGTTCCCTTACCGGGGATGGGCGCGATGATGCGGATGCCGAGAGCGGAGAGGCTTAGGGCGATGTCGGCTTCCAGTCCGCGGATCTTACTGATGCGCACGCCTTCGGCCGGGGTGATCTCATAGAGCGTGATGGTAGGACCAACAGTGGCATTGATCTTTGAGATCTTCACTCCGAATGAGTTGAGCACCTCGACGATTCTGCGGTTGTTGGCATTGATCTCCTCCATGTCGACCACCGGCTTGGTATTGTATTTCTTCAGCAGGCCGCAGTTGGGGAACTTATAGCGCGTATAAGGCTCCCACGGGTTGATGGGCGTGTTGAGGTCGTAGTGGGGAGTGAGTGTCTTGCCTACGGCAGTAGACTCCTGCTTGGCGGCATCGACTTTCAGTGCCGGTTCTTCGTCTCTGTTGAGCGGCTTGGCGACGGTGCCGATGGGTGTTGTCACAATGGCGGGAGCGGCATCGGGCGTACTGTCTGCGGAATGATTCTCAAACTGTGTCATGTCCGTCAGGTCGACAACGGTCGGTTGGGAGTCATTGTCATCCGTATCGCTGGTCTGTTCCTGTTCGTCAGCATGATCTACATTTGTGGGTATGTCGTTGGGATCAATGTTGACAGGTTGCTTGTCGGTGTCGTCAGAGGACGGCGTCTTGTCATCGGCATTTGTAACGGTGAATTTCACTCTTTCGGTGACGTATTTCATGGGGTTGAGCACCTTGCGCACTACCTCGATGGTCTCTTTGGACAGATAGGTGAGGAAGACGATGGCCACGACGATGAGAAGGGCGGTCAGTCCGGGAGGGCCAATGAGTGCTTCCAGACGCTGTACACAATACAACCCTTGTCCACCGCCGGGGCAGAAGAAGAAGTTGCCCATGACGGGGGTGAGGAATTTGGCCAACGTGACAGAGCTCCAGATCATGATGATGGCCAGATATAAGAAGGCTTTCCACAGATTGACCGTATAGACCCGCATGAGCTTCAGACTTACAAGTATGAAGAAGACGGGTATGAGGAAGGCTGGGAAACCCACATTGACAGCCATAAGATAATAGGAGAGGATCGCTCCTCCAGAACCGCCGTAATTATTGAATTCTGCGTCTGTGTTGAGCCATTCTCCAGGCTTCATGTTCTCCAGAATACTTTGGTCGGCCTGTCCTGTGGAAATATAGGACACCATATAGATAATGGCACATATTGTTATTGCCAGCAGCAATAGACCGAGAATGAAATCTGTAGTCTCGCTTTGGAAGATATTTCTTATACCGATGGCCTCACTGAAGGTGGTCTTCGATTTTCGGCCAGTCTGTTTTCTTGCCATATGATAGATTTGTCTGCTTTTACTATGATTCTTATCTTTTGCAAAGTTAATCCTTTTCCCGTAATTGCCAAAGGAAAACACATTAAGAAATTTTTTTGCGTGAAAATTTGGAGATAAGAAAAAAATGTGCTACCTTTGCATCGCTTTTGAAAACAACGGTACCTTGTCCGAACGGTTAGGTAACGGTCTGCAAAACCGTTCAAAGCGGTTCGACTCCGCTAGGTACCTCTATAAGCCGGATGATCCAATACGGATTGCCCGGCTTTTTGTTTTGGTGAGTTTGTTGGGCAGAAGCCAAAGTTTGTGTTTCTTGTGTCGAATAAATAGAAGACGGATTTTCGTTAAATGGGGGAATAAATTAGAGTGGGAAGGCCTATTTATATTCTCTTATAATGGCTACTTTGTCTTTTGCGAATCGGCACTAGTTGGGTGATGCCTGTTCTAATGATGGTTTTGTTGGCTTTCGATAAGGAAAGAAGTTCTTGCTTTAACTCAAATGGGTTATGAAAGTCCGGTCTAATTAGATAGGAGCGAGAGATGGACTATTTGTAGAGGGGAAGATGATAGGATTTGTTATGGTAGGCCATTGTGGCAAAAGATCACAGATAAGAAAAGAGGTAAATGCTAGTCAGCATTTACCCTTTTTATCTTGTATGCTCGGCATGAGCTTATTCTAATGGG
>HF988445.1 GCA_000431975.1 Prevotella sp. CAG:924 | reverse complement strand
TTAATTTATTTCTTTGGCCGCTGTGATTTGCGGTTGGCGCGTTGTTCGCGGTACTTGGCCTTTTGTTTGGCTGAACCCGATCCGTGCGCACCGGTGATATATTTCTTTTTCTTGGCTTTAGTTCTCACCTTGCCGTTATCTTTCGGACCACCGCTCTTGGGCGCTCCGCTGAAGACGATGCCGCCTTCAAGAATCTTATCAAAATCGTCCATAGAGCATTGGAATTTTAATTAGTGGTGGAAGAGACGTACATGTGTGAAGGCCATTGCGATGCCGTATTTGTCGCAGGTCTCGATCACATTGTCATCACGGATAGAACCGCCGGCCTGTGCGATGTATTGCACACCACTCTTGTGGGCACGCTCGATGTTGTCGCCGAAGGGGAAGAAGGCATCAGAGCCGAGAGCTACGCCTGTGTTCTTGGCGATCCACTCTTTCTTCTCTTCCATGGTGAGTACCTCGGGCTTCTCGGTGAAGATATTCTGCCAGGTACCATCGCGCAGTACGTCGTCGTGCTCGTCGGAGATATAAACGTCGATGGCGTTATCGCGGTCGGCGCGGCGGATGCCGGGTTTGAAGGGCAGTGCCATTACCTTCGGGTGCTGACGGAGCCACCAGATGTCTGCCTTGTTACCAGCCAGACGTGTGCAGTGGATACGGCTCTGCTGACCGGCGCCGATACCGATGGCCTGTCCGTCCTTCACGTAGCATACGGAGTTGGACTGCGTATATTTTAGTGTGATGAGAGAGATGATCAGATCGCGTTTGGCCTCGTCAGAGAAGGTCTTGTTCTTTGTGGGGATGTCTTCAAAGAGTGCGGGATCGTCAAGCTTCACCTCGTTGCGTCCCTGCTCGAAGGTGATGCCGAATACTTGCTTGTGCTCGATAGGATCGGGAGTATAGTTCGGGTCGATCTCTATGACGTTGTACGAGCCCTTACGCTTTGATTTCAGAATCTCGATAGCTTCGGGCGTATAGCCGGGAGCGATGACACCGTCGCTCACCTCGCGCTTGATCAGCGTGGCGGTAGCCTCGTCGCAGACATCGGAGAGGGCTACGAAGTCACCGTAAGAGCACATACGATCGGCACCGCGTGCACGTGCATAGGCACAGGCGAGAGGCGAAAGGGGGATCTTCACATCGTCAACGAAGTAGATGCGTTTCAGCGTATCGCTCAGCGGCAGACCGATGGCAGCACCGGCAGGGCTGACGTGCTTGAAGGAAGCAGCGGCAGGAACACCCGTGGCGGCCTTGAGCTCTTTGACAAGCTGCCAGCTGTTGAGAGCATCGAGGAAGTTGATGTAACCGGGACGCCCGTTGATCACTTTGATGGGAAGTTCTTTGCCGTCAGACATATAGATACGCGACGGCTTTTGGTTCGGATTGCATCCGTACTTAAGAGCTAATTCTTTCATGAACCGATGAGTATTTAATAGTAGTGTTGCAAAGATACGGAAAAGAGATGAGAAATGGCTGGAACAGAGATCATTTTTTCTTGATTTAAACTAAAAAAAACAGAATTAAAAGACCTTGATATTTAAATTCTTTGTACTTTTGCGCTAGAATTACGTTAGTGTATGAAGGATGTGGAAAATCCTTCTTGAAGGCATAGAAAACAATGAAAAAGGATTTAAGAAGCCTTCTTCAGGAGATGGGGAAGGCCATTAGGAAGTCGAAAGAGCTGGTACCCGATTTTGAGCACCTCTCTAAGGTATTCAGGTATCACCATGTGAATTTGTCGAAGCGATCGCTTCGTAAGCTATGGGAGGTGGCGCAGAACCGTCACCCGTTGTCGCCCGAGACCCGTAATCGTCTGGCTCTTCTAGCCGGCTTCCAAAGCTGGGACGATCTGCAAGATACGCTGCATGGTGAGACAGATGCCAGTGTGAATTATGGAAACGAAGAAAATAAAAAAGGAAGGATCCAGTAGTGGATTCTTCCTTTTTTATTTCTTACGCCATGACGATCCGTCGGAAAGCCATATAGCGAGGGTGATGATTACTCACCGGTAACGACACGCTTCTCCTTGATGCGGGCAGCCTTACCAGTCAGCTTGCGCAGGTAGTACAGCTTAGCGCGACGTACCTTACCACGCTTGTTCACCTCGATGCTGTCAATGTTGGGTGACTCGATGGGGAAGATACGCTCTACACCCACGGTTCCGGACATCTTGCGAACAGTGAAGCGCTTCTTGTCACCGTGACCGCAGATCTTGATCACTACGCCACGATAGAGCTGGATACGCTCCTTAGAACCCTCGACGATTTTGTAAGCGACAGTGATAGTATCACCTGACTTGAACTCAGGGAACTTCTTGCCGGTTGCAAATGCTTCTTCAGCAACTTTAATTAAATCCATTGTGATTTTGAAATTAAATATTGTTTGTCGTTCCAACGCAACGTAGCCCATGACTCATCCACGGCCAGCGGTTACGCCGAAAAGCGGTGCAAAGTTACTACTTTTTCATGATAGGGCAAAGTATTCTACGTTGTTTTTGTCGTGGCTGGGCATTTTTTCCTTCCTTTATTCCCTGTGAGTCAACTTTTTCGCTTACTTTTGTAGTTGCAATCAAACTAATGATTATAAAATGAAGAAATGTAAACTCACGGGTGTCGTGGTGGTGTCGGCCGTTCTGCTGACAGCCTCTTGTGCCACCCGTCATTATCAGATGACAGGCATTGACCGTACACGTGTGCTTGTCGATCAGCGGTATGATCAGCAGCCCGATGCTGAGGCTGCAAGGTTCCTGGCTCCGTACACGCATACGGTGGACTCGATCATGAGTCCGATTGTTGGTGAGACGACTCATTATATGTCGGCAAGACGGCCGGAAAGCGACCTAAGCAATCTGTTGAGTGATATTCTTGTATGGAGTGGGGAGCAACGAGGTGATCATCCTGATTTCGGACTGTATAACATGGGAGGAATCCGTGCCTCACTGCCGGAAGGCAAGGTGACCTATGGTGATCTTGTCGATGTGGCTCCGTTTGACAATAAGCTCTGTCTGCTGACACTGACAGGCGAGAAAACGTTGCAGCTCTTCCGTGAGATTGCCAGCGTGGGTGGCGAGGGCGTCAGCCATGGTGTGGAACTGGTCATCACGAAGGACAGAAAGTTGGTCTCGGCCCGTATCAACGGCAAGGAGATCGATCCCGCCAAGTCATATCGTGTGGCCACGCTTGACTATCTGGCACAAGGCAACGACCGACTGGAGGCTTTCCTTTCGAAGACGGATGTCGTGTCACCGGACGTGGAGGAAAATAACGTACGCTATATTATCCGTCATTACTTTGAAGAGATGACCCGTCAGGGCAAGAAAATTGATACGCAAAAGGAAGGAAGAATTGTAATAGAATAAAAGACTATGAAGGCAAAATATATCATCGCGGCAATGCTGCTGGCCACAACCACCTCGATATGTGCACAGAAGCGGCTTACCATTCTCCATACCAATGACACGCATTCGTGTATCCTGCCGTTGAGCAAGAATCTGGCCGATACGGCCGTGGCCGATCGAGGTGGCTTTCTCCGGCGCATTGCCATGCTGAAGGAGGAACGTGCCAAGGATCCTGATCTGCTGCTCTTCGATAGTGGTGACTTCTCACAAGGTTCCCCTTACTATACACTATTCAAAGGTGATGTGGAGTCGGGGCTGATGGAACGGATGCACTACGATGCGGCAACGATCGGCAATCATGAGTTTGACTTCGGCCTTGACAATATGGTACGTGTGTTCAAGCAGATGGACTGTCCTATCGTCTGTGCCAATTATAAATTTGCTGAAGGGTCAGAGATAGCAAAGGTGGTGAAGCCTTATGTCATTCTGAAGCGTAAGGGCTTGAAGATCGGAGTGTTCGGGCTGGGACCGAAGCTGGCGGGTCTGGTGGATAAGAAGAACTACCGTGACACAGAATATCTTGACCCTGTGGTAACGGCTCAGCAGACCGCGGACTTACTGCATAAGAAAGGCTGCGATCTGGTGATCTGTATCTCGCATCTCGGATGGGAGGACGGCAAAGGTATGGGTGATCAGAAACTGATCTCTGAGACACGAGGCATTGATCTGGTGCTTGGTGGTCACAGTCACACTTACTTCAAGCATCTTCGCTATGTGAAGAACCTTGACGGCAAACGCATCCCCGTCGATCAGAATGGCAAGAATGGCATATGGATCGGTAAGATGACAGTTAATATGGATAAGAAATAATCAGAGAATAAATATAGGAAACGGCGGTAAAGACATTCTGGTCTTTGCCGCCGTTTCTTGTTATCAGGCAGTAGCTGCCTGTTTGTGATCGTGTATTGTTCTGGTGCAAGCTGCAGCCTGTCTAGCGAGGACTGCATCCTGTCGGTATGGGATTGCAGTCCAGCTTATAGGTTTATAGCTTCTTGATCGTGCCGATCATCTGTTCGCCCAGTCCGATGGTGTATCCTTGTGAGCAGAATACAACACGGTCGAAGGTATCGGCAATGAAGAAGATAGGCAGCTGACGGGCATTGGTAAGCTTCATAGAAGCTACCATGGCCTTGTGGATGGAGCCGTCGGTGTCGACGCCGAAGATCGTATTCTCAGGCAGGGTGCCATAGATGGTGTTGAGTCCCTTGCCGTCGGTGGTCTCCTGACCTGCATGAATGCCGGCCTTGAACTTCTCTGCCTCTGCTTCGCTTTCGAAGAGCAGGACGAGAGGACGTCCCCATTTGTTGAAGTCCTCATGCAGCTTGGCAATGTCGCGCAGGGTGTGGTTGGTCGGCTCCTGACCTACACCGATGAGTCCGACGATGTAGTAACCACGGCCGGTCTGCTTGAGGATGGTAGTGGGCTGGCCGTCTTTCATGAAGGAAGACTCGCTGCTGAACGATCCGATGACGCTCACCTCATCGCCAGACGAACGGAGCACGAGTGGCAGGGTAGTAGTCTTGCCTTCCTCGATGGTGAAGAACTGGTGAGTCTCTTTCACACTGCCGTTGGCCATACGGGTACCGGTGATGAGCAGGTAGGTGCCACAGTCGAGGGGTGTGCCGTTCTTAAAGGTGTTCTTCCATGATGTGCCACCGCCCATGTCTACCTGACCTTCGTCGAAGTTGAGCAGAACGGGTGAGCCATTGACAATCTTCGAGATGGAGAAGTGGGAGTAGTACATCGGGTTATCAACATATTTGGTTGGCTCGAAGGTGAGCTTCAGCGTGCCCTGGGGGGCTGACTTCTGCTCGGCGGCATCGAAGTTGACATCGATCCATTTGCCGTCTTTCTTATACTGCACCTTGGAGGTGACAACATCCTTGCGAGCCTCGATGCCGAGCGAGCGGGCTACATCAACAAAGAAGATATCGCGCGAACGGACATCCGTGAAGCGGCTCTTCCAGACGCCTACAGGTGTCTGGGCGATGCGTGTGGCCTTGGGAGCGGTGTTGATCTTGAGGTTGGCCTTCACCCATGCCACCAGCTTGGCGGGATCGCGGCGATACTGCTCGGCAGTCTTGGCTGGGATGGCCTTTTCAAAGAACTGCTTGAAGGGACTGATGATCATCTCGTCCTCCACGCGGGGACAGAGCTGGTCGCTTGTGGCGAGGTAGTTGTCTTCCAGAATCTCCATGGGCATATCGCGCAGGTCCTTGTCGCTGAGTGTGCGCAGGAGGGCCAGCGAGCGGGCATCGCCGTTGTGCTTCTTATAGAAGGCCTGGATGGTGCGCCAGTTGCCGCGGGCGGTGCGGAGCATGGTGTCGATGGGCTCGGTGCCTGTTCCTTGATAGAAGGTATGCTCGTAAGCCTTACGGATGGAGTCCTCACGAGCGAAGCGCAGCTTGTTCTGTGCCACCTGCTCATCGGTCATCTCTGGTATGTTGGCATGTTCTGCCGGCGGTACGATGTCGAGAGAGTCGACCGCAGGAGTAGCCAGTGTGCTGAGGAGATGCTGTGATGCCAGGTCGTCGATGCTCTTATCTAGTTTGATGGTGAGCTCCTTGTCTTTTCCGAACGATGCTTTCGTAAATCCGAAGTGGCCGTCTTTGGATGCCCAGATGAGCAGATCGCCGAGACCGGCACTAAGGAAGGTCTTGCCTTTCGCATCGGTATATTTTGTTACGGCAGTATAGAACTCAGCGTAGTTGTAGATCTTGCATTCCACCTTGGCGCCGCTGACGGGCTTGCCTTCTGCGTCGGTCACGCGGAAGTCGATGCGTGCCGTCTTGGCATAGTTGTCAATGAGGTTTACCTCGGTGAAATTGGGCGTGCGGAGCACTACTTCCTCCGGGCCGTCATAGTCGCCGAACACTTGTGTGTGGGTGAGCATGGCGCGTGAGGCGGGAGCGTTGAACCAGCCGAGATTGAGCACAGGTTCAGGCTCGCAGGCTCCGAAGAACCACCATTGTCCATCGGCCCATGCTTCCACCCAGGCATGATTGTCGTCGGTGTGTGCCCAGCGGGGTGTATAGACCTGACGCGCGGGGATGCCGACGGCACGCAAGGCAGCGACGGTGAAGGTGCTTTGCTCGCCGCAGCGTCCGAGAGCATTGACGAGACAGGCCTGCGGTCCGAGTGTGCGGGCGTCGGATGGAGTGTAGGTCACATGCTCGTGGCACCAGTGGTTCACCTCGAGGATGGCCTCTTTCATCGACAGTCCCTCGACACGTGTCTTCAGAGAGTCGTAGAAGGCTACGCGCGCATAGTCGAGGTTCTCATTGTTCACGCGCAGGGGCAGGACGAAGTGGCGATAGAGTTGGTCGGACACTTCCTTGCCCCAGGGCAGCTCCTTGCGGGCACGCTGCGTGGCACGTACGTTGTCGAGGTAAAAGGACGTAGGATAGTCGGTCATGTCGGCAACGGTCATATAGGCATAAAGGAACTTCAGGTCGCTGAGCTCCTCTTCCGTGGGTTTCAGTCCTTTCAGGTTGAAGAACTGCTTGCCTACCATGCTCACGTTTTTCTCAAAGGCTTGATCCACCTTTGTGCTTGCTGTTTGTGCCTGCATGGGGAGAAGTGAGAGAAACCCCAGTGCAAGGGATAGAAAAAGTTTGTTCATGTGATATTACTGAATGTCATTGCTTGGTTAGGTTGATACCTGTCGTGAGTAGAGAACGGATATTCCGGGAACATGGCAGGAGTCGTTTTTTGTAGAGATGCTATCGGGGGCAGCCTGCAGAAATGGAAGCCGGACGATCTGGTCTCCGGTATCAAGGAGAGAAATGGTGATTGCCAGCCTTAGCCGATATTGGCGGGGCATCATGAAGGACAAGACTCGGAAGTCTGTCACATTCCTTCTGTCTTCAGTGCTTCTATGGTGGCGCGGACGCGTCGTTCGGTGGTTCGCATAATGGTTGTCTCATCGGCATCCGCATCGCCCATATAGACGTCAGGGTTGCGGTATTTCATCAGTGACGGTTGGGCTTCACGAGCGGAGAAATGGAACTCATGTACGCCGGTATGGGTTGCGATCTCAGCAATGTTTTTTTCATTTACTCCGCAACCGGCAAGGATCGTGAGACGTCCGTCGGCTCGGCTGTTAAGTTCTTTGAGAAGAGGGATACCGTCATAGGCTGTGGGTCGTTGTCCCGAGGTGAGGATCCTGTCGCAACCGAGTGCGATGATATCTTCCAGGGCGCGGAAGGGGTCGCGACAGTTGTCAAAGGCACGATGGAAGGTAACGCTCATGCCCTGAGCCGCTTCCATGAGGAGTTTACAACTATTAGTGTCGACATCGCCATCGGGTGTGAGGCATCCGAATACGACACCGTCGGCACCGAGCTGACGGGCTATGGCAATATCCTCGGTCATGCGCTCCAGCTCAAGTGGCGTATAAAGAAAGTCGCCGCCACGGGGACGGATAATGACATGGAGACGTGTTGTCGTCAGCACCCGTCGTGCTGTCTTGATTTCTCCGTATGATGGTGTCGTACCACCCTCGGGAATACCGGCACAAAGTTCTACACGGTCAGCACCGCCAGCTTGGGCTGCCAGGCAGCTTTCTACACTGTTGGCGCAGATCTCAAATTGGTAATTGTTCATATATTGTATACTTTATTTGCAAAGATACGGTTTTCAAGAAGAAAATAATTAAAATTATGAATTTATTTAAAGGATAAAAGGATATTTTTTAATAACTTTGTCACGCGTTAGTCTAACGAAGTCATACCATATGATAAAAACCCAGAAATATGTCCTGGTCGGGAAGGTATTAGCCACTTGGTGGTCTGATATTCCGACCGATATGAAGCATAAATTACTACATCCTCTTAACCTGAAAACCTATTTCAAAAGTGAGAGTGCCGGACCGTTAGGTTTATGTATAATCCATTCGGCTTTTTTGCCATGTTGGCATGGTAAGAGGGAAAGAGTGGAAATAGGATGCTCTGTGTCTTTCCCGGTCAAGGTTGTATAGTGTGACTGGTGTATCTCCGGAGGTCTGCGTAACGACCCAGCCGGTGAGCAAGGTATCAGAAATAGTGAGGCTTGCGAATCTGAGGCATAAGCCTTATGGTATTATGTTTAATGGAAATTTCTCCCTTACTTCTTCTCTAATTCGGAGGAGATGATGAAAACAAGAGAAAATGTTTTTTATAGGAAATCTAACTTTTTGCATAACAATATGAAAAAATCTCTTCTCCTCGGAGCTTTGGCATTAACGCTTCTGGCTCTGTCACCTGAGACGGTATCGGCGCAGTCCACACCGACTACAGACTATTCTTCTTATGTAGACCCTCGTATCGGTACGGGTGGTCATGGCCACACCTTCCTGGGTGCGAGTGTTCCGTTTGGCTTCATACAGCTGGGGCCTACAGAGCATACCCGCGGATGGGACTGGTGCTCAGGCTATCATGACCGTGACAATGTGATCATCGGATTCGGTCATATGCACTTGAGCGGTACAGGTATCGGTGACCTGGGTGATGTGGCATTCCTGCCTATGGACAACACAGTACAGGATACGGTCATCTTTCGTCACAGTGATGAGACGGTACGTCCCGGATACTATGCCATCCAGATGCATGAGCCGGAGATCAAGGTGGAGCTGACAGCGACGACACATGCGGGTATGCATCGTTACACATTTGACCAAGGAACGAAGAAAGGATATGTACGTATCGACCTGCAGCAAGGCATTGGTTGGGATCACGCCACTGCTGTCGATCTCCGTCAGGAGAATGACACCACGATATCGGGTTTGCGTTTCTCTAAAGGATGGGCCGCCGACCAGCGAGTGTATTTCGTTGCTGAGTTCTCGCAGCCTGTAAAACGTGTCAAGGGAGGTAAACGGGGCATCGCTGTCTATGAGGTGAGCGATCCGTCAAAGCCGTTGGTCATACGTGTCGGTCTGTCAGCGACGAGTACCGAGGGCGCGCGTAAGAATCTCCGTGCAGAAATACAAGACTGGAACTTTGACGAGGTGGCTCTTCAGGCTAAGGAAGCGTGGAATGAGGCACTTGGCGCTATCCAGTTTGATGTGTCTAATGCCATCACGCGTACTATTTTCTATACTGCCCTTTATCATGCCTTCATCGCTCCTTCTATCTTCAGCGATGTAGATGGAACCTATCGTGGCGCTGACGGGCAGGTGCATGAGGGAACAGGCAACACCTATACAACCTTCTCGCTTTGGGACACTTATCGTGCAGAGATGCCGCTGCTCTCAATCATCGAGCCCGACCGCGCCCGTGAGATCGCGCTCTCCATGCTGAATATCTATGATGAGCAGGGACGTCTGCCGGTGTGGCATCTGATGGGTAATGAGACCGACTGTATGGTGGGACAGCCCGGTGCCATTGTCTTGGCCAACTATGTTCTCAAGGGCTTGATTCCCGATTCACTCAAGGAACATGCCTATGAGGCGCTTCACGGAACGATGATGGATGACTATCGTGGCCTGGATCATTATCGTCAGTATGGCTATCTTCCTTTCGACAAGGACTCAACCTTTGAAACGGTAGCGAAGACCTTGGAGTATGCCATAGCCTTTGAGGGTACGGCCCGTGTGGCAAAGATGTTGGGCAAGACAGCCGACTATGACTTCTTCCATAAGATGGGCGAGGGCTACCGTAATCTTTTCGATAGCCGTGTGAATTTTATGCGTGGACGTGACTCGGAGGGTAATTGGCGAGAGCCGTTCAATCCTTTCCATAGCATTCATCGTGAGGATGACTATACGGAGGGTAATGCCTGGCAGTACACATGGCTCGTACCCCATAATGTACGTGGCCTAGTGAGCTGCTTCGGATCGGAGAAGGCTTTTGCAGCCAAGCTCGATTCACTCTTTGTCGTACAAGGGAATCTGGGATCGGAGGCCTCTCCTGATATCTCCGGATTGATTGGTCAGTATGCTCATGGCAATGAACCGTCTCACCATATTATATATATGTACAACTATATCGGTCAGCAGTATAAGGCGGCCCGTCTTGTACGCGAGACGCTCAATTCCATGTACGGAGTCTCCATCGATGGTCTGAGTGGTAACGAGGATGTTGGTCAGATGTCGGCCTGGTATATTCTGTCGGCTATGGGACTGTATGAGTGTGATCCTGTGAGCGGCCGTTTTGTGTTCGGATCGCCGCTGATGAACAAGGCCGTGATCAATGTCGGTAACGGTAAGACCTTTACGATTATCGCACGCAACAACGGAGCAAAGAATATGTATATCCGTTCTGCCCGTCTTAATGGTAAGGCTTACAATAAATCGTACATTGACTATAAGGATATCATGCGTGGAGGAACTCTTGTCTTTAATATGGGTCCGAGACCTTCCAGTTTCGGTAAGAGCATAAAAGCGCGTCCGTAATAGCATGGCACTCAATTGACATATCTATTCCAGGGTTGCGTCTTTTAGAGGATGCAACCTTCGAAGGTAAATGTTTCTTATATAATTCAGCGGTCGTGGAAGGCCGCACCATCAGAATAAAATAATTATCATGACATCAAGATTATTCATTTCTTTAGCTCTTGCCTTAGCGGCAACATCCGCTTCGGCCAAGTCAGACCGTCCTGTCGACATCCAGGTGCCAGACACCGCGTATGGTAAGGCTTATATCCAGCAGGTGGCTGCTTCGACAACGATCATCAACAAACGTCCCGATCCCGAGTGGCGTCTGTTCCGTTCCGATGTTATCGAGAAGGAGATTAAGCGTGTGAAAAAGTTGCTGAAGCAGAATCCTTATCTCGCCGAGATGTTCGAGAACTGCTTCCCTAACACGCTTGACACAACCGTCCATTTCTCAAGAACCGAGGACGGTGATCCCGACACCTTCGTCTATACAGGTGATATCGCTGCCATGTGGGGACGCGACTCTGGCGCACAGGTATATCCTTATGTGCAGTTCTGTAATAAGGATCCGCGTCTGAAGGAGCTTATCAAGGGCGTAATCCGCCGTCAGCTCCGCAACATCGCTTTTGATCCTTATGCCAACGCGTTCAACCAGAAGCCAAATCCTCTGGGTGAATGGATGAAGGACAGAACAGACATGAAGCCTGAGCTGCACGAGCGCAAGTACGAGATCGACTCTCTTTGCTATCCCGTACGGCTGGCCTATGAATACTGGAAAGTGACGGGTGATGCCTCTATCTTTGATGATCTTTGGGTCTCGGATGTGAAACTGATCCTGAAGACCTTCCGCGAACAGCAGCGCAAAAACGATCGTGGCCCATATCGTTTCACACGTGTCACCGACCGTGCTTACGACACTGTGGGCAATGACGGTTGGGGTGCTCCCGTGAAGCCAGTCGGACTCATCGCTTCCGTTTTCCGTCCTTCTGACGATGCCACGACCTTCCTTTTCCTCGTGCCTTCCAACTTTATGGCTGTCACGTCTCTGAAGAAGATGGCGGAGATCGTCACTACCGTGAACGGTAATGCGGAGCTGGCCTCACAGTGCACCGCTCTTGCCGACGAGGTGAGTACAGCCTTGAAGAAATATGCTGTTCATCATCATCCCAAATATGGCGATATCTATGCGTTTGAGGTCGATGGCTTCGGTAATCAGCTGTTGATGGACGATGCCAATGTACCGTCGCTCCTGGCTATGCCCTATCTAGGCGACGTACCCGAAGATGATCCTATCTGGCAGAACACGCGCCGTTTCGTGTGGAGCGAGGACAATCCTTATTTCTTCCGCGGCGAGGCCGGTGAAGGTATCGGAGGGCCGCACATCAGCTATGACTACGCATGGCCGATGAGCATCATGATGAAGGCCTTCACCTCTAAAGACGATCAGGAAATCAAGTGGTGTATAGAGCAGCTTATGTCGACCGACTCCGGCTGTCGTATGATCCATGAGTCGTTCAATGTAAAAGACCGAACGAAGTACACCCGTCCTTGGTTTGCATGGCAGAATACCCTTTTCGGCGAGCTGATTATCAAGCTTGTCAATGAAGGCAAGACGGATTTGCTTAATTCTTGCCAGCGTCACTGAGAATAATCCTTTTCAGGGAGAGATGGAGCGGCTGAAGAGGGCCTCCATCTCTCCCTTCATCTATTTATTATGCCGAAAGTTATGGTCATACTTTCCCACTTCTTCCTTTTTAACACCTAATTTTTATATGATGCGTTACACTTTTCTTTTTATCCTTTCGCTCTTGCCTTTTTTCCGTGCGCAGGCGGGTGTACCGACACTTCATGATCTACAGCAACAGTTCGTTGATCTGAATTTCGGTATGTTTATCCACTTCAATATTCCGACGTTTGCCCCCGATGACTGGCCTGATCCTGATCTGCCGGCATCGGCTTTTGCTCCCGACAGCCTTGACTGTACACAGTGGGCTAAGGCTGCCAAGTCTGCTCACATGACCTACGGTTGTCTGACGACAAAACATCATAGTGGTTTCTGTCTGTGGGACACCAAGACGACCGACTACAATGTGATGAACTCGCCTCTCCACCGTGATGTCGTGCGCGAATATGTCGATGCATTCCGTAAGGAGGGACTGAAGGTGATGCTCTATTTCTCCATCCTTGATACGCACCATCGTCTTCGTCCCCACATGGTGACGCGTGAGAAGATCGACATGGTGAAGGCTCAGCTACATGAGCTGCTTACCGGCTACGGCCCCATCACCGCATTGATCATTGACGGTTGGGATGCTCCATGGTCGCGTCTGAGCTACGACAGCGTACCTTTCAAAGAGATCTATGACTATATCAAGTCGCTCCAGCCACAGTGTCTGGTCATGGATCTCAATGCGGCGAAGTATCCGCGTGAGGCATTGTTCTATACCGACATCAAGTCGTACGAGCAAGGTGCCGGTCAGCATATCTCTACCACCGATAATACACTGCCGGCTTTGGCCTGCCTGCCGTTGCAGCGCACGTGGTTCTGGAAGACATCCATGCCCACAGACACACTGAAGTCGCCTGAATGGATCGTCCGTGAGAATATAGTGCCGTACAATACGAAGGCTCATTGCAACTTTATCCTCAATGTGGCTCCTAACCGTCACGGACTGATGGATGCCAATGCTCTCGCAGCTCTGAAGGAGATCGGCCGTCTTTATAAGCCCGTTCCTTCCGTACCTCTGCCAGCGTGTGATGCGCCCATCACGGAGTACAATATTGCCAAGGGACAGCCGGCCGAGTCTTCGTGGAGCTGGGACTGCAATCTGATGGATTTTGCCAACGATGACGATTTCACTACCGACTGGGAGAGCAATGTCCTTGTGAAGAATCCTTTCTGGCAAGTACAGCTCGACGCTTCGCGTCCGATCGACCTTGTGGCCATCACACAGATGGAGGCTGGTGTGCTTCAGAGCTACCGTCTGTCCTATCAGGATAAGGCCGGCCAGTGGCATGTCCTTTTTGATGGGCAGGCTCCGTCGCAGAATCGTGTCCTTGAGCATCGTTTTGCTCCCGTGGCTGCCTGTGCGCTCCGTCTTGATTTTACCGGTTACAACGGACAGGTAAAGCTCGCAGAGGTGGGAGCTTATAGTGCCGTGCCCGCAAAATAAGCATGACAGGATATGTGGAATATTCTTTTGTCAGTAGTAGTTTCCGTATTGTCATTCGGTGCCGTCGGCGACGGCCAGACGGACAATACGGCAGCCTTTCAGCAGGCCATAGACGGTTGCGCAGAACAGGGAGGCGGCATAGTGTCGGTGCCGGAAGGATGCTACCTTATGGGTACGTTGCAGATGCGTTCCCATATAGAACTCCGCCTCGACAGTGGTGCTATGCTGATGGGCACGCATGATCTCCAGAGATACAAGCCACTGACGACGATGCGTGATCTCAGCCGCTATGATACGGGCCTCGGATCGGTCAATGACAACAGTGCCGCCAACCCGGTGTGGAGTCAGTCGCTGATACAGATCGTTGACTGTGAGGATGTGGCTGTCACGGGACATGGTATTATCGATGGTGCCGATGTGCGAAATCCACAGGGTGAGGAGGGAATGCGGGGCCCCCATACGCTGCTCATGTGCAATGTGTGTAAAGTGAGGATTGAGGGTGTCTCGATACGTAACGCGGCTAATTATGCCATCTTGGGTTACGATGTGTCAAAGGGTCGTATCCGTCACATACGCATAGAAGGCGGTTGGGATGGCGTGCATATCCGAGGTTGCAGGAATGTGAGACTGGAGGACAGTTATCTGTCGACAGGTGATGATGCCATTGCCGGTGGTTACTGGGATGGTCTCACCGTCCGTAATTGCATCCTGAACTCTTCGTGTAATGGTGTCAGGATGATAGAGCCGTCAGATCGTTTCACCCTTGAGGATACAGCCATTTATGGTCCCGGTCTTTATCCTCACATTACAAGTGGGAAACATTCCAGCGATGCGGCTGTGAGCATTGAGCCCGGTGGCTGGGGACCGGCTCCCGGTAAGGTGGGGACGGTGACGCTGAAGCGTCTGACGATCTCCCATGTTCTTACACCTCTTTCTGTGACGTTGGCTGAAGGCAATGATATGGAGCGACTCGTAGCAATGAACATCAATGCACGGGCCACTACCCGTATGGCGCTCAGTGTGAAAAGCTGGGGTACGGCACGTACCCGTTATGTCCGACTGGAGGACTGCCGTCTGGAGTTTCAGGGTATCGATGATCCGTTGCTGCCAGAGAAGATGGCGGCATTGCCCCGGTCGCAGTGGCCATTCTTTCCCAGTTATGGATTGTGGTTCCGTAATGTGGACAAGTTGTCTGTGAAGAATGTAGAGTGCACGACGATAGGTAAGGACTACCGTCCTGTGATGATGCGAGAATGACAGGGTATAGCCGGTCAGAACGGCAGATTATAGAAAAAGGATCTGCTTTTATACCGCTTTTGCATAGCCTTTGCCTTACCGTTATTCATGTGAACGGAATGTTCCTATTTTTAGCAATGTTCTTTTGATATCCGGTCGTACAAAGAATTGACTTGTGCGACCGGATATTTTTATATGTGATGATACAATAAGATGGATGCTGTCCCCAAAAGTATGTCTGATAAATCGAAAAAGGGCAGACACTTGCGTATCAGCCCAGAAGTTTGCAATTTAGGAGTGTTAAACCATTAAGGTTCATCCGACATTTCGAGTGATATGGCAATCATGTAGTGTAAACAGCCTTAGTTTAAAATACCGTTCATCTCTGAATCCATATGCAATTCTCTTCAATCCTTTTATCTTGTTATTAATGCCTTCCACTTTTCCAGTTGATATATTGCAGTCATACTATGCAAGTATTCCTGTCCGATAGGCCATAACAGTGGAAGCCATCTTCATCAGCTGTGGCACTTTGCTTTCTCTGGTCTGACTTACCAGTCGGGCGGAACCTTCCCGACTTCTTTCGGCTCACCCGATAAATACAGGGGAGAGATGCCGCTCAGATGAAGTACAGGGACGAGAAGCAGAGGAATGGCTCAAGGGGCGCG
>HF988444.1 GCA_000431975.1 Prevotella sp. CAG:924 | reverse complement strand
CTCTACAAATACATTCCCGACATGGAGCCTCGCCCAACCCTTCCGTCTACTGTGTCACAATGGTGAGATTAACACCATCCGTGGCAACCGATCATGGATGAAAGCCCGTGAGTCGGTGCTCAGTTCGGAGGCTCTCGGCGACATCCGTGACATTTCTCCAATTATCCAGCCTGGTATGAGTGATTCGGCAAGCCTGGACAATGTGTTCGAATTCTTCGTCATGAGTGGCATGTCGCTCCCTCACGCACTTGCAGTGATGGTACCTGAGAGTTTCAACGACAAGAACCCGATCTCGGAAGACTTGAAGGCATTCTATGAATACCACTCCATCCTGATGGAGCCGTGGGACGGTCCTGCCGCCCTGCTCTTCTCCGACGGTCGTTTCTGCGGTGGCATGCTCGACCGTAACGGTCTGCGTCCTGCCCGTTACACTATCACGAAGAACGGAACCATGGTAGTGGCCTCTGAGGTAGGCGTAATGGATTTTGATCCTACAGAGATCGCTGAGAAAGGACGCCTGCAGCCAGGTAAGATCCTGCTCATCGACACACAGGAAGGTAAGATCTACTACGATGGTGAGATCAAAGAACGGCTGGCCGCCCAACATCCCTACCGTCAATGGCTCAACACCAACCGTATCCAGCTGGAAAAGATTCACTCAGGCCGTAAGGTATCCAACGCCGTCGATGATCTGACGGTGAAGGAGCGCGAGTTCGGCTTCGGACAGGAGGATATAGACTCTACACTCATCCCCATGGCTACAAGGGGACAAGAGCCTACAGCCTCTATGGGTAACGATACGCCACTGGCTGTACTGAGCGATCGTCCGCAGATCTTCTTCAACTATTTCCGTCAGCAGTTCGCACAGGTGACCAACCCTGCCATCGACTCCATCCGCGAGAATCTCGTCATGTCGCTCACCGAATATATCGGTCGTGTGGGTACGGGTATCCTCAATCCCGACGAGACCAACTGTAAGATGGTACGGTTGCCTCATCCCATCCTGACCAATACGCAGCTCGACATCCTTTGTAACATCCGCTACAAGGGCTTTAACTCCGTGAAGCTGCCCATCCTCTTCGATGCCTCGAAGGGCGGCGTCGGCCTGCACGATGCTATCGACGAGCTCTGTCATGAAGCCGAGAAGAGTGTCGATGACGGATTCAACTATATCATCCTCACCGACCGTGGCGCCGACCGCGATCATGTGGCTATTCCCTCCCTGCTCGCAGTGAGCGCTGTCCATCATTATCTCATCAATGTGGGTAAGCGTGTACAGACAGCTCTGATCGTTGAGAGCGGTGAGATCCGCGAGGTGATGCACGCAGCCCTTCTACTCGGCTATGGTGCATCCGCTCTCTGTCCTTATATGACCTATGCCATCCTCGACGACCTTGTACAACGCGGAAAGATTCAGGAAAACTATGCCACGGCAGAGGCCAACTACATCAATGCCGTTAAGAAGGGTCTCTTCAAAATCATGGCCAAGATGGGTATATCCACCATCCGTTCTTACCGTGGCGCCCAGATCTTTGAGGCTGTTGGCTTAAGTGAGAGCCTACTCAAAGCCTATTTCGGCACAGACACCTCGTCAATCGGTGGTATCGGTCTCGATAAAATCGCCGCAGATGCCAAAGCCCTGCACGACAATGCCTACAAGAGCACAGGCGTGCTGAAGAACGAGGGTCTCTTCCATTGGAGAAAAGACGGTATCAAGCATGCGTGGAATCCAGAAACTATTGCTACCCTGCAGCTTGCCACCCGCAAAGGCGACTACGCACTGTTCAAGAAATACAGCCATCTGGCAGACAATGCCGAGATGCCCATCTTCCTGCGTGACTTCTTCGATATAAAGAAGAACCCCATCCCTCTCGAAGAGGTGGAGCCCGTAGAGGAGATTGTGAAACACTTCGTCACAGGTGCCATGTCGTTCGGTGCCCTTTCCAAAGAAGCACATGAGGCACTCGCTTTGGCCATGAACAAGCTTGGCGGACGCAGCAACACCGGTGAAGGCGGTGAAGACAGTTCCCGCTTCTACACAGAAGCCGATGGTATCTCACTCTCCAGCAAGACCAAGCAGGTGGCTTCCGGCCGTTTCGGTGTCACCACCGAATATCTCGTCAATGCCGAAGAGATCCAGATCAAGGTGGCTCAGGGTGCCAAGCCCGGTGAAGGCGGTCAGCTTCCCGGATTCAAAGTCGATGAGGTGATTGCCCGTACACGTCATTCTATCCAAGGCATCTCCCTCATCTCTCCACCACCCCATCACGACATCTACTCCATCGAGGACCTCAAGCAGCTCATTTTCGACCTGAAGAACGTCAATCCTCATGCTGCCATCTCCGTGAAGCTCGTAGCCGAAAGCGGCGTGGGCACCATCGCTGCCGGAGTGGTGAAGGCAAAGGCCGACTTGATCGTTATCTCCGGCGCCGAGGGTGGCACAGGAGCTTCGCCGGCATCATCCATGCGTTTTGCAGGCATCTCTCCTGAGATTGGCCTCGCTGAGACACAGCAGACCTTGGTGAAGAACGGCTTGCGTTCTCTTACCCGTCTGCAGGTGGACGGCCAACTGAAGACCGGGCGCGATGTCATCATGATGGCGCTACTCGGTGCAGAGGAGTTCGGCTTCGGTACTGCCGCTCTCATCACACTTGGTTGTGTGATGATGCGCAAGTGTTCTTCCAACACTTGCCCCATGGGTGTGGCTACCCAGGATCCTAAACTGAGAGCCCACTTCCGTGGCGACTATCACTATCTGATCAATTTCTTCCGCTTCATAGCCCAGGAAGTACGCGAATACCTCGCAGAGATGGGCTTCAAGCATCTTAACGATATCGTCGGCCGCACCGACCTCATCCAGATCAAGCCCGAAGATACCTATCCGGTACATCCACACCTCGACTTCTCACGCCTGCTCCACCAGGAGAAAGGTGATGAAAGTTTCTACTGCACAAAGCAGCAGGATCACGAGATGGAAGGCCTGCTTGACTATCAGATGATCAGCGCATGCCGCCAAGCCATCGCCGATGGCACACAGGTCGACCTCGACTACTCCATCCGTAACACCAACCGCGCCGTAGGTGCCATGCTTGCCGGATATGTAGAGGAGCAACGCTCTAAGTGGCGTGCCGAAGGAAAGCCTGAAAACGACGACCCCGCCGCACACGTACAGATCAATGTCAAGTTTAAGGGATCAGCAGGCCAGAGCTTTGGTGCCTTCGCAGTGAAGGGAATGGATTTCAAGCTTGAGGGAGAGAGCAACGACTACTTCGCCAAAGGTCTTTCCGGAGGCCGTGTCTCTATACTGCCACCTATCCGTTCCAACTTCGCCGCCGAGGACAACATGATTGCCGGCAATACCGGTCTCTATGGCGCTACCTCCGGTGAGCTGTACATCAACGGAAAAGTCGGTGAGCGTTTCGCTGTACGTAACTCGGGAGCCATCGCTGTCGTAGAAGGTGCCGGCGACCACTGTTGTGAATACATGACCGGTGGTCGTGTGGTAGTGCTCGGCGAGACCGGCCGCAACTTTGCCGCCGGTATGTCGGGCGGTGTAGCTTACGTTTGGGATCCGAAACACGATTTTGACTACTACTGTAACATGGACATGGTAGAGATCAATCTCGTAGAAGAGACCACCTACCGTAAGGAGCTTCATGAGCTTATCCGCCAGCACTGGCTCTACACAGGATCCAAGCTCGCCCGCACGATGCTCGACGACTGGAACCGCTATGTAGAGGAGTTCATCCAGGTCGTACCGATCGAGTACAAGCGTGTACTGCAGGAAGAGCAGGTACGCAAGCTCCAGCAGAAAATCGCCGATGTACAGCGCGACTATTCAGAGTAACTTAAACACAGAAGAAATTATGGGTAATCCAAAAGCATTCCTGACTGTAGACAGGAAAGAGGCCGGTTACCGGCCTATACACGACCGTATCCACGACTTCGGCGAGGTGGAACAGACGCTCAACAGCAAAGATCGCCGTTCACAGGCCAGCCGCTGCATGGACTGCGGTGTGCCTTTCTGCCACTGGGCCTGCCCTTTGGGCAACAAGCCGCCTGAGTGGAACGACGCCCTCTACAAGGGCGACTGGAAACTGGCCTACGAGCTGATCAGCTCCACCAATCCCTTCCCAGAGTTTACAGGCCGCGTCTGCCCCGCGCTCTGCGAGAAAGCCTGCGTACTCAACCTCATGGACCACGAGCCTACCACCAACCGCGAAGACGAGTGTGCCATTGCCGAGCATGCCTTTGAAGAAGACTATGTAAAAGTGGAGAAGGCTGAGCCTAACGGACATAAAGTGGTGATCATCGGTGCCGGACCAGCCGGTCTGGCTGCTGCTGACACGCTCGTCCGCAAAGGTTATGATGTCACCGTCATCGACCGTCACATGAATGCAGGCGGTCTGCTACGCTACGGCATCCCTAACTTCAAGCTCAATAAGGCAATCATCGACCGCCGCATGAATTTCCTGCGCGAAGAAGGCATCCACTTCATCTTTGGTGCCAATATCGACCTCGCCGCACTTGCACAGGGTAAGCTGAAGGCCACCGCCGTAGGAGCCACCAATCCTACTGCTGCTGAAGGTAGTGCCGTGAAAGACCTGCCCGACATCCACGATGCCGCTGTGCTCGTTGCTACGGGCACTCCGACAGCCCGTGACCTGAAGATCCCTGGACGCGACCTTCACGGAGTCTATTTTGCCCTTGACATCCTCGGTCAGCAGAACCAAGTACTCACCGGTGAGCTCAACGAGAGCTCCATGCCCAAAGATGTGGAACGCATCACAGCTAAGGATAAGGATGTACTCGTCATCGGAGGCGGCGACACCGGTTCCGACTGCATCGGTACAGCCCACCGTCAAGGCTGCCGAAGCGTCACGCAGATCGAGATCATGCCGAAGCCTGTCGAGGGTCCCGATGATCCCAAGAACCCATGGCCGAACTGGCCCCGTACGTTGAAGACCACATCTTCACACGAGGAAGGCTGCATACGTCGATGGAACATCAACTCACTGGAGTTTATCGGCCGAAACGGACATCTCACAGGTGTCCGTGTACAGCCTATCGACTGGAAGCCCAATCCCGATGGCGGACGGCCCATCATGGTCGAGGCAGGCAAGCCCGAAGTGATCAAGTGCCAGATGGCACTACTGGCCATGGGCTTCCTGCGTCCGCAGTACGAAGAGGCACTGACTGCACAGAAGAACGTTTTCTTCATCGGTGACGCAGCCCATGGAGCCAGTCTCGTGGTACGTGCCATGGCCGACGCTATACAGACAACTGAGAAGATCGACAAATTCTTCGGTTTAACACGATAGGACTTATTACCAAGAGAGTCCCGGCAATCGTTATTGCCGGGGTTCTAAAGATAATATACCCTCATACCATGTCCTTTAGCTGAACCCCGATCCATTTTCCGAATGCCTTGGGAGGACATGGCAACCTATCAATTCTATCCCCGTTCAGCTCGAGGGAGTGTCACTTTTGAGCACTCCCTCTTTTTATCATCTTACGTTGCCAAACACTATAGGACCGACAACGGCAAGTCATAAAAACAGACAGAATATGCACAGATGCAAGTGGGTCAATCCCGCCAATGAACTATACGTTAAATATCACGATGAGGAATGGGGACGTCCCCTTCACGATGACCACCAACTCTTCGAACTGCTCATCCTTGAAGGCTGTCAAGCCGGATTGTCATGGGAGACCATACTCAATAAGCGTGAAAACTATCGGAGAGCCTATAAAGGTTTCGACCCACAGACCGTCGCTCTCTTCGATGCACATGATGAGGAGAGACTACGCAATGACGCAGGCATCATCCGCAACCGTCTAAAGATCAATGCCAGCATCGTCAATGCCCGCGCATTCCTACAAATACAGCAGCAGTGGGGAACATTCGACCGTTACATCTGGCATTTCACCGACGGACGCCCTCTCATAGAACCCTACACAGCACGAACCAATTCCCCTCTCTCCGACGAGATATCTAAAGATCTGAGACGACATGGAATGAAGTTCGTCGGAACAACAATTATCTATAGTTTCCTACAAGCAGCCGGGATCATCAACGCACATGGACCGGAATGCGACCTGCATCCATAACCCTCAATTCATCGCTAGACCACAAGAATTTATCTTATTGATATGCCCGATGGCTTCTACCTTCTTACCAAATTCCATCCATTCACATCTTTTGCCTCGACATAGTCCGCTGCATTCTCGACAAAGGCGGCAGACCGACAGCCCGCCAATAGCAAGAAATTCTTCAAATCTCTAATAATCCTTGAAAATAAGATACCTGCCTTTTGACTCAGAAATAAAGATTTACCGGAGAAATATTGGATATCCTATATTTTTTGTCTAATTTTACAAAAAACAAAATAAGATGACCTATCGAAACATTCTATTTCTTCCTACAATCTTTACCTTCTTGCCTGCATTGTCGCAGGAGCGCCCCAACATCGTCATCATCATTGCCGACGATCTTGGATACGGTGACGTGAGCGCCTACGGACAAACGACGATCCACACACCCAACATCGACCGGCTGGCACACGAGGGTTTGAGCTTTACCGATGGACACGCCACCTCTGCCACCTCCACACCTAGTCGTTATGGTCTGCTTACCGGCATGTATCCCTGGCGCAAGAATGCGCAGATTCTCCCAGGAGACGCGCCGTTGATCATCGACACCCTGCAATGGACCCTTCCTAAAATGCTGCACCAAGCCGGATACACCACCGCAGCCATCGGCAAATGGCATCTCGGCATGGGTATAGGACACATCGACTGGAACAAGCCCATCACACCATCGGCCAACAGCACCGGATTTGATTACACCTGTCTGATGGCCGCTACTGTTGACCGCGTCCCTACCGTGTATGTAGGGACTATCGTAAAAAGGCTAAA
>HF988443.1 GCA_000431975.1 Prevotella sp. CAG:924 | reverse complement strand
AGACCAATTCCCATTTTTAACGGGACAGTAGTGATATAAAATAATTAAAGCGGTTGCGGTCTAAAGCAGCTTGAACTTAATTGTCTGAGTTGTGCATGACGATGGTTCTCGTACGAATTTATATGGATACAATGGCATTGCTGATCAGATGGTTATAACGTTATAGTCGATAATGTCACGGCAGAAGTTTTCATTCGGATGATTGGGTACTTTGTGTGAGGCCCGTGACTGTGTGGCAGGGGTTGGAGTAGGGTGAAAAGAAAAAAAACAAGTTTTTCTTTCCATGGCAAAGAGAAATTTAATACTTTTGCAGTGTAAATAAAAGAATAACTGGAAATGACTTATTCGATCGAAAAAGTGACAACGCTCATCGGAGCACGACGCTACGGCCGGAGTGACACTACGATCAGCTTTCTGCTCACCGACAGCCGCTCCCTTTGTTTTCCTGAGGAGACGCTTTTCTTTGCTTTGAAGTCCGAACGCAACGACGGACACCATTATATTCCTGAGCTTTATCGCCGGGGAGTACGCAACTTTGTGGTATCGGAGGTGCCTGCCGCCTGCGACACCACCTATCCTGATGCCAATTTCCTTCGTGTGCCCGACACGCGTGAGGCCCTTCAGCGTCTGGCAGAGCGTCATCGTGATGAGTTCAACATCCCCATTGTCGGCATTACCGGTTCCAATGGTAAGACGATGGTGAAGGAGTGGCTCTACCAGTTGCTTTCCGCCGACTACAATGTGACGCGTTCACCACGTTCGTACAATTCACAGATTGGTGTGCCTCTGTCGGTATGGCTGATGAATGAGGACACGCAGGTAGGCGTCTTTGAGGCTGGTATCAGCCAGCCGGGCGAGATGTTGCCTTTGCGCGACATCATCCAGCCGACCATCGCCGTGCTGACCAATCTGGGTGCTGCCCATCAGGAGAATTTCGCCTCGATGGAGGCCAAGTGCCGCGAGAAGCTTCTTCTGGCCCACGATGCGCGGGTATTGGTGTACGGCGCGGATGATGCGACGGTGAAGAGCACGGTCGATACCCTGTCTGATTTCCAGGGGGAGAAGCTATGCTGGTCTACCCTCGACAAGGAGGCTCCGATGTATGTCGCCTCAATAGAGAAGAAAGAGCTTTCTACGCGTATTACCTATATATATAAAGGTGGAGAGGCTCATAGCTATGAGTTGCCGTTCATCGACGACGGTTCGGTGACGTGTTCCGTCATCTGTGCTGCTGTGGCCCTCTATCTGGGTCTGCGGCCCGACGTGCTTGCAGAGCGCATGACTCGTCTGGAGCCCATTGCCATGCGTCTTGAAGTGAAGCAGGGCCGTCATGGCTGTACGCTGATCAACGACTCTTACAACAGCGACATTAATTCACTCGACATAGCACTCGACTTTATGAATCGTCGTCCCGATCATCGCGGACGTCGCCGCACACTCATCTTGAGCGATATCATGCAGAGTGGCGTGGCTCCCGATCAGCTCTATACTGAGGTGAACCGTCTGGCTGTTAAGCGCGGCGTACAGCGTTTCATCGGCATCGGTAGTGTGATAACCCAGTATGCCGACAAGATCGAGATTGCCGACAAGTGCTTCTTCCAGTCGGTGGAGGCTTTCATCCGCAGTGAGGCCTTTCAGACGCTGCGCGATGAGGTGATCTTGCTGAAGGGTGCGCGTGCCTTCGGATTCGACCGTATCACAGAGTTGCTGGTGGAGAAGGTGCACGAGACGGTGTTGGAGGTGAATCTCAATGCCGTGGTGAAGAACCTCAACCATTACCGCTCTTTCATGAAGCCTGAGACGAAGCTCGTCTGCATGATCAAGGCCGACGCCTATGGCGCAGGCAGCGTGGAGATCGCCAAGACGCTGCAAGACCATCGGGTCGACTATCTTGCCGTGGCAGTGGCCGATGAGGGAGCAACGCTCCGCCGCAACGGCATCACGTCGAACATCATGATCATGAATCCCGAGATGTCGGCCTTCAAGACCATGTTCGACTACGATCTTGAGCCTGAGGTCTATTCCTTCCGTCTGCTCGATGCCCTTGTGAAGGCTGCCGAGAAGGAGGGCATCACCAACTATCCGGTCCATATCAAGCTCGATACGGGCATGCACCGTCTCGGTTTCGATCCGGATAAGGACATGGATGAGCTTATCGATCGGCTGAAGCATCAGAACGCTATCATTCCTCGTTCCGTATTCTCTCACTTCGTAGGATCGGACAGCGACAACTTTGACGATTTCTCTGCAGAGCAGTATGCCAAGTTCCGTCGCGGCAGCGATAAGCTGCAGGCCGCCTTCGACCATAAGATTCTCCGTCACATTGATAATTCTGCAGGTATTGAGCATTTCCCCGAGCGTCAGATGGAGATGTGCCGTCTGGGTCTGGGTCTCTATGGCATCGATCCCCGTACCAATGGAATATTGAACAATGTGTCGACATTGAAGACGACAATCCTGCAGCTGCGTCATGTGCCGGCCGGCGATACTGTGGGCTATAGCCGTAAGGGCACGATCGACCACGACAGCGTGATAGCCGCCATTCCTATCGGCTATGCCGATGGCCTGAACCGTCATCTCGGCAACCGTCATGCCTATTGTCTGGTCAATGGTAAGAAGGCGGAGTATGTGGGCAACATCTGCATGGATGTGGCGATGATCGATGTCACAGGCATCGATTGCAAGGAAGGCGACAGCGTGGAGATCTTCGGCGACCATCTGCCGGTGACAGTGCTCAGCGATATCCTCGACACGATACCTTATGAGGTGCTCACGGGCATCAGTAACCGTGTGAAGCGCGTCTATTTCCAAGATTAAGGAGATTGAGGGTGGGCAATATGTGTCCATCCGTTCTTAGACAGATAAAAAACAGCAGGCGGCGAAAGGATGTATTTTCCTCTCGCCGCCTGTCGTTTTATTTATCCCGAATCGCAATGAGAGGTCTGAAGATATCGGGTAAGACTGCAAAATAAATATTCGTGCTCTGATGACGGTTGGTGTGTGCCGGCCCCATTTCGCTCTGCGTGTAGGGCTGCGGATCAGAGCGTACAGAGGACATGGCCGTTCCTTTGTCTGCCCCGATCAGCGGCCGGCGTCATGAGGCCAACATCTCTTCCGGCCGTTTTTCTCCTTTGTTGGCCTGTGTTGTCATAACCTGCAATAAACTATAAAAATGTTAGTACCGTCTCGGTTTTTCCGTAATATTTTTGTAACTTTGAAGCGAGGTATTGTCTGTTATAGCCGACATGGCTTGACACCTCCCTGAAAATAGAAAAACAAAAAACAATATAAATGCATTTCAAATGGAGCTATCAACCACCGACACCAAAGGACAAGCAAGCGGCTGAAGAACTGGCCGAGAAGCTGAACATGAGCCCCATTCTGACTCGTCTGCTCATTCGCCGCGGCATCACGACGGAGAGTGCTGCCAAGCGCTTCTTCCGTCCGCAATTGGCCGACCTGATCAACCCTTTCCTCATGAAGGATATGGATGTTGCCGTCGACCGGCTCAATGATGCCATGGGACGGAAGGAGCGTATCTTGGTGTATGGCGACTATGATGTAGATGGATGCACGGCGGTAGCGTTGGTGTATAAATTCTTGCAGCAGTTTTATTCCAATATCGATTACTACATCCCCGACCGTTACGACGAGGGGTATGGCGTGAGCGATAAGGGCATCGAATATGCCAGACGGACGGGCGTCAAGCTCATCATCATTCTCGACTGCGGCATTAAGGCCATTAAGGAGATCGCCCATGCCAAGGAACTGGGCATCGACTTCATCATCTGCGACCATCATGTACCCGATGAGGAGATGCCGGAGGCTGTGGCCATTCTCAATCCCAAGCGACCCGACGACACTTATCCTTTCAAGCATCTGTGTGGCTGTGGGGTAGGGTTCAAGTTCATGCAGGCATTTGCCAAGAACAACGGCATCCCGTTCTCCCGCCTCATCCCTTTGCTCGATTTCTGTGCGGTGAGCATCGCCGCCGACATCGTGCCGGTGGTGGACGAGAACCGCATCCTTGCGTTCCACGGTCTGAAACAGCTCAATCAGAATCCTTCCGTGGGCTTGAAGGCCATCATAGACATCTGTGGTCTGAGTGGGCGCGACATCTCCATGAGCGACATCATCTTCAAGATCGGACCCCGCATCAATGCGTCGGGCCGTATGGAGAACGGTAAGGAGAGTGTCGATCTCCTGGTGGAGAAGGATTTCAGCATTGCCCTGAGAGAGGCACGCCACATCAATGAGTACAATGAGCAGCGCAAGGACATCGACAAGCAGATGACCGAGGAGGCCAATCAGATTGTTGCCAAGCTCGACAAGCAGAGACCCCACCACAGCATCGTGCTCTATGACGAGAACTGGAAGAAGGGTGTCATCGGCATTGTCGCCTCCCGGGTGATGGAGATCTATTTCCAGCCTACGGTGGTGCTTACGCGCGATGGCGATCTTGCCACGGGCTCGGCACGTTCGGTGATGGGATTCGACATCTATTCCGCCATTAAGAGTTGCCGCGACCTGCTGCTCAATTTCGGGGGGCATACCTATGCGGCCGGTCTGACGCTTCGCTGGGCAGACATCCCGGAGTTCCGCCGTCGCTTTCAGAAGTATGTGGAGGAGCACATCCAGCCCGAACAGACAGAGGCTATCCTGTATATCGACTCGGAGATTGAGTTTAAGGACATCACCAAGCGGCTGCATAACGATCTGAAGCGGTTCTCACCCTTCGGTCCTGGCAATACGAAGCCGTTGTTCTGCACGACAGGTGTGTACGACTATGGCACGAGCAAGGTGGTGGGGCGCCAACAGGAGCACATCAAGCTGGAGCTTGTCGATTCCAAGTCGGGGACAGTCGTCAATGGCATTGCCTTCGGTCAGAGCGCCTCGGCCAGATATATCAAGTCGCGTCGCTCGTTCGATATAGCCTATACCATCGAGGACAATGTGTTTAAGCGCAACCAGGTACAGTTGCAGATCGAGGATATTCGTCCGGCGGAGAAGGAAGACAAAGAAGACAAAGAAGAAAAAGAAGAGAAGGAGAATGACAACAGTCGGTAAGGACGGACTGAATGTCAGAATGGGCCGGGATATGTCCCGGCCCATTCTGTCTCATTAAAAAGGTAAGCCATGGCTGACAAGTTTCAGGAAATTCTTGAGACCTATTGGGGGTATCACGAATTCCGCAGCATACAACGCGAGATTATCGAGAGCATCGCCGGGGGGCACGACACCCTCGGCCTCATGCCGACGGGTGGAGGCAAGAGCCTGACATTCCAGGTTCCTGCCCTCGCCATGGAGGGCGTGTGCCTGGTCGTGACGCCGCTCATAGCATTGATGAAAGACCAGGTGGCCCATCTGCGCAAGAGAGGCATCCGGGCGGCGGCGATCTATTCGGGCATGACGCGGAGCGAGGTCGTCACGACGCTCGAGAATGCGATCTTCGGAGGCGTGACATTGCTGTATCTCTCGCCCGAGCGGCTCGCGTCCCCGCTCTTCCTAGAGAAGCTGAAGCGCATCAAGGTGAGCTTCATCACGGTGGATGAGGCTCACTGCATCAGCCAATGGGGATATGACTTCCGGCCCTCCTATCTGAAGATCGCCGATCTTCGTAGTCTGAAGCCCGATGTGCCGGTATTGGCCCTGACGGCCACCGCCACTCCGCAGGTGATGGGAGACATCATGGAGCGGCTGTGCTTCACGACGAAGAATGTCTTTCGGATGAGCTTCGAGCGTAAGAACCTGTCGTACGTGGTGCGCCGGACAGACAATAAGATGCAGGAGATGCTCCATATCCTGCGTTCCGTGCCGGGCAGTGCCATCGTCTATGTGCGTTCGCGTGTGCATTGTCCGGAGGTAGCAGAGGCGCTTGTCCAGGCCGGCATCTCGGCAACCTATTATCATGCCGGGCTCGATCCGAGTGTGAAGGACGATCGCCAGAAAGACTGGACGCAGGATAAGAAGCGGGTGATGGTAGCCACCAATGCTTTTGGCATGGGTATCGACAAGCCCGATGTGCGTCTCGTGATCCACTACGACGCACCCGATTCCATAGAGGCTTACTTCCAGGAGGCCGGCCGTGCCGGCCGTGACGGGCGGCGTGCCTATGCCATCCTTTTCTGGAACGGTAATGAGCGTGCCAAGCTGTTGGCCAGGGTGGAAAATGAATATCCTCCCAAGGAGTTTATTGCCAATGTGTACGACCGTCTCTCCGATTTCCTTCAGGTGGCGGAGGGAAGGGGCATGAACCATACCTATTCCTTTGCCTTGCAGACGTTTTGCAAGACGTTCCGTTTCTTTCCCCTGCGGGTCAATTCCTGCCTCCATTTGCTCACGGCGGCCGGTTATCTGTGCTATGATGAGGATCCTCATGCGTCGGCGCGTCTCCGGTTCCTGCTCGGGCGTGAGGATCTCTATCGGTTGCGGGAGATGGCGCCCATGGAGGAGAAAGCCATCAACAGCCTTCTCCGTTTCTATGGTGGTGTGTTTGTCGATTTCATGAATATCGAGCTGCAGATTGTCGCGCAGGATGCGGGCATGACAGTCGATCAGGTCTATCAGGCCTTCTCCGCCCTCGATCACCGTAACATATTGCAGTTTGTCCCGCAGCGTCGGGAGCCACTCGTCTCTTATGTGCAGGGGCGTGTGCGGCCCGAGAATGTCATCCTCACTCCGGAGGTGTACGACAACCGCAAGACGCAATATGCCAACCGTATCCAGGCAATGATAGAATATGCCGGCAGTGATAGCGTATGCCGTTCCCGGCAGCTCCTCCGTTATTTTGGAGAGACGGACACGAAGGATTGTGGCTCGTGTGATGTGTGCATCGCAAACAGGAAGAGGGGAAAGGAAGTGGAAGACGAGGTGGAGCAGAGAAGGATGGTGCCTGTCGAAGAAGTGATAAAATGTATCGTGGCTGTGCTGGATGATGGCAAATCTCATGGAATGGACGAGGTGACTTCGCTGAAATATCCCACCCTCCTCATTCGTGAGGCATTGGAATATCTCGTACACGAAGAGAAGATATGTATGGAGGTCGGCCGGATCCGGCTTGTCAGATAACAGAAAATATCAGATGCTCAAAGGAGCAGCTAATAAGAAACAAGGAAGCCCAAGACTCAGCAACGAGTCTTGGGCTTCTAATTTATTCTCAATTTAATCCCTGTTGTCGGTTAATTGTTCTCCGGACGCAATTTGCGTACGGTCTCACCTGCACGCCACATCTCCATGTCGTGCATGTCCTGCAGCTCTTTGTTCAGCTTCTCACGATAGTCGGGCTGTGAGTTCTTGTCGATGGCGATCTGAGCCTCAATACCGGTCTTCACGCTCAGGTACAGCCATTCCATCACAGGCTTGATGGCAGCCTTGAAGCGGGGAGCCCAGTCGAGTGCTCCGCGCTGGGCGGTAGTGGAGCAGTTGGCGTACATCCAGTCCATACCCTTCTCGCCAAACAGCGGGGCAAGGCTCTGTGTCAGCTCCTCAACGGTCTCGTTGAAAGCCTCCGAGGGAGAGTGTCCGTGCTCGCGCAGTGTGTCATACTGAGCCTCGAACAGACCTTCAATGGCACCCATCAGTGAGCCACGCTCACCGGTCAGGTCGGATGTAGCCTCACGCTGGAAGGTCGTCTTGAACAGATAGCCCGATCCGATACCGATACCGAAGGCCAGTGTCTTCTCCTCGGCATGGCCGGAGGCATCCTGATACACGGCGTAAGAGCAGTTCAGACCACGGCCCTCGCAGAACATGGTGCGGAGAGAGGTGCCCGATCCCTTAGGAGCCACCATGATGACATCGATGTCCTTGGGAGGAACGACGCCCGTACGGTCCTGCCAGTTGATGGCGAAGCCATGTGAGTAGTAAAGGGTCTTTCCCTTGGTGAGATATTGTTTGATTTTGGGCCATACGGCAATCTGACCGGCGTCGGAGAGCAGCATGCAGATGATAGTTCCTTTCTGAACAGCCTCCTCAATGGAGAACAGTGTTTTTCCGGGTACCCAACCGTCAGCCTTTGCTTTCTCAAAAGTCTTTCCCTGACGCTGGCCTACAATGACGTTGAAGCCGTTGTCGCGAAGGTTGCACGACTGGCCGGGGCCTTGGATACCATAACCGATTACTGCAATGGTTTCATTTTTCAGTACTTCACGTGCTTTTTCCAATGAGAACTCTTTGCTGGTGACCACTGTTTCTACAACGCCACCAAAATTCATTTCTGCCATATACTTATGTACATTTGTGCTGCTTTAGACTTTGCAGCGGTTATTATTAAACCTTGTAGTACGGCACTCCTTGTCCAAAGGATGTTGAATGCACTACCCCTATGCCTGCTCGAGGGAAGGGCTGAGGATGTAATGATATTCGTCTCGTGGTTAAGATCTTTATCGGGGCATTCTTTGCGGAAAGATATGCTTCGTAGCAGGTCTTATCTTAATTGCAGGAGCAAAGGTATCAAATTAAAATGAAACGACCAAATAAAATTTCAATCTTTTATTAATTTTCGTCGATTTCTGAGGAATTTAAGATCAAAATAGAATATTCTCCGTAAGAAATCACACTATGAAGTTGCTTTAGCATGGCTGGTCCGCATTTGGCGTTAGGAGTCTGTCGTTGCTGTCATGCACGATAAAGGATAGAGGGTGTATCAAAATTCCGGCACGCCCTTTTTTCATATCCAA
>HF988442.1 GCA_000431975.1 Prevotella sp. CAG:924 | reverse complement strand
ATGCCATTTCCTTTTTTACCGGACAGCAATATTTTGGAATACAAAAAACACGTCAATGACTCATAGAAAGGAGTCATTGACGTGTTGCAGAGAATTTTTTATTATTGATATCGTTTGTGAACTTGCTTTATCTCATCTGCCACCAGTCTAAGCGTAGCGCGTCTTTGCCTGTTTGTCCTTTAAAGCAGAAGTAAAGATCGTGAATGCCACCTATTTTCTTGAGTTTGGCGGTGAAGGCGTGGTAGGTGTCAATAGAGCCGGTGGGTGTCACCTTGATGATGCCGGCCAGCGGGCCGGCCACGCTATCGAGACGTACTTCAATGGTGCTGGCTTCCGTGGCGGCAGCTGTCATGGAGATTTGTCGTGCACCTTTCTTGAAGTCTACACCTTGTACTTCGAGGTATTCTCCATTATCAATGTTGTTGACGTAGATGTTGCCGTCGGCCTTCTTTCCGGTCTTCAATCCCCATCCCCAGGCCATGGTCTCGGCCTCTACGCGGCGGAAAGGATCGAAGTGTCCAAGTTGCTCCAGGCGGGTCTCAGACCAGTAGGGCACCTCTTGGATGGTACCGTCAGGATTGTAGTGCATCTCAGCTACATGTACGGAGCGGCGCTCATGGTGCTCGTTGCAGATACGGTAGTTAAGCTCGTAGTTAAAGCCGAAGATATAGGAATGTCCCTTATAGTCGATGATGCCGGGATGGTTGCCTCGTGTGCGTTCTGTGGGAGACATGATGTAACCACGGAAGGTCCAGGGACCTGTGGGAGAGTCGCTCATGGCATAGCCTAGTCCTTCCGGGCAGCAGGTGGAGGCGTAAGCCAGATAGTAGTGGCCCTGACGTCTGTAGAACCAAGGGCCTTCCTGATAGTGATCGGGATTCTCCAGCATGTGGATCTCTCCTGAATAGGAGGTCATGTCCTCGTTGAGCTTGACATAGTAGACATTGGGGTTACCCCAGTAGAGATAGGCCTGTCCATCCT
Source organism: Prevotella sp. CAG:924 (assembly GCA_000431975.1). Classification (GTDB taxonomy): domain Bacteria; phylum Bacteroidota; class Bacteroidia; order Bacteroidales; family Bacteroidaceae; genus Prevotella. Next base: position 19,442 of record HF988442.1, on the reverse strand, counting down.
CATCGATGAAGGCAGTGGGGTCGATATCGTTCCAGTGTTCCTTTTGCCAGACGATGGGTTTACCGATAGGATCGCGGAAAGGACCATAAGGGGAGTCGGCTTCAAGTACGCCGATACCATGACCGTGGATAGGACAATACATATAGAATTTGCCGTTGCGGTAGATCACCTGCTCGGCCCAGGCGCCATTGTCACCGTCGTACCACTTGAAGTCTTTCAGTGAGGCTACGGCTCCGTGGTCGGTCCAGTTTACCATGTCGGTAGAGGTGTAGAGAAGCCAGTCCCGCATCTTGAATCCCTCAGCATCGTCCTCATCGTGTGTCGTGTAGAGATAGACGGTGTCGCGGTGAACCATCGGTGCCGGATCGGCGGTGAACTTTGTCTGTATGATAGGACGTTGTGCAAAAACAGGAAAGGCCGTCAGCATAGCTAAAAGGGTGATAGTAATTTTTTTCATTGGATTGTTTTTGCTTGTTGATATTTGTTTTGTCGTAGCTGTTATTCTGCTTTGAACAGGTGGGGTATGAAAGCGTTGAGGCAACGGCGCCAGGTGAGCCACTCGTGTGCTGTACCTTGCGAGATGAAAGTGTCGACTCGGATGCCCATATCACGTAGCGACTGGGCGAGCTGGGCTGTTCCCATATTCTCTTCTGTGCCGCATCCCAGGAACAGATAGTGCACCTTGCGGTTGAAGGCTGCCGCGTCAGTGAAGACGCCATTGTAGGCGGTCTTCAGATCGAGCCCGAAGATGGCACCGCTAAACCCGCCGATATAAGAGAACTTGTCGAGGTGTGTCAGTGTGACATCAAAGGTCTGCTTGCCTCCGAATGACAGGCCTGCCATGGCACGATGGTCACGGTCGGTGAGCGTGCGGAAGGTGCTGTCGATCATCGGTATCAGATCGCGGACAAGCAGCGTATCATAGGTAGCACCGAAAGTGTTGAACTTGCTCCGGTCATTGCTGCCGCGGGGATTCTCGATGTCGCCGCTTTCCATGACAACGATCATGGGCACACATTTCTTTTCGGCTATCTGATTATCGAGGATATTGTACATGTAGCCTTGTGTGCTCCATCCCGTCTCATCTTCGCCGAAGCCGTGCTGTAGATAGAGAACAGGATAGCGGCGGGTTGAGTTGGTCTCATATTCTGCAGGTGTGTAGACATAGCACCGGCGGAACTGCCGTTGGCTGCCGGCGTAGTAAGTCACGGCACGCACCTGGCCATGAGGAACCTGCTGGGGACGGTAGTAGTCGCCTTCCGGTCCTTCGGGCACTTCCAGTGCGGAGGCATCGCGGCTGCAGCCATAGAAGGTGCAACTGGCGGGGTCGCTCACACGGAAGCCATCGACGACTAGGAAGTAATAGTGAAATCCGACAACGAGCGGATCGGTATGGCCTGTCCACCATCCCTCGGCATCTTTGGTAAGGTCGTATTTCTTACCGCAGATATCCACTTGGAAACGGTGCACCTCGGGAGCATGGACACGAAACCAGGCGCGGTGTTCGTTGTCCAGTCGCGGATAGTCGAATCCGTGCTCATTGGTTGGAGCTGCGGTGGTCCGCAACAGGATGCTGTCGGTCTGTGCGCTTGCTGTGCCGGAGACTAAAGTCATGCCGGCACAGAGTAGAAAGTAGGAAAATAGGCTTTTGATAGACATGATATCATGGTTTTTAAGATGGGTTATTTCATCTGCCACCAGTCAGCTTCGAGGAGCTCCTTGTCTCCACCGCTATACAGCAAGGTGAGATCATGGATGCCGGTAGGTGAGTTTGTGATAGGAACCGTGATGTTGTGCCAGTCGGTATTGGCTGCTACGGGCAGGGTGGCAATGGTCTTGCCATCAACGATGACGATGATGCTGCCACCATCGATGCCACGGACACGGGCTGTAAACGATTGGGCACCTTTGCCGAAATCGACGGCTCGCAGGCTCTGCCATGATCCGTTATGGATGCGTGTAAGCCAGTGTTGGTCACCGGCCTGACGGTCGGTCTTGAGGTCATAGCCTGCCGCCATGGTCTCAGCCTCTACGCGCTGATAGGGTGAGAGTGTGGCGATGGGCTTAACTCCCTTGTCGGTGATGGGGATAAGAGGGATACTGCCGTCCTTGCCGCGCTGGAACTCCTCGACGGCTGTTGAACGTCGGAAGCCGCCTCCATTGGGCAGCATGCCAGTGTGGTAGAACATATAGTCATGACCGCGGAAGTTGACTGAGCCGCCATGGATGGTGAAGCTGCGGGGAGACTCATTCATCACTCGGCCACGATAGGTCCAGGGACCGTTGATATTGGTGGCCGTGGAATAAGCCCAATGCTCAGGAATGCCTCCGGCAGCATACTCCAAGAAATAAGTGTTGCCGATACGATAGATCCAGGGAGCCTCTTCATAGCCTGTCATCATCCTGCTCTCACCCTTCCATGATGTCTTCATCACCTTTGGGCCAAAGGCGGTAGAGTCGTCTACGTTGACTTGACGGGCAGGTTCTTTCAGAGAGATCATGTCTTCGTTGAGGGGTGCGTACCACAGTCCGTTGTTACCCCAGAAGAGATAGGCCTGTCCGTCTTTGTCGATAAAGACAGAGGGATCGATATAACGGTCGTCGCCTTTGGCCAATGCGTGTCCCAGAGGGTCTGTATAGGGACCGGTGGGAGAGGGAGCCGATGCTACGGCGATGCAATGTTGGTGGAGTGTGGAATCTTCGATAGCCACATACCAGTACCAGCGACCGTTACGCTCAACACATTGAGCTGCCCAGGCGTTGTCACCCTGACGAGCCCATGAGAATGTGGCGGTAGACAACGGGGTGCCACGATAGGTCCAGTTGGCCATGTCGGTAGTGGAGAAGAGCAGATAGTCCTTCATCTTGAAATATTGCGCATCATCTTCGTCATGGTCGGTGAACAGATAGAGGGTGTCTCCATGAACGTAAGGTGCAGGATCGGGAGTGTACCATGTAGGAATGATCGGATTCTGAGCATGGGCAGAAAGAGCGCAGGCACAGGTCGCAATAGTAAAAATCAGTTTCTTTGCAGTTTTCATTTTTATGGATTAATTTAGTACTTTGCAAAGATAGTATATCTATCCTTTTTCAAGAGGGAAATATGTAACAGATAGTTTCACAAAGGTAACAAGGAGCTGAAATCAACAAGAGAGGGAGAGAAACAAGGTCCTCTCCCTCTCTTATTATGGATTATTTATACGTTGTCGGTCTTTTCGCTTTCATTCATGTACTCAGTAGGCGTAACCCCATAAAGCGACTTGAATGCAGTGGAGAAATGGGCGGCGGAGGTGAATCCAGTCATGTAGGCAACCTCGCTGATATTCTGATGCCGGGCCTTAAGCAATTGGGCAGCCTGTCGCAACCGTACATTCTTAATAAAGTCGCGGGTGGTCTGTGAGGTGAGTTCCTTCATCTTACGGTGCAGGTGAACTCTGCTGATACCGACTTTGTCTGCAAGCATCTCAACGGTGAACTGCTGATTGCTCATGTTCTCATTGATGACTTTCATGATGCGGTCCATCAGTTGCTTATCGGGAGTGTCCAACTCCAGCTGTTCAACCTTATCCTGTTGTTCCTGTTGTCCACTGTAATTGTGGCGTAGCAGCATACGTACACGGATGAGGTTGAAACAGGTCGACCGCAGTACTGCTACGCTGAATGGTTTAGTGATATAGGCGTCGGCACCTTGGGCGAGACCTTCTATGTTGTCGCGCTCTTGTGTCTTAGCCGTGAGGAGAATCACCGGAGTCTCATTGACGTTTATGTTGTGTTTGATTTTTGAACAAAGAGTAAATCCGTCCATTCCCGGCATCATTACATCGGAAATGACCAGGTCGGGCTTCTGACGGAGTACATAATTCAGAGCATCCTCACCATTATTACACTCATGCATGTGGAAGTCGGCCCCCAGTTCCTCACAGATGTATCGACGTATTTCTTCGTCATCTTCCACTACGAGGACGTGGTAGCGGGTTTTCGACTGTTGGCAGTCTTGCACATCAACAGCCGGAGAGAGCGCATCGATGGCAATACGAGCTGTAGGATCTTCATCGGAAACTGATGTCACGCTATTGTCGTCTGATAACCTATTGTCATAATCACCTTGTGTTTCCGAAATCTGTTTCCGGGTTGGCGTCACCATCTCGGTGCTTTTCAGATGGGCATGTCCCAGCGGTAGCGTGATGGTGAAGTGACAGCCCGGTCCTTCTGTATTGTTGGCGGCCGTGATGGTGCCGTGGTGCAGGTCCATGAGTGACCGGGTGAGATGCAGACCGACACCGGTGCCCATCACCGACATACGAAGTCCGCGACGACCCTGATAGAAACGGTCGAAGATACGGTTGAGATCTTCGGGACGGATACCTGTCCCTGTATCGCTGATGACGATCGTCAGTGTGCCGTTATGGTTCTCTATGGATGGTAAGGTGATCCCTAGGATTTTTACATCAACGCGTCCGCCCTTTGGTGTGTATTTGAAGGCGTTGGAGAGCACATTGATAATCACCTTGTCGAAATGATGAGGATCGATCCATACTTCCTGTGAGGATATCTCAGTGTGGAAATGAAAGTCGATTCCTCTGTTCTGTGCCTGATATTCGAATGAGTGGCAGATGTCGCGAATATAAGCGACAATTTCGGTAGCTGTGAATTGTAGCTGCATCTGTCCGCGTTCGATCTTGCGAATGTCCATCATCTGGTTTACCAGGGCGAGGATACGCTCGACATTGTGATAGATGGTGAGATAGTAACGGTGACGCACGTCATCGTGGTCGATGGCCATGAGCTTCTCCAAAGGTGACATGATGAGTGTCATAGGTGTACGGATCTCATGGGTGATATCGGTAAACATCTGCAGACGGGCTTCATTCATCTGTTTGTGATGTTGTTGTTCCATGATCTCCACTTCCATCTCATAGCGTTGTTGACGATAGCGCAGGTAGAGAACGATGGCGGTGATGAACAGCAGCAGATAGAGCGTGTAAGCCCACCATGAAGCATACCAAGGCGGTGTGATGATCACAGTGATCTCACGGATGGAAGAGTAAGAATCGTTGTTGCGGGCACGGACGCGGAAATGGTGGGCCCCGGACGAAAGATTGACAAAGCTTACGCGGTTGACACCCGGCTGTAGGGCGATCCATGCGTCATCATCCATAGAGTATTCATAGACGATACGCTCCGGGCTATAGAGCTGCATGGCGGAAAACTCGATACTGAAGCTGTTGTCGTGGTAGGACAAATGGAAGTGATCTGCCTGTTCTACTGCACAATCGATAATATCTTTACCGCCAGACTGCATTCCTGCGTGAACAGCCTGATTGTTGACATAAAAACTGATGATACGGATGTCGGGTCGGAAGGCATGGGGAGCGATGGCTCCAGGTCGGAAATACGTGACTCCACCCGTTCCGCCAAAGAAGAGTAAGTCACGGATAGCGCAACTGGCTCCATTGGAAAATTCATTGCCTTGAAGGCCGTCACCGGCATAATAGTTGTAGAAGGTGGTACGCTGACGATTGAGGCAGCTCAGCCCGTGCTGGGTGCTGATCCACAACTGTCCCTGTGCGTCTTCTTCAATAGAAGCAATGGTTGTACTGGGAAGTCCGTCAGCTATGCCATAATGGCGGATCTTGTGTGTACGGGGATTCAACTGGTATAGTCCTCGTGTGGTGCCAATCCATATTATGCCTTGTCGGTCTTCCTTCAGACAATAGATCGTTTGTCCGCGTAAAAATCGGTTACCTTTATAGGTGTTATTGAACTTGCCTGTGCGCAGGTTCAGACATCCAAGACCATCGTAGGTACCGATGTATAAATGATCATCGCGGGTAGGCAACAGGCAGGAAATAAATTTATAGTTGATGCTCTTGTTGGTTATCTTGTATGTTTTGTTGGCTTCGATCACTTTGTTGGTGGTTAGATCCAATCGGTAGAGACCGCCGCCGTGAGTGCCGATCCATAGATGCTGATGATGGTCCTCGACGATGCTGAACACATGCTCGGCATCACGATATTTTGTGAATCCCGGCAGATGGATATAATCACAATATCCGGTAGAGGGGTTGATGCGTGCGAGTCCGTTCTGATAGAATCCCAACCATAACGAGCCGCGACTGTCGGCACAAATGGCCATCACGGTAGGACTGATGGTATGCGCGCCTCCAGAGTTGGAAGGAGCGAAATGGGCCCGTTGATGGCCGTCAGGTCCAATGCCGTAGAGGCCATCGTTGTCGGTACCTATCCATATCGTTCCGTCCTGTGAGGAAGCTATCGACATGATACAGCACGAACCGATGATATTTTGCGTAGCCGATTTATAACCTATATACTGGAATCGGGATGCCGTCTTTGGGAGGATGATCACTCCCTTTTGAAACAAACCGAGCCAATAATTGCCCTGACGGTCTTGGGTGATGGCATGTACCTTGGATCGTTGAAGATCGAAATCAAGCGTATGTATATTTTCCTGACGGAAATGATGTGTGGACGGCTGATAAATCAGCACTCCGTTTCCGTCGGTACCGATCAATAGCTTGTCGCCTTTGGCATATAGAGAGGTGATGGCGGATTGGATATTATTAGGAAGAGGAATTTGAAGGAATGTACGCTTGGTATAGTTGTACTGATAGAGGCCTTTCTGGCTGCCCACGTATAAAGTGCCCTTATTGTCCTGGCAGATAGCCATCGGCGTGCTGGTCACCGATTCGGGAAAGTGATATGCCCGTCCATGGCGAGGATAGCAGAAGATGCCATTGTCGTTTGTCAATACCCATAAAGTATGGTGCTTGTCTTCGTAGATAGTATAAATATATTTACTGGGAGAGAACTTTGGCAAGTAGTGGGCATAGAATTGGCCGTCACGTTGGATGATACGGTAAAGTCCTCCACCGATCGAGGCGGCAAGCAGGTCGCCATTGGCGCGCTGGATAATCGAAGATATGTTACGTCTCTCCTTGTTGTCGGCAGGAATGGTTTGAAAATAATCCGTAGCCCGGTCATAGACTTGCAGGCCCTTTAAGGTGCCTATGAACAGATGTCCTTGGTGATCTTCATAGAGGGCGTTGACATAGCTGTTGATGAGCCCGCGTGAAGGAAGGTCGTTTTCACGATATGTGCGGAAGGCTGCCCCATTGTAACGTGTCAGACCATTCTGTGAGCCGATCCAGACCTCTCCTTCACGATCTTGGTAAATGGTATTGACCATACTGCTGGACAACTGATTGTCAGCAGTAAGCATTTTAAACATCTGGGCTCGTGCCGAAATATGAAATGTCAGTAATAGCAGAAATGTTAAGATGGTCTGTTTCATTGTATAAATCCAGATTGGGTGCAAAAGTACAACTAAATATTTTAAAAGATGCAGTTTTATGCGAAATAAATTTGTCGGTTGATGTAAAATGACTATCTTTGCACGAAATACGTATACTATTACTCTATTACCTATGGTAGGCAATAAAATAAGAAAACTAAAAAAAATCAGAATACATCGAGAAGGAACCGATACTTTGGTCTACAGCCTGATAGCCTTGGTGGTCATTACGGCCGCTTTGTGGTATGGGTTTGATACCAAGTGGCCGGCAGGTGTCTTTTTTGTAATCGCCGCTGTCGTGTACCTTATCGTCCTCAATTTCTATCAGTGTCCTGTGCGTTATCTCAATGTGGAGGATACATCCGGCCTTGTAGTTGCTCCCGCAGACGGTAAGATCGTAGTGATTGAGGAAGTGGAGGAGAATGAGTATTTTCATGATAAACGCTTGATGATCAGCATTTTCATGAGCCTTTTTAATGTACATGCCAACTGGTTCCCAGTAGACGGTAAGATAAAATTTGTGAAACATCAGAATGGCAATTATCACAAGGCGTGGCTGCCAAAAGCCAGTGAGGAAAATGAGCGTGCCGATGTGATGATCACTACTGATGATGGTACGGATGTGCTCTGCCGGCAGATAGCGGGAGCTGTGGCGCGTCGTATTGTCACTTATGCAAAGGAAGGTGAGGAATGCTATATAGACGAGCATTTAGGATTTATCAAGTTGGGTAGCCGTGTCGACGTCTTTCTGCCACTGGATGCTGAGGTGTGCGTCAAGATGGGTCAGAAGACGACGGGAGACCTCACTGTGATTGCAAAACTGAAGAAATAAGATGATAAGGAAACATATACCTAACACGCTGACATGCTGTAACCTCATCTCCGGATGTATCGCTACGGTCTTTGCATTCTACGGTTCACCCCTGTGGGCAATGGTAATGATCATTGTCGGAGCGGTATTTGATTTCTTTGATGGCATGTCGGCCCGTCTGTTGCACGTGCCTTCGCCCATAGGCAAGGAGCTGGATTCGCTGGCCGATGACATCACGTTCGGCATGGCACCCTCCGCAATACTCTTCGCAGAGTTGCAGGCGTGCGTGTTCCCGGCTTTCCTGCAGCCCTACCAGAACATTCTGGCGGGCTGTGCCTTCATCATGGCAGCCTTCTCTGCCCTTCGCCTGGCTAAGTTCAACCTGGACGAACGGCAGACAATGGGCTTCATCGGCCTGGCAACCCCTGCCAACGCCCTTTTCTGGGCAGCTCTGATCTTAGCACGTAGTGAGCAGATGCCCGATCAGCGGACAGGCGGTTTGTGGTTGCTAGTGCTTATGCTGGTGAGTTGCTATCTCTTGGTCAGCGAGATTCCAATGTTCGCATTGAAATTCAAGCATTGGGGATGGAAAGGCAATGAGTTGCGATACACCTTCCTTGTGGTCAGTGCGTTGTTGCTGATCTTCTTCCAACTTTATGGTTTTGCCATAATCATTGCTTTGTATGTGATTATGAATATCATCATCTACATTAAAAACAAATGGAGTGGTGTCCGTTCATAGAATGGCAACAATTGACGACTTTCACGATTCTATAATAAAATAAGGACAAGAAAATAGAACAGAAAAAGCGGAGAGCTCAATGAGGGCTCTCCGCTTTCTTTAGGTCTCAGAAGACGGGATGTTAATTGTGTACCAATGTACCGATTTCTTCACCATCGAGCACCTTTTTCAGGTTGCCCACAATATCCATGTTGAACACATAGATAGGAAGATTGTTTTCCTGACACATGCAGATGGCTGTAAGGTCCATTACCTTCAGACCCTTGTCCAATACCTCTTTATATGTGATGTCATGGAACTTCTTGGCATTCGGGTCTTTCTCGGGATCAGCGGTATATACGCCATCGACACGGGTACCCTTGAGCATCACGTCGGCTTCTACCTCGATGCCACGCAGTGATGAGCCAGTATCTGTGGTGAAGTAGGGGTTGCCTGTGCCGGCAGAACAGATCACGATGTTGCCTTGCTCCATGGCCTCGATGGCTTTCCATTTAGTGTAGAACTCACCGATAGGTTCCATGCGAATGGCGGTCAGTACCTTGTTCTTCACACCGATGGCGCCCAATGCGGAACTGAGTGCCAGGGAGTTGATCACCGTGGCGCACATGCCCATCTGATCACCCTTCACACGGTCGAAGCCTTTTTGCGAACCGCTCAAGCCACGGAAGATATTGCCACCGCCGATGACAATGGCGATCTGTACGCCCATATCGTGCACCTCTTTGATCTGACGGGCATAGTCGGACAGACGTTCAGGATCAATACCGTAATTCTGTTTTCCCATAAGACTCTCGCCGGAGAGCTTTAGGAGTATTCTTTTAAATCTTGCCATAATGTTTGGATAATTGCTTTTATAGAGCAAAAATACGTAATTTATTTCTCTTTCCCAACGCTTTTCTTACTTTTATACTTCTTTTCAGATAAGGAAAGGCCCCTCTGCAGCCCATAATCGCAAGTTGTCCGTCCTCGTCAGCCGTTGACTCAAAGACAAGTACTAATAAGCCATGCGTCTAATATCTAAGGAAGTGGAAGGTGGCTCGGACTGATGGGGCATTAGGTAGGTTATCCACACGAAAAGACGGATCAGGAGGGATCTGTCTTTTCGTGTATTTGAGGTTGTATATCCGTCGGTTACAGTTCATGTCGCCACGTAAAGCAGTCGGGGAAATGACTGTTGAGGCTTTGCGGTTCTTCGTGGAAGATGCCGAAGAGGGCTGATCCGCTACCGCTCATAGCTGCATAGATTGCTCCGATACTGTAGAGTCGCTCTTTGATCTGTGCCAGTTGGGGATGGCGGCTAAAGATGGGGCCCTCAAAGTCATTGGTCAGGTCGGTACGCCATGTGGTGATGGGTTGGCGTACGACATCGTGACAGCACTTGGCAGGGCACTTGCAATCCAGGGCAGCGTATGCCTCGCGGGTGGAGACGGCCACGGGAGGCTTGACTACTGCGATCCAGTAGCCGTGAAGATTACCTCTTGGTCCATCGGCCGGCTCAATGATCTCGCCTCGTCCGGTGCAGTAGGCCGGCTCAGCGGTGATGAAGAAGGGGCAGTCGCTGCCGAGGCGGGCGGCATAGCGCTCCATCTCGGAGATGCCGATATTCAGGCGGAAGCGCTCGTCGAGCAGTCTGATCATAAAGGCTCCGTCGGCTGATCCTCCACCCATGCCTGCCTGTGAGGGAATCCGCTTCACGAGATGGGCATGTATACGGGGCAACTGAAAGTCGTGGGCCAGCAGGTTGTAGGCCTTCACGACGAGGTTATCCGCTTCGGGACAATCGACAGCGGTAGGGCCGGTGACCTTCAGATCGCATGGCACGGAGGAAGGAAATTCCTCACCCATCAACTTGATCTCTAGCGCATCGGTGAGGGGGATGGGATACATTACGGTCTCTATGTCGTGGTAACCGTCGGTGCGTTCGGCGACGACATTCAAACCAAGATTGATTTTCGCACAAGGAAAGGTGATCATTGTTTTACTAATTGATTCTACTGCAAATATAATACAAAATCTTAGAGCGGGAGTCCTATGAATGATTTATTTTTTGTATTTTTGCCCCCTAAACAAATAGATCGTATGCCTACAACAGCACAAAGTAAAGGCGGTACGCGTACCCGCCGCAAAGTGTCAACTCCCATCGATCCTACATACGCCCACTTGCAGCCGCAGGCCCTTGATGTGGAACGTGTAGTGCTCGGTGCGCTGATGATAGATAAGGATGCATTCTCGCTCGTGGCTGAGAAATTACATCCGGAGACTTTTTACGAACCACGTCATCAAAAGATATTCGAAGCCATACAGAGTCTGAGTCTTCATGACCGTCCTGTCGACATCATGACGGTTACCAACGAGTTGCAGAAGCTGGGTACCTTCGATGAGGTCGGCGGTACTGACTATATCCTCGAATTGTCTTCCCATGTGGCTTCCTCGGCGAATATCGAATACCATGCCAAGATCCTTCAGCAGAAGTATATGGCCCGACAACTCATCTCTTTCGCCTCACAGCTAGAGACAGATGCCTTTGACACTACTGTGGATATTGATGAGCTGATGCAGAAGGCCGAAGGCAGTTTGTTTGAACTGTCCCAAAAGAATATGACACAGGACTTTACGCAGATCGATCCTGTGATTCGGCAGGCTCAGGACATTCTGCAGAAGGCTATGGGTAATACTTCTGGTCTGACGGGCATCTCTACAGGTTACAATAAGCTCGATGATCTCACTTCAGGCTGGCAGGATTCCGATCTTGTGATTATCGCCGGTCGTCCTGCCATGGGTAAGACCTCGTTTGCCCTTTCGTTGGCGAAGAACATTGCTGTCGATCAGCGTATCCCTCTTGGCTTCTTCTCTCTTGAGATGAGCAACGTACAGCTTGTCGACCGTCTGATTTCCAATGTCTGTGAGATCAATGGTAAGGCCATTATGAACGGACAGCTCCGCCCGGATGAGCTTCAGCGTTTTGATAAGAATCTCCATCAGCTCGAAGGTGCACCTCTTTATATAGATGACACGCCGGCTATGTCGGTGTTTGAACTTCGTACGAAGGCCCGTCGCATGGTACGTGAGAAAGGTGTCCGAATGATCATGATCGACTATCTGCAGCTGATGAATGCCAGTGGTATCCGTTTTGGCAACCGTCAGGAGGAGGTGTCCACCATCTCACGTTCGTTGAAAGGTCTGGCCAAGGAGTTGAATATTCCTGTCATGGCACTATCACAGCTCAATCGTACTGTGGAGAACCGAGAAGGTTATGAAGGTAAGCGACCTCAGCTCAGCGACCTGCGTGAGTCGGGTGCCATCGAGCAGGATGCCGATATGGTGGTATTTGTCCATCGTCCAGAATATTATGGCATCAAGACAGACCCGAAGGGAAACGATCTGCAGGGAAAGGCAGAGATCATCATCGCCAAGCACCGTAAGGGTAAGACCGACACGGTGTTGCTCAACTTTGAGGGCCAGTACACGCGCTTTACCAATCCTGAGGATGCTGCTTTGCGTCCACTTGCCAGTGATGTAATTGACGGGGGAGGTGAGATCATTGGCTCGCGCATCAATGGTGATGACGATCCTCTAGGGGGCGATCCGGGTGCCGTACCGTTCTAAATTAGGAAATTTTCCGGAAAATAGCAAGAGATTGTAAGTTTTCAACATAAAAAACTTACAATCTCTTGTTTGTTTTGCGAAATTTATATACCTTTGCATCGTCATCCACAGAATGGTGGGTACGACACATAAACATAAAAATAGTAATCGATATGAACCAGAGCATTCACATTCTGAGCATTATTAACATTATTCGACTGCGCAAGACAGCCGGAAATGAGAAGGTGCGTTAGAGTGTGAGTACGCTTGAGCTATATAAAGCCTTTCCATTTCCGTGTGAGTGGGAAGGCTTTTTTATATATAAGATTCAGCGAACGATAAAGTTACACAAAACAAAAAGATACGATTATGAGTGAGAGATTGTTTGTTTTCGATACGACCCTCCGTGATGGTGAGCAGGTGCCCGGTTGCCAGTTGAATACGGTTGAGAAGATCCAGGTGGCCAAGCAGCTGGAACTGTTGGGAGTTGATGTCATCGAGGCGGGTTTCCCTGTTAGTTCTCCCGGTGACTTTCATAGTGTAGAGGAGATCTCCAAGGCTGTGACCTGGCCGACGATCTGCGCCCTGACGCGTGCGGTAGAAAAAGATATTGATGTGGCTGCCGATGCTTTGAAGTACGCTAAGCATAAGCGTATTCATACAGGATTGGGAACTAGTGACTATCATATTAAATATAAATTCAACTCAACCCGCGAGGATATTCTCGAGCGTGCCGTACGTGCAGTGAAGTACGCAAAGCAGTATGTAGAGGATGTGGAGTTCTATGCCGAGGATGCCGGTCGTACTGACAATGAGTATCTCGCCCGTGTGGTGGAGGCTGTTATAAAGGCAGGTGCTACGGTAGTGAATATCCCCGATACGACAGGATATTGCCTGCCTGATGAGTATGCGGCAAAGATCAAGTATCTTGTCGATCACGTAGATGGCATAGACAAGGCAATCATCTCTACCCACTGCCATAACGACCTGGGCATGGCGACGGCCAATACGCTGAACGGTGTGCTCGTCGGAGCACGTCAGGTGGAAGTGACCGTCAATGGCATAGGAGAACGGGCCGGCAATACTGCTCTTGAGGAAATAGCCATGATACTGAAGACACATAAGGACATAGGTATCGAGACGAATATCAATACTCAGAAGATTACATCCATCTCGCGCATGGTCAGTTCGTTGATGAATATGCCCGTACAGCCTAACAAGGCAATCGTAGGACGTAACGCCTTCGCACATTCCAGTGGCATTCATCAGGATGGCGTATTGAAAAATGCACAGACGTATGAGATCATCGATCCCAAGGACATCGGTCTTGATGATAACGCCATCGTACTCACGGCACGTTCAGGACGTGCAGCCTTGAAGTATCGTCTTGAGCTGAACGGCGTGGACATAAAGGATGAGGAGCGTCTGGATGAGATCTATAAGAATTTCCTCAGCCTTGCCGATAAAAAGAAGGAAATCACCGACGATGACGTACTCATGCTTGCCGGTGCCGAGAAGGCTGCCAATAACAGCGTGAAGCTCGACTATCTCCAGGTGACCACCGGTAAGGGCGTGAAGAGCGTCGCTTGCATCGGACTGGATATCGCCGGTCAGAAGTTTGAGGAGAGTTCGTCGGGCAACGGCCCTGTCGATGCGGCCATCCTGGCGTTGAAGCGCATCGTCCGTAAGCACATGACCCTGAAGGAATTCACCATCCAGGCCATCAATAAGGGATCGGACGATGTCGGTAAGGTACACATGCAGGTGGAGTATGACGGGAATGTCTACTATGGTTTCGGTGCCAACACCGATATTGTAACTGCTTCGGTAGAGGCATATATCGATTGTATCAACAAATTTAAAAATTGAGCTTAGAGTATCGGCTGGCGACTGTGAGGATATGCTTGCACAACCGGCTGAAATCATCATACTAAAACTTATATATAATCATGAATACTCTTTTTGATAAGATTTGGGACAGTCATGTAGTACAGATCGTCAAGGACGGTCCCACCCAGTTGTATATTGACCGTCTCTATTGTCACGAGGTGACTTCACCGCAGGCTTTTGACGGTCTGCGTCAGCGTGGGTTGAAAGTGTTCCGTCCGGCTCAGGTGTATTGTATGCCTGATCACAACACACCGACACATGACCAGGATAAGCCTGTGGAAGATCCTGTCGGACGTAAGCAGATTGAGACATTGGACAAGAACTGTCAGGAATTTGGTCTGACCGAATTCAAGATGGGTACCAAGGAGAATGGCGTGATCCATGTGGTAGGTCCTGAGACCGGTCTGTCCCTGCCGGGCATGACGATCGTGTGTGGTGACTCTCATACGTCGACCCATGGTGCTGTGGGTGCCGTGGCTTTCGGTATCGGTACTTCTGAGGTAGAGATGGTACTAGCCTCTCAGTGCATCCTTCAGCAGAAGCCCAAGTCCATGCGAATCAATATAGAGGGTAAGTTGCCCAAAGGCGTTGTCGCCAAGGATGTGGCTCTCTATCTGATGTCTCAGCTGACCACGTCAGGAGCAACAGGCTATTTCGTGGAGTATGCCGGTCAGGTGGTTCGCGACATGAGTATGGAGGGTCGTCTGACGCTCTGCAACCTGTCCATCGAGATGGGAGCCCGTGGTGGTTTCATAGCTCCTGACGAGACGACGTTCGCTTATCTGAAGGGCAAGAAATATGCACCTAAGGGTGAGGCCTGGGACAAGGCTGTGGCAGAATGGAGCAAGTTGAAGAGCGGTGAGGATGCCGTGTTCGACAAGGAACTCACCTTCCACGGCGAAGACATAGAGCCTCGCATCACCTATGGTACGAATCCTGGTATGGGTATCGGTATTACGGGTAGTGTGCCGACGCAGGATGAGATCGGCGAGGAGGGTAAGGCCTCGTTTGAGAAGAGTTTGAAGTATATGGGCCTGGAGCCCGGAGAGAAGCTGTTGGGCCATAAGGTCGACTATGTGTTCCTGGGTGCCTGCACCAACGGCCGTATAGAGGACTTCCGCGCTTTCGCCAACATCGTCAAGGGACATCAGAAAGCTGCAGACGTGGTGGCCTGGCTCGTCCCCGGCTCGTGGACAGTGAAGAAGCAGATTGAGGATGAGGGCCTTGACAAGGTTCTTGCAGAGGCAGGCTTTGAAGTTCGCCAGCCTGGTTGCTCTGCTTGTCTGGCAATGAACGATGATAAGATTCCGGCAGGGAAATATAGTGTATCCACCAGTAACCGTAACTTTGAGGGTCGTCAGGGTCCCGGTTCGCGCACGTTCCTGGCATCACCCCTTGTAGCCGCTGCCGCTGCCATCACTGGTAAGGTGACCGATCCACGTGAGTTCATGTGATTTTTAGCCATAGGCTTTGTAGTTTTTATAAACAGTCCCTGTGTCGTACTTGATGGGATCTCAGACTGCAGCAATGGTGAAGTCCGAGAAACATCCTACGGTATAGTCAGGGCCTTTCCTTTGGACATATAGAGGTGTCCATCAAAGTAATAGAAAAGACAATGAAACAGAAATTTGATGTTATTACATCCAGCTGCATTCCTCTTCCTTTAGAGAATGTAGATACAGACCAGATCATTCCTGCGCGTTTCCTCAAGGCCACGGATAAGAAGGGATTTGGTGACAATCTTTTCCGTGACTGGCGTTACAACAAGGACGGATCGTTGAAAAAAGACTTTGTTCTTAACAATCCTGATTATTCCGGTGTCATTCTCGTAGCCGGCAAGAATTTCGGATCAGGCTCTTCACGTGAGCATGCGGCCTGGGCCATTGCAGGCTATGGGTTCCGTGTGGTGATCAGTTCATTCTTCGCAGATATCCACAAGAATAATGAGCTTAATAACTTTGTGCTTCCCGTAGTCGTTTCTGAGGCTTTCCTGAAGGAGCTTTTCGAAAGCATAGACAAGGATCATAAGACGCAGGTGAAAGTTGATTTGCCCAACCAGACGGTCACCAATCTTGCAACGGGGCACAGCGAGCATTTTGAAATCAACCAGTATAAGAAGCACTGCCTGATGAACGGTCTGGATGATGTGGATTTCCTTGTGCAGAACCGTGACAAGGTGGAGCAGTATGAGAAATCCAAGGCATAATGTTACATTTGAATAATCCATTTCCATTTGTAGAGATCATGGACTGCACGCTGCGTGACGGCGAACAGACCAGTGGAGTCTCTTTCCTTCCTCATGAAAAATTGATGATCGCCCGTCAGTTGCTGAAGTCGGTCAATGTCGACCGTCTGGAGGTAGCGTCAGCACGTGTCTCGGAAGGCGAGAAGGAGGCCGTGAAGAATATCTGCCGTATGGCGGAGCGGGAAGGTATGATAGACCGCATAGAAGTCTTGGGATTTGTCGATGGCACACAGTCGGTAGACTGGATCAAGGATTGTGGCTGCCATGTGATGAATCTGCTGGCGAAAGGATCATACAAGCATTGTACACAGCAGTTGAAGAAAACCCCGCAGGAGCATATTGACGACATCAAGGGTGTGATCGCCTATGCTGTGAAACAGGGATTCGTGGTCAATCTCTATTTGGAGGACTGGAGCAACGGCATGAAGGATTCGCCCGACTATGTATGGCAGATGATGGATGCGATGAAGGATGAGCCTATCTCTCGTTTTCTATTGCCTGACACATTGGGTATTCTTAATCCTATCAATTGTGGTGAGTATTTCCATGAGATGGTGACCCGTTATCCCGGCAAGCGCTTTGATTTCCATGCCCATAACGATTATGACCTTGCTGTTGGCAATACCCTTGCCGCTGTGATGAACGGTGCGTCAGGCGTCCATGTCACAGTCAATGGTCTGGGAGAACGTTGCGGTAATGCTCCTTTGGCTTCCGTCCAGGCCATGCTGAAAGATCAGGCGGGTATCGTTACGCACATCGACGAGAGCCAGTTGAATGCCGTGAGCCGATTGGTGGAGAGCTACAGTAGCATCGCCGTAGCACCGAATACGCCCATTGTAGGAGATAATGTGTTCACCCAAGTGGCCGGAGTACATGCCGATGGTGATAAGAAAGACCATCTCTACAGCAATGATCTGCTCCCGGAGCGTTTCGGCCGCAAACGAGAGTATGCGCTGGGTAAGAACTCCGGTAAGGCCAATATCATTCAGAATCTGAAGGAACTGGGCCTTGAGCTCACCCCCGAGCAGACGAAAAAGGTGACTAAGCGCATCACTGAGCTAGGCGACCGCAAGGAAGTGGTGACACAGGATGATCTGCCTTATATCGTTTCTGACGTCCTGCATCATGAAACCATTGAGGATCGTGTGAAGCTGGTCAGCTATATGGTTTCTACTTCCTATGGCTTAAAGCCATTGGCATCCATCAAGGTTGAGATCAATGGCGTGTCGTATGAGGCTGACGCTACCGGTGACGGTCAGTATGACGCATTTGTGAAAGCCATGCGGAAGATCTATAAGGAAAAGCTCGACCGTACGTTCCCGTTACTTGCCAACTACTCTGTCACGATCCCGCCCGGCGGCCGTACAGACGCCCTCGTGAATACGGTGATCACCTGGAAAGACGATCATGGCAAGGTGATCCGTACACACGGACTCGACGCCGATCAGACAGAGGCGGCCATCAAGGCTACCATCAAGATGCTCAATATTGTGGAGGGCACCTTTAAAGTATAAATATTCAATGGAAAGAAAGATATGAAATTAAAAATTGCTATTCTCCCGGGTGACGGTATCGGACCGGAGATCATGCCCCAGGCTACAGCCGTGCTCGATGCCATTGCCAAGAAGTTCAACCACCAGTTTGAGTATCAGGAAGCCCTTTGCGGTGCCCACGCCATTGATGTCTGCGGTGATCCTTTCCCCGAAGAGACATTCAAGACGTGTATGGATGCCGATGCCGTGCTCTTTGCAGCTGTGGGCGATCCCCGTTTCGATAACGACCCTACATTGAAAGTGCGCCCTGAGACCGGTCTGCTTGCCATGCGCAAGAAATTGGGTCTTTTTGCTAATGTACGTCCTGTGGCCACATTCGACTGTCTGCTTCATAATTCGCCTTTGAAGGAAGAGCTGATTAAGGGTGCCGACTTTGTTGTGATCCGTGAGCTTACCGGTGGTATGTACTTTGGTGAGAAGTATCAGGACAATGACAAGGCTTATGATACCGATATCTATTACCGGCCTGAGATAGAGCGTATTCTGAAGGTGGGATTTGAGTTCGCACAGAAGCGCAATCATCACCTGACAGTTGTCGATAAGGCCAATGTGTTGGCTTCTTCCCGTCTGTGGCGTCAGATAGCCAAGGAGATGGAACCGAGCTATCCTGATGTGACGGTCGACTATATGTTTATCGACAACTGCTCGATGCGTGTGCTCACCGAGCCCCGTTTCTTCGATGTCATCGTGACGGAGAACACCTTCGGCGATATCCTTACCGATGAGACATCGGCTATCACCGGTTCTATGGGTCTGCAACCCTCTGCCTCATTGGGCGAGCATACGCCGCTCTTTGAGCCTGTGCACGGCTCATGGCCCCAGGCGGCTGGTAAGAACCTGGCAAATCCCCTTGCCCAGATACTCTCTGCCGCCATGCTGCTTGAGCACTTCGGCCTGAAAGAGGAGGGAGCGCTCATCCGTGAGGCTTGCACGGCTTCTCTTGACCAGAACGTACGCACACCGGAGATTCAGGTCGAGGGTGGTGCTCATTACGGCACGAAGGAAGTCGGTGCGTGGATCGCGAAATATGTAGAAGAGCACTAAAAAACTACCTATTATATTCAGCCTGTTCGTTCAGATCTTTGCCTGTTTGATTGTAATGAGGTCGCGACCGGCTGATAGATATCATCTCAAACCGGTTTCTCGGATTTAGTTCTTGAAAATACGGCTAGTGATATTATCTTGGATGAAGCCGGCAGGGATGTCTCTGCCGGCTTCATTATTTTGTACGCTCGGCATGAGCATTATCTAACGGGTGCAAGTCCCGAGTAAGCCCTAATAGCGGGAATCATACAGCCAAGAGC
>HF988441.1 GCA_000431975.1 Prevotella sp. CAG:924 | reverse complement strand
GTCCGGTCAGTGTTGCAAGGATACAATGTCTTTTGGGGCCCGGGCTAAACGATCCTCCATATTTCTTGGGTGAGCCCACAACTCTCCTAGGTTTATCGGGTGAGCCCTAATGACCGGAGATGAAAAATAGCCATATAAAGCTCCTAGCGCAGCTCTATATGGCTATTCTTAGTTGGGAATATCTGCATTCCTCCGTTTTCGTACAGGCATTTCTATTTCGTCTTCCCCTTATGTTGTGTCGTTACAACCGATCGGATAAGAATTCTTATTTCTCAGGAAGTATTAGCTCAACTGATTACGCTGTTCAGGCGTGAGCTTATTTACATCCCTATGCCTTGTATGCACTTTAAACTTATCAAATCCTTCACCATATACGCCGATCACATTGCTTTGCGTGACGAAAGCATGTGGATCTATCTCATTGATAATATCGAAAATCACATTACTCTCTCGCCGTTTAGCCATGATAAAGAGCATTTTCACATCTTGTCCCGTATAGAAGCCATGTGCCTCTATCACAGTGGCTCCACGATGGGGAAACACTGCAATCCGTGAAGCTATCTCCTTATATCTCTGCGAGATAATAAAGAACTGCACGCTTCGGCGTGCCGATGCCACTACCTGATCGACACAGAAACTAGAGACCATCAAGACGACATAACCATAAATCACCTTCTCCCAATTACGGAAGACAAGATAAGACGATGTAACAATAATGATATCCGTAATCATCATCACACGTCCGAGCGACACATCACGGTACTTATTAATAATGGCGGCAACAATATCCGTTCCGCCCGTTGACCCATGGAACGTAAATCCCAATCCGATACCCGATCCACAAAAGATGGCACCAATAATTGAAGCCATGAACGGCTGGGCAGTAAGTAGCCGCTCTGCCTGCATGGCTGGTCCTAGGAACGTCGTAGCCACTGTCAGCACGAGTACGGCATAAATGGTCTTTATACAGAACTTAAAGCCCAACACTTTCAACGCCGCAACGAGAAGGGCTGCATTAATTGTGAAATATGTGACCTGTACTGGCAAGCCCGTCGCCCAGAAAATGACAGAGGAGATACCTGGAACGCCACCTGTTGTGATACTGTTTGGCAATAAGAATACATTCCAGCCGATGCAATAAGAGAGCATACCGATACCAATCATCACATAATCGCGCAGCTCCGTCATCATCGTCTTACGTTTGATACGATTCATATATTGTGTTAATTTATAGATTTGCTGAGTAATATCCGCCGAGATGCATACCATTGGATAGTTTCCACTGTTGCCCAAGACACGCCCTGTTATTTTTACCTTTCTCATTGGTTTCCAGCTTTAACCACAGTCGTAAGAAGGACAAAACAACAGAAAGCAGATACGGCATTATATCAATATCACAGTTTCACATTGAATGACACTGAAACATATCAGCCGTTTTTGCCTATCAAAGACTTATCAGCCGGCAGACGGTATACATACCCCACTGGGCATGATCAGTATTCCCAAAGGGTAACAACATAGCACCGGCCACCGACTTTTTCCTTTCATCAGCATCGGGCTGATGATCCTTTACCCATTCATGAAAGGGGAGATCATCATTATAACCGTCTGTTTACAACGGCAAAGATACGGCAAAAATTTCGATTTAACCTATCATTTCGTGATTATTTCCATTTAACCTAAGCCTGTCATTAGAGGTTCGAAAGATTTCATACTATTACCAGACAGGCAGGCTGCTACTTTATCGGAAAATGCGTCGGACTACATCATGACGAAGTGACGAACGGAACACCGGGAAAAGGACGAAAAACATCAGACAAGCCAATAAATCAAATGAACGGTTGTAATCTAACGATTATTTGTATTTAAATATTAGACACAGCTATATTCTTTCATTCCAGTCTCTTCCCCCCATCCCTCCGCTACATCTCCAATGTTGAAATACGATTGTAACATGTATTTCACAAGATGTAATAAAGGTGCAAAACCCGTGTAACAGCACAACACTAATTTTGCAGCGTGATATACAGAATATATTATAGCAATTATTAATAATTATGGCAACCATTTATTTATGCATCGTCATTTTCCTGCTCTGTCTGGCCGTTTTCGACTTGTTTGTAGGAGTGAGCAACGATGCCGTTAATTTCCTGCAATCGGCCATCGGCGCACGCGTGGCCAAGTTTCGCACGGTACTCATCATCGCTTCGGTGGGTGTTGTTCTAGGCGCCATCCTCTCCTCAGGAATGATGGACGTAGCCCGTCATGGCATTATGACGCCAAGTCACTACTCCTTTGAGCAAGTGATGACCATCTTTTTGGCCGTAATGACCACGGATGTGATCATCCTCGATGTATTCAACTCATTAGGCATGCCTACCTCCACCACCGTATCGCTTGTGTTTGAGCTGCTCGGCGGTGCATTCGTCATGGCTACGTTGATTTCCATGAGCCATCCCGAGTGGCAATATGCCGATCTGCTCAACAGCGACCAAGCCCTGAAGACGATCATTGCAATCTTCGTCAGTGTAGCCATTGCCTTCTTCTTCGGCATTATAGTGATGTGGATATCACGTATCGTGTTCACCTTCAACTATAAGATGCACCTGCGCTATAGCATCGCCATTTTCGGTGGCATCGCTTTCACAGCCCTCACCTACTTCATCTTTCTGAAGGGTATCGGTAAAAGCCCTTACCTCCCTACAACATGGCATGACTATATTGAGGAGCACATGACAGTCCTACTGCTAGGTACCTTCATCGCCTCCACTGTTCTGATGGAAATTCTCCATTTGCTGCATGTCAACATCTTCCGCTTTGTAGTACTGATGGGTACGTTTGCTCTGGCTATGGCTTTCGCCGGCAATGACCTGGTAAACTTCATCGGTGTGCCTTTGGCCGGTCTGGACAGCTACCAAAATTACATGGCCAACGCTCACGGCACAGCTCCATCCGGATACCTGATGTCATCCCTGATGGAGAGCGCAACGACACCTCCCATCTATCTGTTACTGGCCGGTGTGGTGATGATTATCTCCATGGCAACTTCTAAGAAAGCACAGAACGTGATCAAGACCTCTGTAGACCTGGCCCGTCAGGACGAAGGCGACGAGATGTTCGGTTCGTCAAGAGCCGCCCGTGCTATTGCCCGTTTCACTCAGCAGCTCAACGAGTCAGTTGGCCGCTGGATGCCCAAATCTATATCTAAGTGGATTGACAGCCGTTTCAACAAACAGGATGTGATCCTGGCTGATGACAAGGCAGCTTTCGATGTAGTGCGTGCCGCTGTCAACCTCGTAATTGCTTCCATGCTGATCACTGTCGGCACTAACTACAAGCTTCCTCTGTCAACTACTTATGTGACATTCATGGTTGCAATGGGTTCATCTCTTGCCGACCGTGCCTGGAGCCGTGAAAGTGCAGTGTTCCGTATCACTGGCGTGCTGAGTGTCATCGGCGGCTGGTTTATCACTGCCGGCGTAGCCTTCGTCACATGCGGTGTCATCACCCTCATCATGTTCTACGGTGGTATTGTAGCCAAAGTGATCTTCATGGCTATCGTCATCTTCTCTCTCATCAAGTCCAACCAGCGTTACAAGAAGAAGCTTCAGGAAGAAAACCACGTACAAAGTGCTTTCCAGTTGATGATGCGCACTCGCGACCAAGACATCGTATGGGAACTGCTTCGCAAGCAGGTATCGCGTACCCAGAGCTTTGTAGCCCGCTTTGTCTTGAACGAATACAACAAGATTCTGGATGCCTTTGCAGAAGAGAGCACCCGCGATCTGCGCCACTCTCGAAATGAGATGAAGAAGGAGCAGACCATGCTCAAGAAGTTCCGCCGTCAGGAAATGCTCGCTCTCAAGCGCATCCCTGCCAGTGTAGCCCTGGAGGTCAATACATGGTTCCACTTGGGAGCTAACGCCGATCAGCAGTATCTCTACTGCCTCAGCCGTATGATCGATCCCATCAAGGAGCATGTAGACAACAACTTCAATCCCCTGCCTCAGCAATACTACAATGAGTACCAACCTATCCGTATGCGTATCAATGCCCTGATGCTCGATGCCCAGAAGCAAATAGAGACAGGCCGTTACGATAAATATCGCGAGACCCTCGCTGAAGCAGATGCCGTAAAAGACGAACTTTCCGCCCTGCGTAAGCACCACATCGACCGTCTGCAGACATCCGAGGGAACCGAACAACTCAAAGTGTCGCTCGTCTACCTCAATGTGCTTCAGGAAAGCCAGGAGTTCTTGAGCATCATGCGCCATCAACTCCGCGCTGCCAACATGTTTATGGGTGGCAACAATTACGAGACAAATAGGAATTAAATAAGTTTACTCGTTTCAACTGAATGTTTTTATAAGAAGTGGGATAAAATCGTTTATCAGTGGATAAAACTATTCATAATCGGGGTCCTACGGCGTGATGCCGTGGGGCCTTTTTATATCTTGAAAAGACTATTGGGGCACAGGCCTTCTACTTATCCCTGCTGCTGTCCCTTATCCTTTCTGTCTCAATACTTTTGACCCTTTCCGCCCACGCAGGCGTACACCTAACGCAACATGAGGCAGGAACTGCCAATGAGTGACAACATATCATTCCACTTGTCGGAAATGGCCGAAATCATCTATCATTGCCATACAGACGGGCAAACAGATGGAACAATTATAAAATTTCATTATATTGTAACATAATTATAACAATACTGTAATATGGTTTTCATATCTTTGTAAACCATAAATACTACGACTCAACAACAACAAAGACAATAATGAAGAAAAAGAAAGAACCCCTGAAGTATGTAGAACGTGACGTAAGCTGGATGTATTTCAACCGACGTATTCTACAGGAAGCACAAAACGAACAGATACCCTTGCTGGAGCGACTGTCGTTTTTAGGCATTTACTCCAACAATCTTGATGAGTTTTTCCGCGTAAGAGTAGCCTCTCTCAACCGTATGCTTGAGAGCAGCCATCGCGAACTGAAAATGCGCCATGGAGAGATACGCGGAACGCTCGATCGTATCAACGAGCTCAACACTACGTATGCACAAGAATACGGCAAGACGATTGATCATGTATTCAGTCTCTTACTTGAACATAACATACGGTTGCTTAACGAGACGCAGCTCAATGATGAGCAACGCGAATATCTCAAACAATTTTTCTTCACTACTCTTAATGGCTATACTAACCCCATTTGGTTTACGGAAATCGATGACATTGGTCGTCTGGAGGACAACCGCATCTATCTCCTTGTGCGTCGCAAGGAGAAAGCTCCATCAACCGATGAAACGGAAAAGAAGAATAAGAAAGAAGACAACAAGAAGCTCAAGCATCAGCTGGCCATCATCAAAGTACCGGTACGCGAGCACGGCCGCTGGGTGAAAGTACCTTCGTCCGATGGCTTTGACAATATTATGTATCTTGATGATGTGGTACGCTTCTGTCTGCCACTGATCTTTATGGGATTCGGCGATGCCGACTACGAGGCCTACTCCTTCAAG
This sequence comes from Prevotella sp. CAG:924, assembly GCA_000431975.1. Classification (GTDB taxonomy): domain Bacteria; phylum Bacteroidota; class Bacteroidia; order Bacteroidales; family Bacteroidaceae; genus Prevotella. Next base: position 8,837 of record HF988441.1, on the reverse strand, counting down.
TTTACCAAGGATGCCGAGATGGAGATCGACTCAGATGCCGACTACGGTGTACTGCAGAAGATCCAGCGTGGTGTAAGCAGCCGCCGTCTGGGCGACCCCGTCCGACTGATCTACGACGGCAACATGCCCAAGGACATGCGCAAGAAACTGCTGTCTAAGATGAATATGGGCGAGCTCGACACCACTCTTCCCAGCTCGCGCTATCAGAATCACAAGGATCTGATGTCGTTCCCCGATTGCGGACATAACGACCTTAAATATCCCAAATGGACCGCCATCATGAAACCGGAGTTCCTCTCCCAGCGCTCCATCCTCGATCAGATACGCCAGCACGACCTCTTCATCCATGTACCCTATCATTCCTTCGACAGCTATATCCGCGTACTCAATGAGGCAGCCCTACGTCCTGACGTGAAAACGATCAAGACTACACTTTATCGTCTGGCTAAAGACTCAAAAGTAGTAAAGGCACTGATCTGTGCCGCCCGAAACGGCAAGAAGGTGACGGCTGTCGTCGAATTGCTCGCCCGCTTCGACGAAGACAGTAACATCAAGTGGAGTAAGCGCATGCAGGAAGAGGGCATCAATGTCGTCTTCGGCGTGGAAGGACTGAAGATTCACTCCAAGCTACTCTATATCGGCAGCAAGAACGGTGACATCGCCTGCATAGGTACCGGAAATTTCCATGAGGGTAATGCCCGTACATACACCGACTATCTGATGATGACAGCCCGTCCGCAGATCGTTAGCGAAGTGGAGAAAGTATTCTCCTTTATCGACCGTCCCTTCTCACAGGTTCGCTTCCGCGAGCTGATGGTTTCGCCCAACTCGATGAAGTTGCGCCTGCTGAAGATGATCGACACGGAGATTGCCAACGCCCGCAACGGACGAGAGGCGTGGATCAAGATCAAGATCAACCACATCACTGATACCGACATGGTAAAAAAGCTCTATCAGGCTTCACAAGCCGGTGTAAAGATCAGCGCTGCCGTACGCGGCAACTGCTCGCTTGTTCCCGGCGTGAAGGGACAGAGCGAGAATATCCGCATAGTAGGCATCATCGACCGTTATCTGGAACACTCCCGCATCCTCATCTTCTGCAATGGCGGCACGCCACGATATTTCATCGGCAGTGCTGACTGGATGCCACGCAACCTGCTCTCACGCATCGAGGTGTACACACCCGTCTATTACTACCCAATGCAGAAAGATCTGGAACGTACCATCGACCTGGCCATGGCTGACAATACCCATGCCCGCATTGTCGACGGCTACGGTACCGACAGCGTGCCTGTCCTGGCCGAGGGCGAGAAGCCCATACGCTCACAAGAAGAGTTGTACAAAGCCTATCACGAAGAATCCATCAACGGCTGAGCCGGTTTGCGGAAGGACAGGTGCCACAGCTGCGTTCAATCTGTATTGGCTCTGACACCTGCCCAGCCACACCTTGCCGACTTACCTTTAAAAATACGAATATATGACATTAAATTTAGCAGCTATCGACATCGGCAGCAACGGAGCCCGTTTGTTGATCAAGAAGTTCACCGAGCAACCCGAGGGTCAAGTTCTCGTGTCACGTGTAATGTACATGCGTGTACCCCTCCGTCTGGGTGCTGATGTATTTGCCTTAGGCAAAATTTCCAAAGAGCGTGCTTCTGTGATGAAGCACATGTTGAGAGCCTTCTCAGAGATCATGAAACTCAATGGCGTAGACTCCTACCGTGCCTGTGCCACATCGGCCATGCGCGATGCCTCCAATGGCGCGAAGGTGATGCGTAAGCTCAAACGGCAAACTGGCATCGGTCTGAAGATCATCCCCGGCAACGAGGAGGCCACCCTCCTCTGCAACAACCTTATCGAGCAGACTGGTGCCAGCCAGGGTGACTATGCCTACTGTGACGTAGGCGGCGGCAGCACAGAGATCTCACTGCTTCACGACGGTGTGGTGACCTACAGCCACTCCTACGATGTAGGTACATTGCGTATGCTTGCCGGCAAGGTGCCCTCCGAGAAGCTGAAAGCCATAAGGAACGACCTCAGTGCTCTGGCCGGTAAGACCAAAGGTATCCGTCTCATCGGATCGGGCGGCAACATCAACAAGCTCTACAAGCTGCTCTCCAATAACAAGAAAGAGCGTACAGTTGCTGTCGACGATATTGAAGTCTTTGCCAAGAAGCTGGCCGATATGAGTCTGGATGAGCGTATGTCCACCTATGGTCTGAAAGCCGACCGTGCCGATGTTATCGTTCCCGCTTCCATCATCTTTACCACTGTAGCCCAAGCACTCGGATGCAAAGAGATTGAAGCACCTAACATCTCATTGGCCGACAGCATCGTCGACGGTCTCTACCGTTCCATCAAAGCTAAGGATATGGAAGAATAGAGCAGGCGAATGAAGCCATAGGCAAAAAAGTGACAATGTGCAAGGGGGGTGTGTCAAGATAAGCCTAAACATACATCTTGACACGCCCCCTATCATATTCTCTGTTCTAAAAAAGCATACTACAGACATCTCTATAATACGAACAACCAGAAACGCGCTGAGGGCATATTCGCGACCAGATGGGAGCACCAGGATAGAAAAACACATCCTATAGTAGGTAGTCCGAAGACCTCAGCTACCTCGGTAATACTTAATGCTAGAAACCTTTTCTGTAATGGTAAGAACATAGAGTGTGCCCTCTGCCAAGATAACTGCAAGTCATTTTTCTTGTTGTTTTAACCATAGATTGATTCATATTCATAATAGAGCTTCTATATTCCGACTATCATTATTAGACAGCTTGATATTACACTCTCAATATTATCCTACAGTTTATAAAATTGACAAACGGAAAGATAAAGGCACAAAAGAAAAACCACGGCATTTAAGATGCACAAAGGTGGCATTCTCCTCACGGGGAATACCACCTTTTTCATACATAACGTTATGGATATAACTTCGTGAATTTAGAAATGTGTCATAAACTCGATTACAAACTTATCGCGTTCTGAAGTCTTAGCAACTGCATCTTTATCATAAAAATACTTCTCATAGTTAATACGAAGGTCTGCATTGAATCCCTTCTTGGCAAAACTCAAGGTGATACCTCCTGTGAGACGGGTACGCTTAGCATCGTTCACCGTGAGCACCATATTGCCGTTTCCATCATCCACACGCGTTCCGTTGCTGTGATCGTCCATATAGTCGCAACGCAGCAGATAGCTGATCTTCTTAAACAGCTTACGATCGTCTTCACGGCTATGGAACCACTGATCATAATTAGCAAAGAAGTCGAAGGCATTCACGCCATGGAAGGCATTCTTGTCGTAGTGCTTATAAAGATACTCACCCTCGATGTGGAAATTATTAGTCTCATAGTAAAGACCCACGTCTGACATAAGAATAGCTATCTTGTCAGGCTCTATCTTCTGCACACTTCCCTCAAGAGTAAAATGAGCCGGCATCTTCCAAGTGGCCTTCGCCGAGTAGTTCACGCTCTTGGTCCAGAAATCCTTTTGGCCTGTTAGACCCGATCCGTTGAATAAACCACCTTCGATGGTAAGCGGATATTTGCCTTGGAAAGTATATCCCACAGTGGCTCCCACATCACGGACGTTGCCCACCTGCTTGGCGATGAACGAGCGGTTGGCAAAATATTGCTCGGCTGGCGAGCGGTGCGCATCTATCGTAAAGGGCACGCGCATCTGTCCTATCGTGAACTGAAAATTCTTCATTGGCTTTATGCGGGTATAAGCATCCAGCATCTTGATCTCTCCCTCCTCCGAGAGGTCGATCTCGGCCTTATACGACACGTGCCGGGTGACATTACCGTCCAAACTCACACGGGCATTGCGCACCTCAAAGCGATGTTCATTCTCCTCTGTCTGATATTCCCATTTGCCACGTATCGTTCCATGTACGTGAGGCGCATAAAAGTTATCCTCCTTCGTTCCCTCTTGTATTTTCTTCTGACTGCCGTCCTCGGGATGACTAGCCATCCATGCACGAACGGCCGCAATTTCCTCGTCGGTCAGTGGCTTTTCCGTTTGAGCCATTCCGTGGACTGCCATCAGCAGCAGAGCCGCACATGCAATCATCGTTTTTTTCATACAACTTTTTATTTCGTTATGCTTCGATTATTATTTTCTGTTCGATTGCAAAGATAGTCCTACGATATTACAAACAGATTACAGCCATCTCAAAGTCATATTACATTTTCATCCGATTGCCAGTATTTATATTTATATAGGTCTTCGCCGCACATGCCATCCGGAACTATATCTATCCTCATCAAGCGTCTGCTTTTATGCCTTCCATACGACCTGTAACTGTTCTGCAACCTCTGTTTATACTTCTCTTCACATCAACGTCGTACGACTGTAATATCACCATTCTATCTTTGCAGCGTGGTTTAGAGAAATACAAAAATCACCGAGACATCATTATTATGAATCATAGAAAGAAAAGATTATGCCTTATGGCGGGCACTTCGCTCATAGCCTTCTGTAGCATCCATGCACAATCCAGTTTGCGCATCAACGCACAGGCACCTGCCGACAGCGCCGCGACTAGCTTTGTAGGCGACAGCACAAAGACCTCGCGCATGCAGCAGACGCAGCAGCTGGGCGAAGTGACCGTTACGGGCATTGTTCGTAAGAATAGTGAAGAAGGACGTGTCAAAGAGTCACAGAAGAGTCAAGTCACCGAGAACAGCGTCTCTTCTGAGGAAATATCCAAGACACAGGATAACAATGCAGGTGAGGTGATACGCCGTATCCCCGGCGTCAGCATCATCGACGGACAATTCGTTATGGTGCGTGGCCTTTCCCAACGATATAATAATGTATGGATCAATGGCGCCGCCGTACCCAGCATGGAACCGGACACCCGCGCTTTCTCGTTTGACATACTACCATCGAGCCAAATTGACAAACTGACCATCATCAAGACACCATCAGCCGAATATCCTGCCGACTATTCCGGTGGATTCATCATTGTGGATACCAAAGAGATTCCTATTTCCAACAGTTTTAAGATCTCTCTAGGCTATGGCGTGAACGATCAGTCAGCTTTCCACACCTTCCTGCAAGGGAAAGGTTCTGCGACCGACTGGCTTGGATTCGACAACGGGCTGCGCTCCCTACGACATGGCATCCATACCACACTCAATACCATTGGTGACAACGGTGTCAACTTGACCAACAACCATTTCAACAACGACTGGTACGCCAGATCCTCCACGCCGTGGGGCAATCTGAAAGGATCTCTGGAGTGGGCCCGTCACTTTCACCTGTTTGGCTTACGCTCAGGAATGCTTGCCACAGTCAACTATTCCAACGAATACACCACCTATACGGACATGCAAAACAATCTCTTCGGTGTTTACGATATTGACAACGACCGAAAGAACTACCTGCGCAAATCGGTAGACGACCAATACAACCACAATGTCCGTCTCGGAGCCATGCTCAATTTCACCATACTCTCCCACTCGGGCTACAACAAGTATCAGTGGAAGAACATCTTCAACCAATACGGCAAAAGCCGTTATATCTGGAGGGAAGGAGTGAGCGCACAAAATAATCTGGAGAACTCAGCCGAGCTCTATTACCGCAGCCGTACCACCTTCGCTACACAGTTCACAGGCAAGCACAACCTGCAAGACGACAATACCGTCTTCGAATGGAACGCCGGCTATGCCTATGCCGGCGCCAACCTCCCCGACCGACGCCGGTGGAAAGTGGACGATGCCCTGGAGACCGGTGTGCTACAGCTGACCACCGGCAATGATGTGACACGAGAGTGGACCGATCTCGACGAGCATATCTTCTCCCTCAATGGACACGGACAACACACGTTCACCTTCGGCAAGTTCAGACCTACCGTGCGTGCCGGTGTCTATGGCGAATACCGCACACGCGAATACGACACTCGTTCTTTCATCTACAACTGGAACATGGCATCCAACACGTTGCCCTCCGACTTCCGTAAGATGAGTATGTCCGCCCTGCTGAGCAATGCCGAATACTATGGTGCCGACAAGCTCTATATGATCGAGCAGGTGAGATGGCGCAACAACTATCGCGGACACAACACCCTGGGAGCCGCCTTTGTAGCCGCCGATCTCCCTTTCGGCAAATTGAATGCCTATGTCGGACTGCGTTTCGAATACAATGACATGGCTCTCATCTCCAACACCCGTGACTATGAGCGGAGTGAGAGCACCCGCCACTATCGTGGCAACGACTTATTCCCCTCAGCCAACCTTGTTTACCGGTTCAATAATATCCATCAGCTCCGCTTTGCCTACGGACGTACGATCAACCGTCCCGAGTTCCGCGAGCTTTCCAGCATGGTCTTCTACGACTTCGACCTCGCCTCGGACGTGCAGGGTAATACAGAGCTGAAGGACTGTTTCATCGACAATCTTGACCTGCGCTATGAAATCTATCCAGGGCGTGGAGAGATGATCACGCTCGCCGCATTCTACAAGCACTTCACCAACCCCATCGAGTGGATCTACACCGTTACAGGCGGCACCGACCTGGTCTATTCTTTCCAGAATGCCCGCGGCGCCTACAGCCTCGGCCTGGAGCTCGACATCAAGAAGCGCCTCGACTTCCTGCTCCGTGGCCTCAGCTGGTCGTTCAATGGAGCACTGATCAAGAGTCATGTAGAGTTCCCCGCCGGTTCGAATGAAGACGATCGCCCTATGCAGGGACAGTCACCCTACCTCATCAACACCGGTTTCTTCTACCACATAGGCAACACCGACATCGCTTTACTCTACAACCGCATCGGTAAGCGCCTCGTAGGTGTCGGCCGTACACAGGGAGCAACAGGATCAGAAGACGTGGCCCGGGTGCCCAGCAGCTACGAGATGCCGCACGACCGCATCGACGTGAGCATTGCCACCCAGCTCACACGCCACTGGAAACTGACTCTCAGCGCACGCGACCTGCTCAACCAGACCATCTACTACAAGCAGTTCGCCGATGCCACCTACAGCGATGGCACCAGCCGCACGATTACGGAGATCGACCGCAGCTATAAGCCTGGGCACGAGTTCAGCCTTTCTGCCTCCTATACATTCTAAACGACAATAGTTCATCAATACAATAAATTTATGGAAACGAACAGTAAAAAGAATCTTGCACGCATCGCCATTTTTGGCTTAGGCCTCACATTGGCTGCATGCAGTAGTAGTGACGACACAACAGACATCGACAACAATCAGGACAACACTACCGAGTACAAATGGTCGACCAACGGCGGTCTGAAAGCCTGCGACCATCTGACTTTCAATGCCGATGGCACAGATAACATCAATGGTACACAGATCGGAAACGGCGATCAGGAATTCGTATTCACTGGCAACCAGACACTGAAAAAAGGCACATACACCCTCAAGGGATGGGTATATATCGCTGACGGCGCTACACTGACCATCGAGCCGGGTACCGTCATCAAAGGCGACAAGACCACGATGGCATCGCTCATCGCAGAGCGGGGCGGCAAGCTCATCGCCAAAGGTACATCTACCGAACCGATCGTCTTCACCTCTGCACAGCAGGCTGGCTCACGCCGTCCGGGCGACTGGGGTGGCGTGATCCTCTGCGGAAAAGCACCCAACAACCAGAACGAGATGCAAATCGAAGGCGGCCCGCGCACCAAGCACGGCGGTACCGATCCCACCGACAACTCCGGTATACTGAGTTATGTACGTATTGAATTTGCAGGTTACCCTTTCAAAGCCGATCAGGAGATCAATGGCCTGACACTGGGTTCGATAGGCAGCGGCACACAGATAGATCACATCCAGGTATCCTATTCGAACGACGACTCTTATGAGTGGTTTGGAGGAACGGTAAACTGCAAATATCTTATTGCCTATAAAGGTTGGGACGACGACTTCGATTCAGACAACGGCTTCTCGGGTTCTGTACAGTACGGACTCTCCGTTCGTGATTCCCGTATCGCTGACACCTCACAGAGCAACGGCTTCGAAAGCGACAACAATGCCGACGGCAGCGCCGTATCTCCCTACACTGCTGCCACCTTTAGCAACATGACTTTCGTCGGTCCCAAGGCAGACAAATCATTCCAGAACACTACCGACTACATCAATGGTGGTGACGTCTATCCCAACAACGGCTCTGCATTAGGCAAATTCCAAAGCGTCATGCACCTGCGTCGTAACACCAAGCTGCACATCTACAACTCCGTAGCCTACGGATGGCCTATCGGAGTGATCATCGACAACCAGAAGGGTGACGCACAGGGCAATGCGACAAAGGGCGATCTCGTTGTGAACAACTTCTATCTTGCCGACATGGACATCCTCGGATCCGACTTCAATGCCATCTATGAGGATAAGAAGGTGACCGATTACACCACCTCTCCTGTCACACTCAGCGACACAGAGCAGTCTTTCAGCCATACTTACTTCCTCGCACAGAGCGGCAACAAATACTTTGAAGGCATTGCCGATCTGGGTATGACGGCCGGTTCTTACATCCCCAACGCATCGAGCATCCTGCTCAACGCTGCCTCCTTCACAGGCATCACCAACAATTGGCTTGACCCCGTGAGCTACGTAGGTGCATTCGACGGCACCAACGACTGGACGGCAGGTTGGACGAACTTCGATCCCCAGAATACCGTATATTAATCTAATACATTATTCATCGCTTCAATTTTTCGAATGCCCAGCGGCCCGGACTGTGTTAGTTCGGGCCGCTTTCGCGTATATGCCCGCTATACGATCAGCTATCCTACCGTTAGCAACAACCGGTCCGCAACAATAGAGGCACCTTAACGGGCTCACCCGATGAATATAGGGGATTGTTTAGTT
>HF988440.1 GCA_000431975.1 Prevotella sp. CAG:924 | reverse complement strand
TCAATCCACGCACCCACGTAGGGTGCGACTGTATATCCAATTACACCTTGTAAACCAATGGATTAAGCTATGAAATATGCGATTATCTTATTTTCGCATAAGAAGCTGCAATGCCATTTCGTTCACAGGCGTTTAACTTACTGATTATCAAGACATGCGAAAGTGCGATGTTTTTTGTACCACTTCACATCCGCAAAATCTTATATTATAAGTGCGTCATCAACCTTATAAGCAGTTTCAACACCTAGCACTTCCACTCGTTTATGTTCATTTTTACTTAAGGCGTAAAATCTAATACTATCTGAAGAAGCATTAATTATGTTTTTAATTCGTTCTTTCAAAATACAATATTGCGCTTCTGTCACTTCACATTCAAAAACAGAATTCTGCACTCTTTGTCCATAGTCAACACATGCCTTCGCCACGTTCCGCAATCGACGAGCACCCTCTTTATTGGTTGTATCTACATCATACGTTACAAGAATATACATAAAGCTCTCTATTTACTTTATTAAAAAAACCGGATAATCATCAATATCTTGCCTTATAAACCTTGCCATCAACATCGACTGAACATACGGTAAAAGTCCAATTTCTATTTTCTCATTGAGATACGGATGCGTCATCACCTCACGCTTCCTTGCTTGCCATACAGATATAAACACCTTCTTGCCCTTGTCAGTCATAACAACTCCTTGGTCACCTTGAGAAAGAAAATCCTTAGAGGTTATTTGTCTCTTATTGATCAACGACAGGACAAAACGGTCACCAAGATAAGCACGCAGTTCTTCCATCATATCCAACGCCAAAGAAGCACGTCCCGGCCGTAAGGTATGAAGAAACCCGACATAAGGATCCAGTCCTACTGTTTCAAGTGCAGCAATATAATCATTGGCTATCAACGTATAGGCGAAAGACAACATAGCATTTACAGCATCTTTTGGCGGCCGACGGTTACGGCCGCAGAACGGGAAATCCTGTTTTTGGTTCAATATCAATATAGGCAACACCCCAAAATAAGCATTCGAGGCCATTCCTTCATATCCCATAAGCATTGTCTTATCCTTAGCCGACAACGCATCACGTTTGGCACTTTCCAGCACCGCTACAGCCATATTGATGTCTTCCTGTTCTCCATAATCACGGATGAAGCGTCTCAGGATATTACGATAATTCTGTATTTTACCGGCTATCATCAACCTTGCTACATGTAATGACCAATCTTCATCATCAGACAGCTGATACTGTGCTTTACGCAACAATACATTTCCTTTAGTGGCCCCCTGTATCCTACCTACAAATCGTCCGCTGGGAGAAAGGAACGTCAGTGAAATACCATTATCATTACACAGTTTCATCACTCCGGGACTTGCCCCCATATATCCAAACGTAACGATGCTCTCTATATTAATAGAGGGTATGCGGAAAATCTCTTTCTGATTGACAGATACGACAACATTTTGTCCGTCTTTGCTGAGATACGCCTCCGGCGTGGTCACGTATAAGGTATTCAACAATTTTCTCATTGATAAAGATTTTTATTAAGATAGCTGCTCACCGTTATACAATTCTTTGCGATGTTAGGCATACAAATTTCTTTAAGAGAACATTTGTCACAATGTTTGCCGTACACGGCTTTGGGTATGACCTTCCTGACAAAGATATCATGCATGCTTTCAGCGCACTCTTTAACGATGTCACGCAAGGAATCTGAGATATCCACACTGATACGATGACGAATCTCACCATAAAAGAACACTCCATATTCTATATGGATATCATACATTTCCTCAAGACACATCACCTGCGCCGCCAACTGCACTTCATCGATCTCATTCCGTTTGGGCTTACCGTGCTTGTATTCAACAACTACCGGATTCCAGCGGCCCGGATATTTAGGATGACAAATCGTATTTTCTGAAGTAGAAGCAGGGATCAGCTCTATGGCATCCGCAATGCCATAGAGTCCCAGTTCGCACGAAGCGATGTTCACTGCACGCAATGTTATAAAATCACCGCATTTTTGCCTGTAAAACGGATCATCCACATGTTTGTGCATGATTTGCCCTTCGATGGTCAGACGGTTGTCATCCCACTGCTGCTCGATATGTATCAAAGCCCATTGTCGGGGACAGAACCTAAAATGCTGAATCCCCGACAGCATGAGCATATCGTCCTCACTATACATTGGTTATATGAGCTCTTCAACCGTTACTCCTGACGGGACATTATCCTTATCTATCGTTACAGAATAATCCTTAAATGAGCGTGGTGCCCCATCACATATTTTAGTGACCGTTACCAAATCGAACAATTTATTTGCAGGCGCATTGCCCAACATACTGTCATGCTTGAAGACAATCAGCTTCTGTGCGCTCATCAAGCCGCGTGCTGCAGAGCGGTCTGTGTCGAACATATTCTTCAGGGCTTCCCAAAACAGTGCGAGATCATCTTCAGAGAATCCTGTCTGTCGTGCCAAATTTGCAGAAATAAATCCATGGCATACATAAAGTCCATAAGGAACGGTTGCCTTGCGACCCATGGTGCGATTGCCGCCCTCCTGCTTGTCAGCCTCCTTCTCTGTTGCAACAGCCATACGGGTTATAGAATGTTCTGAAGTTTCAACAGGATCGACCGAGCGGGCAAATGTAAGCTGAATAGGGCCACGAACCTGACCAGCATTCTTTCCTGTTGACATAACAGCTCCAAATGTTCGGATATCAAAATAGTTTTTACACATAAAGCGACGTGCAGCCTCTGTCTTATCTTTGGCGCTTTTCACCTCGGCATCATCGTGTGCCTTATCTATCAAGGTATTCAAGACGGCTTTCTCTTTAATAAAGATGTCATAACCGTCCCCAAGATTTTTTGCTACTTGAACATAGTTACGCACCTTACGTTTCAGACATACATCTGTAACAAGTCCCATACCTGTTTCGGCATCTACACGCGGGAGATTACCTGCATCGGGATCACCATTAGGATTACCATCCTGTACATCAAACATATAAACGAAATCTATTCTATTTTTAATTTCTGACATAACCATATATTTTTAAATTGTTATTAATCTTCTGTTTCTTTATTCTCTTTGCTCGTAAAAAAATCCTGACGCTGATGATAATATCCCACAAAGAAGCGCCCTTGATCCTGCAAGGAAAGATGGGCTGGGAAGCCGTCTGCATCAAGTTTAGAAATTATTTCCTGCTTCAATTTCTCATAATAAACTTGCTTACCATTATTCAACTTCTCTAAATGATGAGCTGAAAGATTTAAAACCGTAGAGAATACTGTTGCCGGAGTAGAAGACGCAGAGTTCATATACCTTTCTCTAATGGAATGAATGCCATTGGCATCCTCTTGTATCTTATCAAGAACGGCGAAAAGCCTTCCGCAAAGATACCCTTGATTTTGATTTTCTTTGTCTAACATAATCTTTATTTTTATATCGTTATTATTATTCAATCTGTTCAGATATGCCTTTATTATGGCCGCCCGTACAATGGTGACGGACTGTTCTGCACGTATACGTCGAACGCATGCTTGGAATAAAGACATGGGATATGGCAATCCTTGAAAAATACTTTTAACTACGGCATCAGGCAGGTTGGGAGCAGCGTCACTTGATTTTCCGCTAAGCGTCACACTGCCAAGCATCGAATGTAATCCCGCATACGGTTTCCTATCCTTACGGGTATCCACAATCTCCATATCTTCAAAATGCCTGCTTATCAAACCAGCAAACTCACGCAAGGGCTGCTCACTCCAATACACGACTGCAATTCTTGCAGAATTAGGAGCCAGACCTAAGATGAAAAATTTATCATCCTTATTTGCATGCAGCTTCCCATTATAAACAGACATGAACGTGTCACGAACCAGTTCTATCCGTCTGTTAGGATCATCTTCATTAGCCTCGAACTTTCCAAACAAAGAGAACAAGCCCTCCTCTGTTTTCTTTGAGGCATCACTATCTGACGAAGCCCAGAAAAGGAAAGTGCGCGTACCTATCACAAACTTATTGTGAGAATCCTTGGCCAGCATCGCATTAAGCGCTGTGGTGTATGCGAACTCGGCTTCCTCCGAAATCGGTGCATTATAGCCTTTTGACTTTCCATACGAATCATATCCGGAATTTACTTGAAATGCGACAAGTTTTGCAGTTGCCTGGCTACCCGGTATCATTGTTGCTGTTGTCACCTCCACAGGATTTGCCTTCTTACCTGTCACAAGACAATATGCTTGGCCTGTTCCATCTTCATCCTTTTTCAAATCCATCAATTCCTTTTTAGAGGCGACAATATCCCTGTCTCCTTCGATACGGAAAGAAAATATCGAATATTTCTTATTAAGATTCTTGTCGATATCATCCCAAAGGCTGTCTTTCATCATTGTCTCTATAACATCTGAAAGATCTTGCTGATAAAAGGCATAGACAGCTTTTATATCGTTATTGTCAGGATGTTTCTCGTATATATCTTTTATTTTGGCTTTAAATACATCAAAATATTTACGCATGCTTTGTGTATCTCCTTTATTGGAGTAGCCAAACACGTATTGACTATTATCATAAAGATAGTTAGCCACCGGAGCACTCGATCTGCCGACACTCTTCTTTACAAGAAACTGTTGCGCAGACTTTTTGTCTATACGCCTGTCCTCAAAACGTATAAACTTGCCTTCGTTACTGATTACTATTATAAAACCAATTTCTTTTAATTCCATGCCCGGTGCTGGCAGATTGCCGCACCGGTGGTAATAGTCATACAATGCTTTCAGTATCATCTTAACACCTCCTCACTATCTTTTTCGGGTACTACAATAACGCCCTGTTTCATCACCGCGCGATAAAACATTGCATCAGGTTTCTTGGGATTCTTATCGAAATCCATATCATAAAGCATGATCCCCAAATCTCTGTCTTCCTGCAGAGGCGGCACAAGACTGTCCTTACTGTCAACATATCTCCAGTTGGCAGCAAATTCCCGGCAACCAAGATATGGCTGTGTGAAACACTGACCTTGTGATGCCCGACGTTCAAACATCTGATAATATTTCATCGGATTTTCATCATTTGTCGGCTCATGCTTGGCAAAAGCTTCCTTTGGGCGGTCCTTCACCGGAATAAAGACCAGCTTTGCATATATACGATAACGTACATCCTTTAAAAGCAGAGAATTTTTCTGTTGACGTTTGTCCTCGATATAAATGGGTGACTTGCCGGCCAAGGCTCCCACCTCATTCCGTCGTATAGTTGTCCACTTTATAGGATTAATAACCTCAATCCTTGTCACCTGCCACCGCATGGCATAACGCTTGAACAATATTGCTTCAAAGATGGCACGTGCAGCCGAGGGAGTCATTACGTCATAACTCACACGCTCAACCTTCAGTTCTGGCCGTGTGAAGCAGGCCCAATCGCCCCACACTTCCAGACAATATTCCTTATCTGTATATTCCATATTCTTCCCTTATTTTTTTATTTGCCGTATGTCGGCAATAATGTAATAATCAATTATGTTTTTATATCGTCAGTATCTCATCCATCCAATGATTATCAAGACTAAGCCCGGTATGGCAGTTATACTGTGCTCTGTCCGGCAATACATACACGCCTTCCAATATTTCTTCTATGACACCATACTGGCACAGTTTCTTGAAATCTGTACGTTTGACGCTAACCGTAAACTGGGCAAGCTGTTTCATTAAGCCATAAGTACACCCTGATACTTTCAGTTGTTCAACAAGGTCCATGCTATTTCCCCAGTTTACAATAACGTTTACGCCATCATCTTCTATAAGCTTAAATGCTTCGGCGGCTTTCTCAAAGCACAATTCCTTATATTTATAAAGATAATGTTTGATGTCTTTTTTATCAAATGTTTTCTTTTGAGAATACAAATTCTTAAAATACGTCTGCATTACTGAAGGGGAGAACCAATCACTGTCATCAGGCAAATTCAGCCGTGCATTGTTCGCATCCTTTATTGATCCGAAAGGAAGGCGGTTTTCGCCTGAAAGGCTGAAGACAAAAGTATAACCGGTATCGATCCGTCCTTCACGGTTGCATCTTCCCGCAGCCTGCAATACAGAGTCAAGACCGGCCTCCTGACGGAACACCACAGGGAAGTCTATGTCTACGCCGGCCTCAACAAGCTGAGTTGCGACCACCCTGACAACAGATTGAGCATCATCATTCAATATGTCTTTTATCTCACATATTGTTTTGCTGATATGCTTAGGACACATCATCCTCGACAAATGAAGTTTTACGCCCTCATCAGGCAAACGGTCATACAGTTCTTTTGCATCCTTTCGGGTGTTCACAACACACAGCACCTTATCATATCTTGCCAGCATCGTGGCTATCTCATCGTATGTTCTGCCCTCTTTGTCTATTTTTATGTCCACCCGACGAAGCCTGTCATGCAATTCATATTCATCAGGAATAATTTCAGTTATGTCATCTATTCCTTTAAACTTTTCGAAAGGATTAGATCCCTCTATTAGTCCGCTAAGCACAGGCTGACTTGCCGTCGTAAACAAGACAGACACGCCGAACATTTCCCGATAGGCCTTCAAAGCGTCAACTATCGGCTGTAAGAAATCTGTTGGCAAGGTTTGTACCTCATCCAATATGATAACCGAATTAACTATATTATGCAACTTACGGCAAACAGAAGGCTTGTTACTGAACATCGATTCAAAAAGCTGCACGTTGGTAGTGACTATGATCGGATAGTCCCAATTCTCTGTGGCAAGCTTCGTTTTCTCTCTTGTCGTCTCATCTGCAATGCTATCGGGATTAAAGTTACTGTGATGTTCCAGAACATTTTCCTCGCCAAAGATATTTTTCAGCAGTCCTGCCGTCTGTACGATAATGCTGGTATACGGAATGGCTATGATTATACGTTTCATACCATGAGTCATGGCATGTCTCATAGCCCATAAGAGTGAGGACAATGTCTTGCCGCCTCCTGTAGGAACGGTAAGGCTATAGAATCCCTTCCCGCCTGAAGAAGTTTTTCTGCATCGTTCCTGCACCATTTTGCGTATGCGGTTCACTTCCGTGTCGGCCGCATTTGCCTGCAACATCTGTATGTAAGCATCAAGCTTAGGCAATAGGTCTGCTATCCTATGCCGGCATACACGCTTCTTCCACGATTCTACGTCCATAAAGCGCTCTGTATCCAATCTGTCAGCATCGGTAAGACACGAAAAGAGCATACGCGAGAGATGATGAAAATTCCTAGTGTCTTCTTTTGACTTGAAAAATGGAAGTCCTTGAAACTCCTTTGCCAATGTGCTGAAATCTATTTTAAGATCATCCTTATTGATCTCTTCCGGCAATTCCGTTTCATCCAGAATACTTTCAACATCACCATAATCATGCAGGCCTGCATGATGCGAGATGATCTGATTGGCAAGGAGGTTCATAAAAGGTCTTCCCATGAGTTTGTCAGCAAGCAGTCCTCCCACAAAAGCATGGTTGTGGTCGGCATAATGCCTATTGTCTGTCACGGGGATTTCGTTTTCTCGACGGATATACTGCTGGAAAGCCCTGCGCTCCTTACCCTTGTCGTGAAGAAGCCCTAAGGCTCGTCCCCAGGAAGGGAGACCAAACTCCCCTGTAAACTGAGCCGCCATTTCTGCAACACCATTCTGGTGCTCATCATTTGTCTGTATTATCCATTCGCCATTTTCCTTGTCTTGACGTAAATGGGATATTAGTAGTCTTTCCATTCCAATAGAATTAAGTCCTCCATTCATACACGAAAAAATATTTTTGTAACAAACAGTTATTTTTCATGTAAGAAACATAGGATTCGAGCCTTTAGAGTAGATACAAATCTAATAAGAATAGATTATATTTCAAAAGAGATTACGCAAATATTTATTCTTAGGACTGCAATTTAATACTATTTCACTTAGAGATTGTCATTCAATCCCTGCCACCCGATTCGACAGTCTGACATTCATAACATTAAGACCGCGTGTCAAGGGCTCTATCCACCTTGACACGCGGCCTTTTTGTACTATCTATACCTTTTCCTGATTTAGCTGTATGGGGGCCCCTTTTTGTAAGCAGGGATGGCAGACCTTCACATATTTCTTACTTCAAAAGCTCTGCATCCAATCAATATATTAGAATATCAAATGGATATATATGAGAAATATTCCTCTAAAAGTGTGAGTTTCTCAGATTTTATTGCTAACTTTGACAAGTTATAATGTTTTTTATTATCCTTGGATTCGCAACTCTAAGACAAATAAAAATCCGACATATCTAAGATCTGGGCAATTTTTTGTTACTCAGAAACTTATAAAAGATGATTTATGTTGCAGGACTAAAGAATATGGCTATTCCAGTAAACATAGAAGATCTGCTTCACAAGCGTAAAATAGAATCCACCCGTATAGAATTTAAAACAGGTTGGAATCCTGATAAAATTTATCGTACTATCTGTGCTTTCGCCAATGATTTTGATAACATTGGCGGAGGATACATTATTGTAGGTGTCCAAGAAGAAGAAAACACAGGTATTGCAAAACGACCAGTTACAGGTATTCCCATAGAAGAACTCGATAAGATACAACGAGACATGATTGGTTTCAACCACAAGATTGATCCATTCTATTTGCCACGAATCGACGTGCAGGAGATTGATGGAAAATACGTATTGCTTATCTGGGTGCCGGCGGGAGTGAATCGTCCGTATAATGTACGTGAACGAGTCACGGCAAGTAATCAGTCACCATGTAAATGGTATATTCGTAATGGAACCAATACCATTGAGGCAAAAGGTGAAGCCCTGGATGAATTACGTGAAATGGCAAGTCGTACTCCGTTTGATGAAAGAGGTAATGAGAATATAGAAATATCAGATATATCAAGAGCCTTGGTTCTTGATTACCTGCAAACTGTCAATAGTCGTTTGGTTTCTGATTTCGAAAAATTATCCCTGTCAGAGTTGTTGTCGCAGATGGACCTGCTAGTAGGGCCAACTGAGCGTCGATTGGTCAAGAATGTGGCTGCCATGATGTTCTGTAAGAATCCCGCTAAATTTTTCCCGACGACACAGGTGGATATTGTTATTTTTCCTGAAGGCTGCATCAAGAATCCCAATAACATGATTGAAGTTCCAAAGATTGTCGGACCTGTACCCGATATGATAAAACAATCATTGGACTATATCAAGACCAATGTGATCAAGAAACGTATAATCAAGCAGAAAGACAAAGCAGAATCCATAACCTTCTTCAACTATCCTTACCAGGCTATTGAAGAAGCGGTAGTTAATGCACTTTATCATAGAGACTATCAAGAACGTGAACCGGTAGAAATTACGATTGAGCCAGATAAGATTTCCATTCTTAGTTATGCCGGTCCGGACCGTTCCATTAGTATTGATGCTATCCACAAGGCAGAGCGTCTGAAGTCACGTCGTTACCGTAATCGTCGTTTGGGTGATTATCTCAAAGAACTTCAGTTGTCCGAAGGTAGAGGAACAGGCATCCCAACCATACAAGATGAGTTAAGAAGAAATGACTCTAAGCCTGCTGTAATTGAGACTAACGAAGAAAGAAGTTATTTCTTGATTGAGATTCCTTGTAGAGAGGGCTTTGGTGATAGAGTCTTGATCGGTGATGATTTTATTGAGCCATTAAATGATGCTATAAATGATGCTATAAATGATGCTATAAATGATAATGCACGATTGGTGTTATTGGCAATATCAAGGACTCCCTTAATAAAGCGTAAATTATTATTAGATAATATTGATATCTCCAAAGCTACTTTGGAAAGAATTCTTAAACGACTCTCATCAGAGCCTTTAGGTTTGGTAGAATATCAAGGATCGTTAAAGACAGGCGGTTATGTATTGACAGATAAAGGCAAAGCCTTTGTAAAATCAATAAACGAGTAAATCCCTACATAATTGTCCCATCACTCGAAATGTCAGATGAGCCTACTTTCTTAGGATAGCTTTCTGTAAGATGTCTACTGTTTCAGTCTATAAAGAGAAAAAACGTCTACCCAACTCTAGAAAAGTCAGACACCTAAGTGCAAGGGGCTAGTCACCTAGGTGCATCTAGACGGCATTTTCCCAAAGAGGCACGGCAGATCTTG
>HF988439.1 GCA_000431975.1 Prevotella sp. CAG:924 | reverse complement strand
CATGAGAGGATAAAAGAGTTGCGGAAATGAGGAAGCGGAGATCTGCCCACATTAAAAAATATGGGAGACTTACCTCTTGAGGCTAGCCTCCGAACCCATATTACCCTTTCTAGCACTACAGGAAATATTAATACTCCGTAATGCCCAAAATACAAGGATCTTGCATTCACCAAGTTCATGCCATAGGTGACATCGAAAAGAACGCAGAGGTCGATACGACTGATCAAAATGACGTAAAAGTCATTAAATTGCTATTTCACAGCAAAAACCTTCCATAAAAGCAGACGACTTTTTTATTTTTTTTGTATCTTTGCCTTCGTTAATAAACGATTACTTAATTTGATTATAATAAGATATGTAAACAGGACAACGCTACGGGCAATATCAAGATGTCCGTAATTTCTATTTATAATTTGTCCTCATTACCTCTCATATAAATTCAAATTATTAAATAGACCATAATATCATTTTATTATATTTCAACCCAATGAACAAAAAAACTTTTACATTACGTGCATTCCTTATAATGGGAATGGCAGGGGCATTAGGTTTTTCCAGTTGTACGGACAACGATTATGACCTCAACAGCATCGACACAACGATCGGTATCGGTGGTGACGGACTGGAATTTCCTTACCTATCAACAGAGGTGATCCCTTTGAAAGATGTGTTAGAGCTTGAAGACAACGGAAGCGTTGTCGAAGACCCTGTAAATGGTGACTATGTATTCCGTCAGGATGGTGCAGACATAGACCCTGTACATCCATTCATCGACAAAATCACGGTAGCACAACAACAAACCACATCTAATGATGTGGAGCTTGTCTCCTCCGGTTCTGCCGGAAGTCGTAGACGTGCACGCACTACACGTGCAGGAGGCAGCCTGACGGCAGATGGATGGCTTCAGGCCTTCACCTACGAAGGCAGTACACCTAAAGAGGTGCTTGACCTTTCTACGGCTGAGGTAGATGCATCTATCGAGCTGAAGGTTGACTTCAGCAGCGTAAAGGATGTCGCAAGCAAGTTTAACAATATCACCATCTCCTTGCCTGCTTTCATGACTCTCTCCGATATTACATGCGGCGGACATGAATATACCATAGAAGGTACATCCATTTCGCTTAAAAATGTATCGACAGCGTCTCCTCTGATCCTAACCGCTAAAGTCACAGCACTCAATTTCAAGGAGAAAAACACCACTTATGGTACGCTGTCGCTTAAAAACGGAAAGATCAATATGGAAGGTAAAATACATATCAATGCCTCAGCTGCCATTGACCGCTCTGGAAGTACTTCCAACCATAAGATCAGCAGTACGATGGAGATGGGTAGTTTTATAGTAGACGCCGCTACAGGTAAATTCAATCCTGAGATCTCTCTGTCTGACCTGGGTGACATGACCGTCAATGGCATTCCCGACTTCCTGCAAGGTGGCAACGTCGTTGTCGATCTGTACAATCCCCAAATCAAGCTCACGACAACGAGTGATATGGACATCCCCGGTGTGGTGGACGGTGTCATCAAGTCGTATAAGAATGGACAACTGCTGGCCACTGTCAATATAAACGATATTCCTGTCGATCCGAATCGCACATCCACGATCTGTATCTGCCGCAGATCTGAGGGAATTTCCGGCTTTGACCATGTAATCGTGAACGAGAATCTCTCCAAACTCATCGAGACCATTCCTGATCGGATCACATTCACTGCAACCACCCATGCAGACAGTAAAAATACATACCGTTACGAGCTGGGCCATCACTATGAAGTGACAACCGCCTATAGCCTGGACGCTCCCATCGCTTTCGGCGAGAATGCCAACATTGAATACCGTGACACCCTTGACGGCTGGAATGACGATATTCAGGACTATGAGCTGGCAGAGAACTCTTATATTACCATGGACGCAACCGTCAGCAGTTGTGTACCTGCTTATATGACTATCCAGGCTACTCCCGTAGACGTAAATGGAAACGCCATCAGTGCAGATGAATTGTCCGTGGATGTCGATGGCTCGATCGAAGCTTCTAAGGACGGCGTGGCACAAACCACTTCACCTGTAAACATTAAGATCAGCCAAAAGCAGAAGGGTGCCATGAAGAAACTGGATGGTATCGTATTTACTGTATCCGGAAAGGCTAATGGTGAGGACGGAGCCGTCACAGGCATCACGCTTAATGCAAGAAAGCATTCGCTCAAAGTAGAGAACATCAAGATTAAACTAGGG
>HF988438.1 GCA_000431975.1 Prevotella sp. CAG:924 | reverse complement strand
GCATCAAATACATTGCAATTTGATACACCCTCTTGCCGGTTGATATGTCTGTCTGCGGTCCGGTGCCTTATAGCTCTGCAGTCTTTACAAACATGATGCTGCAGCGGCACACTTCGGTCTGTTCGTCACTGCCGGGTGCGCTGTGTGTCAGGCGTACGGCGAAGTGGCCGGGTGCGGTCTCCTCCTTATATATATGGAGCTTGTCGCCCTGATGGGTCTCTGCCACATAAGCCACCTCAAAGCGTTTGATGCGGTGTGTGCGTAGATAATCGAGTGGAAACAGATCCATCACATGCTCAATGTAGCGGATGCTGTTCATATGGCCGTTGACGTCAATATCGCTGTAATAAGTATCAATGGTACGTGCGAAAGGGGCATTCTTACCCACGGCGACGCGTCCGCACTTGGCGATGGGTGGCTGGCGGTCGGCATCGACGAAGTTGAGGATGGCGCCGTCGTCGATGGTGAAGATGTCACAGGGCTGTCGTGTCACGGTGTCGATCATTGCCCAGACACTGTGGGCGTGTCCGTACACCTTGCCGTCTTTGCCAGTAACGGTGAAGTCGCGGCTGGTGAAATAGCGCAGGGCACTGTCGATCCAAGTCTCTATCTGGAAGGGCGCATAGGCTTCCGGCATTTCGTCCATCTCGATGGCCAGGCGCGACAGCACCCATGTCCGGTTCATCTTCTGCAGGGTGGTGACGCCATAGCCGTTGTCATTGCTGTGAAAGTCAGCGGCATTGAGCAGGTCGTTGCCGAGATGTCCTAGCATGATGCGGCTGCTGAAGTCGCAGTGGAAGGGATAGACGCGGAAGTCGTAAGCTCCCGACTTGCCGCCATTGATGTTTCCGTTAATATTCATAGGTCATTATTAAAAAGTAAAGCTTTGGACCATGCACCCTGTTGTCGGCATGGTCCGTCATCATGACGGTCCGGTGCGTCGGACAGAGAGTACATGGCTCAAAGCCAAGATATAGAGTCTATTTCAGATTATTCTCCTGTTCAGCCAGGAAGTCACTGATAGGTTCCTCGAAGCTGCGGGTGACGGCGATACGTCCCGACCGCGTGTATTGCAGCAGGCAGTTGTACTGGTTGAGCTGGTCGTACAGGTCAGAGATCTCGTCGGTCAGGCCGGTGAGCAGGACGGTGCTGTAGGTGGGGTTCACCTCCATCATACGGGCGTTGTGCTTACGGATGGAGCGTGAGATCTCCGGCTTCTCCAGCAATTTGGGTGTAGAGATCTTGAAGAGTCCCACTTCGTGGATGAAGAGCTGGTCATCGGTGTAATAGTCGGCTCTGATGACGTCGATCTTCTTTTCGATCATCTTGGTGATCTTCACGATCTGCTCTTTGTTGCTCCAGCAGGTGATGGTGTATTTGTGGATGCCACCGAGGGAGGATGCCGACACGTTGAGGCTCTCGATGTTCACCTGCAGGCGCGTGAACACGGCCGTCACCTGATTGAGGATGCCGGCGATATTCTCGCTGTATACCAGCAATGTATAGAATGTTTGATCCATCTTTCCTTATTTTACGAACGTGAGGGGCGGCCAGTGGCTGCCCTTTCTTATTTGGCGATGAGTCTTCAGATATCCAGATGGAGCTGCATCTCATCGATGGAGCTTCCGGGAACGACCATCGGCTCGATATTTTCTTCTTCCTTGACAGCGCATTCCAGCAGGTAAGGGCCGTCAGTAGCCAGCATCTTCGCCACCTTGTCGGCCAGGTCCTTGCGGTCGGTCACCACATCGTAGGGGATGTGGTAGGCTGTGGCTAGCTCCTCGTAGTGTGGGTTGAGCATGTGGGTGAAGGAGTGGCGGTGGTTGAACATCAGGTCCTGCCACTGGCGCACATTGCCCAGATAGTTGTTGTTCAGCAGGATGATCTTCACGGGTGCCTGTTGCTCCATGACAGTGCCAAGCTCCTCGATGGTCATCTGGAAGCTGCCGTCGCCGGTGAAGAAGCACACCATGCGGTCGGGTGCTCCGAAGGTCGCTCCGATGGCGGCCGGCAGTCCGAAGCCCATCGTACCCAGACCGCCGCTCGTGACGATGCTGCGGGGGTGACGGTAGTGGAAGTAACGGCTGGAGAACATCTGGTGCAGGCCGACATCGTTGACCATGATGGCATTGTCGGCGCTTTGGCGTGACACCTCCGTCACGACCTCGCCCATGAGCAGCGGACCGCTGGTGGGGTGGGTGGCCGGCTTGATCACCTCTTCCGTTTCTTTCTGTATCAGCGGCTGGAACGAGGCTATCCATTCGCTGTGGTCAGCGTGCTTGAGCAGTTGGGTGATGGCCGGCAGCGACTTCTTGCAGTCGCCGATGACGGCTACCGTGGTCTTCACGTTCTTGTCGATTTCCACAGGGTCGATATCCAGGTGGATCACCTTTGCCTGCTTGGCATAGTTGTCGAGGCGTCCGGTGATGCGGTCGTCGAAGCGCATGCCGATGGCGATGATCAGGTCGCACTCTTGTTGTTTCACGTTGGGCGCATAGTTGCCGTGCATGCCGAGCATGCCGATGTTCAGACGGTGGTTGTCCGGCAATGCCGACAGTCCGAGCAGGGTGCGTCCCGCAGGGATATCGGCCTTCTCGAGAAAGTCGGTGAGCTCTTTGTAGGCACCGGCGATCTCCACGCCGTGGCCGACGAGGGCTAGGGGCTTGTGGGCCGCATTGATCAGGTCGGCGGCGGCCTTCACAGCCTCATCCTTGATCTTGGGATAGGGTACATACGAACGGACATTGTCCGTCTTTCCGGGCATCCATTTTGCTTTGCCCACCTGTGCGTTCTTTGGGAAGTCGAGCACCACAGGACCGGGGCGTCCGCTGCGGGCGATGTAGAAGGCACGGTTGACCGCCCATGCCACATCCTCGGGCCGGCGGATCTGGTAGCTCCATTTCGAGATGGGCTGTGCCATTCCGACAAGGTCTACCTCTTGGAAGGCATCGGTGCCGAGGGCAGAGACGCCCACCTGACCGGCAATGACGACGATGGGTGTCGAGTCCATCATGCAGTCGGCCACGCCGGTGAGCGTGTTGGTGGCACCGGGGCCGGACGTGACGATGGCCACGCCTACTTCTCCGCTGACACGTGCATAGCCTTCGGCGGCATGGGCCGCTCCCTGCTCGTGACGCACGAGGATGTGCTGAAACCAGGGATCTTTCTTATGAGTATATGTATAGAGGGCGTCGAATACAGGCATGATGGCACCACCGGGGTATCCGAAGATGGTATGCACGTTTTCCTGATAGAGGGCGCGCATGAGGATTTCCGATCCCGTGCACTCCTCGCCTATATGAACACCCGCCCAGGGCGCTGTCTCATTTTCAATCATAGTGTTTCTGTTTAGTTATTCGATGATGCGTACACCGCCCTTGTCGGCAGAGCTGACGCTTTGGGCATAAGCCCGGAGGGCCTTGCTGACGGTGCGCTGACGGTGGAGCGGCTGTTGGGGACGGGCGGCGAGCTCCTCGTCGCTGAGTTTCACGCTGATGGAGCGTGACGGAATGTCGATGACAATGATGTCACCGTCCTTGATCTTTCCGATGTTGCCGCCCGAAGCAGCCTCTGGCGAGATGTGTCCGATGCTCAGTCCGCTCGTGCCGCCCGAGAAGCGGCCGTCGGTGATCAGAGCGCACTCCTTGCCCAGGTGCATGCTCTTAATATATGAGGTGGGGTAGAGCATCTCCTGCATGCCCGGTCCTCCCTTCGGACCCTCATGAGTGATGACGACGCAGTCGCCGCTCTTCACCTTGCCTCCGAGGATGCCCTCGCAGGCATCTTCCTGAGAGTCGAAGACGACGGCCGGTCCCTCGAAGTGCCAGAGGGCAGGATCCACGCCGGCGGTCTTCACGACACAGCCGTCCTTGGCGATGTTGCCGAAGAGGACGGCCAGACCGCCATCCTTGGTGTAGGCATGGTCGAGGTCGCGGATGCAGCCGTTGACACGGTCGGTGTCGAGGGTCTCCCACGAGGTATTCTGCGAACCCATGACGGTGGAGAACTTGCGGCCTGGAGCGGCATAGTAGATGGTGCGGGGATCGTCGGCATCACCGTCCTTCACCGCACTGGTGGTGATATCATATTTCTTCATGGCCTCACCGAGGGTCTGGCCGTCCACGCGTCTCACGTCGCCGTGGATCAGTCCGCCCTTGTTCAGCTCATTGAGTATGCCGAGAATGCCTCCTGCGCGGTTACATTCCTGTACGCTGTATTTCTGTGTGTTAGGAGCGAGCTTGCAGATGCAGGGCACCCGGCGCGACAGCCGGTCGATGTCATCCATCCGGAAGTCCACCTCGCCCTCCTGTGCCACGGCCAGCAGGTGGAGCACGGTATTCGTCGAGCCGCCCATGGCGATGTCGAGCGTCATGGCATTGAGGAAGGCGTCGCGTGTGGCGATCTGCCGGGGCAGCACGCTGTCGTCACCGTCCTCATAGTAGGCCAGTGCGTTCTTCACGATCTGCCGTGCGGCGCGCTTGAAGAGCTCGATGCGCTGGGCGTGGGTGGCCAGGATGGTACCGTTTCCGGGGAGTGCCAGTCCGATGGCTTCGGTGAGGGAGTTCATGGAATTGGCGGTGAACATGCCCGAGCAGCAGCCGCATCCGGGGCAGGCACACTCCTCGATCTTCTTCATCTCCTCGTCCGGCACGCTAGGATCGGCTCCTTTCACCATCGCCGTGATGAGGTCGGCATTCTCACCTTGCCAGCGGCCCGCTTCCATAGGACCGCCGGAGCAGAACACGGTGGGAATGTTCAGACGCATGGCAGCCATGAGCATGCCCGGCGTCACCTTGTCGCAGTTGGAAATGCAGATCATGGCGTCAGCCTTGTGGGCATTCACCATATACTCTACGCTGTCGGCGATGATGTCGCGCGAGGGAAGAGAGTAGAGCATGCCGTCATGGCCCATGGCGATGCCGTCGTCAATGGCGATGGTGTTGAACTCGGCGGCATAGCAGCCCATGGCTTCTATTTCTTTCTTGACCAGTTGGCCGATCTCATGCAGATGGGTATGTCCGGGGACAAACTGCGTGAATGAGTTGACAATGGCAATAATGGGCTTACCCATCTGTTCATGCTTCATACCGGTGGCGACCCACAGGGCGCGGGCGCCTGCCATCCTCCTTCCTTCAGTGCAGACTGCACTTCTCAACTGATGCTTCATAATCTTTTTCTTTATTAGATGATCGTTGTCGGTTGTGCGCGGAGTGATCGTCGGCAGATGGGTCTGCCGGATGCTCCGCCAAGTGTCATTTGTTATTTCTAGACCCTATGTAAGTTGCAAAGTTAACAATATTATTGTAAATGACCAACAAATTGGCATATTATATTATAATAAAATGTAAAATCATAAGGAGAAAGGTGATGCTTCCATATGGTTGCAAGGGATGCCCCGTAGTCGTTATGCCCTATTCCCCTTCCGCCCTTGTCCGTGTGTCCGTAGCATGGAGGGCCGTGCCCCGACAGCTTTCGCATACAGGCATGATGAAGCCCCGACCGATATGGATGTGAGCGGTCGGGGCTTTCTGTCTTTATGGGTGCAGGATGCTGTTTCCTTGAAGTTGCGGTAGAGCCGGTCCGCTGCCCGTACCTTCCGGCAGATACTATTCGGCCCAGGTGAAGTTCTCCTTGCCTGCGCCGATCTCAAAATGCAGCTTCGCTATGCCCAGGTCCATCTTGGTGTATCCTACCAGAGAGAATACCCGTTTGGCACGGACCTTGGCGCGGGTGTCCCCGTCAGCCTTGATATACTCAAAATAAAACTTCTGCTGGTTGATGGCCGTAGGGGCGAGCAGGGCCGCCTCCACTCCGTCCTTAAACCATTCCGGGGTGGTGGCGTCGGCATTGCTTACCTGATCGAGGCGTTTGATCTTGTGCGCCACGCCTTTCGACTCGCCATATCCTATTGAGATATAGGCCCCGATGGTCTCGTCCTTATCCAGGACATAGGTGCCGGGCACTTTCGAATAGCTCAGTCCTACCCAGCAGGTGTTCAGTCCTTGCGTCTGTGCCGACAGCACCAGCTGCTCACCGTAATATCCGATACGCTCGTCGAGGTCGTCGCCCTTCTTGCCGGCCATGACGATATAGTTGCCCACATTTCTGAACTTGCCATATTTAGCCAGCATGCCCTGGAAGGCCTTCGGCTCGTTCGTCACCAGCTGCATGTGTAGGTTGCCGGCAGCGTTCAGCTCCTTGATCTCAAGCTCAAGCGAGTGGATGATGTCATCCGTCAGGGGCATGGTCTTATATGCCCTCACGCTGTGTCTGTCTTTTATTGCTTCCTTTAGGGTCATCGTCAGTCCTCCTTTGGAACATTCTTCCAGAATTTTCTTAAGTCGTTAAGTATGTTGTCGTAGTCTTCTTGCGTAAACGTTCCTTCGCCCGACAGCAATATGGTATAGTCGATACCTTCAAAGCGTTTGGCCGTCGGCGTGTCGCGGAAGCCGTTGCGCTTATAGAACGCATATCTTCTGCGGCGCTGCTCTATGTTGTCACAGTCTGTCTGTTCGGGCGATTCAATGTCGATCACCAGCTGCCGGTCCGCATATTTGGCCATCAGTGCCGTAAGGATCTGCTGTCCGTATCCTCTGCCGCGCAACTCTTCCTTTACGGCGAAATACCATCCCCAGTTGAAGTCCGTGCGGTTGAGCACCATGGTCAGTCCGACGAAACGGTCGCCGTCATAATATGTCACGAAGTCTATCGGCATCACGCCCAGCAGGCGTTTCAGATCATCGTACGGTATGCGCTCCTCCTTGGGAAATGCGCTCTCGTACAGTGCTCTCACTTCTGCATTGTCGGCATTCTCCGCCGTTATCTTTTCTGTTCTCATCCTTTCTTATTTGTCAATTGAAGTCGTGTGTTGTCCGCCTGATGCCAGCAGTTGCTCTACCAGCGGGACATACCATTGCCTCACCTCGTCTGCCGTAGGCGTGTGGGCGCCGGGGAAGTGGTAGGCATTTGGGTAGTGTTGCAGAAACAGAGGCTCAAAATGTGCCAGCGTGTCGTTCTCGCCGAACAGGCCCCATATCTGTGCCTTGTAGTCGGGGTTGCAGCCGTCGAACTGGTGGGCTTCCATCTCGGCGAACTCGTCGATCAGCTGCCCGTCGATCACCATCTTCTGGTTTCCGTTCGCACGCGGTGACTTATATTCATGCTGGCCGATCCGGGGCTTCAGGAACTCCGTCATCATGAAATAGGGATTGCCCAGCAGGGCCGGTATCCCTTTGGTGTTGGCTGCCATCTGTGCATAGAACGAGCCGCAGCTGTTGCCTACCAGGACATCAGGGCGCTCGCTGTCACATATATTCTCTATCAAGTCCATGGCCTCCCTCGGGTGTAGGGGCAGGTCGGGCGTCATCACGTCAGCCCTTCCCATGAATGCCGCTTTCAGTGTCTGTGCAGGCACGCATGCCCCACTGGCAAAGAAGCCATGAAGGAATAATATCTTTCTGTTTGTCATTGTGCAACTCATTTTTCTGTCTGCCGGATCTTTCTGCCGTTCCATGGTGCGGTGGCAGCCATGCGCGTCAACGTGTCATGGGAGGTCTGGCGGTGAGGGCCTCCCGATTCACAAAGTTACAAAATTAACCTAAACCTCCAATCGGTCCTTCGACCGCAAGTATCTATTTTAATATTATTTTATGGGCTTGTCCGACAGATCTTCCATCTTCCAGCCTGCATTCCGTCTGTCATTTCTTTCTGCCACAGCCCGCTGCGCCTTCGACAAAGAGGGCAGTCTGAGTGTCCGGCAAGGACACGAAATTCTTCAAGCCCCTAACCGGTTGGGGTTTGGTTCGCCATCATGCAATGAAGATACCGTAATTGTCTGTCGTTTTTCTATCATTCGTTGGCATGGAAGGTCGTCCGATAGCCGGCGCAGTCTGGTTTCTCTTCCGCACCGGTCATTTTCTTGCCGTTATCGAGATGTATATCCGCAATTTTTGCGTAACTTTGTCATTGACGTTATGCGTCATTCCCTATTTTCGTTGTATTAAAAATATTTGTATTATGATTAAGATTTATGTAATGAGTACATGCCCTGACTGCACCGCCGTTAAGGAGCAGGTCAAGGGAAACGACAAATACGAGGTGATCGATATCGGCGAGCACGTAAGAAACCTGAAGGAGTTCTTGCGCCTGCGCGACAACAATCGCGCTTTCGATGTGATGAAGCGTGTCGGCTCCGTAGGCATTCCGTGTTTCCTGCTCGAAGACGGCACGGTCACCTTCCGTCCTGTCGAGGCCGGGTTACAGCCGCCGGTAAAGGAAGAGCAGGCACCGTCGTGCAGCATTGACGGCACCGGATGCTGATCCGTCCGTTCTCTCCCGGCTCCGTCTTGCATGGATTCGGATTTTGATCATCGTAGAACGATAAGTTCCATATAATTCTAGGAGTATGTCAAAAAGAGAATTAAGAACATTCCTATCTGCCCATACCAAGGAGCAGGTGATCGATATCATGTTGGAACTATATGATGCCAGGAAAGAAGCTAAAGAATATTTGGATTTCCGCCTGTCCCCCAATGATGGCATTGAATTGGAAAAATGCAAGGACATCATCAGAAATGAGTTTTTCCCTCAGCGAGGTTGTCCTAAGGACCCCTCGTTTGCCAAATGCAGAAAGGTGATATCCGACTTCCGTAAGCTGAAACCGAATCCGCAGGATGTTGCCGATCTGATGCTCTTCTATATTGAACAGGGCTGCCGGTTCACGGTCATGTTCGGGGATATGTGGGAGCAATACTATACCACGATGGAAACCAACTTTGAGAAGGCCGTACACTTCATTGTCGTCAACAACCTGCTGTTGAACTATTACGAGCGGATAGAGAGTCTGATTCAGAGCGTGGAAAACTGCGGTTGGGGATTTTACGACTCGCTGATGGATATCTATCACCAATATAGGTAAGGTATGTCCGCCGTCCGGATCTCGCATGATGGACATATCTTATACCTTTATTATATGATACCTTTTATTATATGGGGACGTGCCATGTGATGCGTTCCTACTATTTGCTTATCCCATTCGGATGGCGGGCTTAATGATACAATCCTTGCCATTTTTGCCAATTCTACAAGACAGTCGTTGGCCCCCGATGTCGCTTTCTTTAGGATTACGTATCAAAGGCAATGCGTCTTTCTTTACTTGATTGATATGGGGAGATGTAAGGAGGAAGTTCAGTTGTATAGGGTAATATTTTGAGCAATAAGGTATGGTTTTATTATTCAAGATATTATAATTGACTTGGACCATATTGTTATTTGCATTGATAGTCGGGGAAGGGTATTGGATGCATATTGCCCGAAGGGTGTCGTCGTCACATGCCATCCAGGTGTTGTAGGATGCATATTCATTATACCTTATTATAAATGGGGACGTACCATGATGCGTCCCTACCACTTGTTTACCTCATTTTTGGGTTTGCATCATCACTCCTAAGGCTGACTTGCTTCAGACACACTTGGAGAATACTACTCCATACTATCGTTACGAGTGTTGATAAGTATGCATCATGGAGAGGGAAGATGATAAAGGGGAATTTATTATATTTTTATTTACACGTAATAGTTATAGATGGGTTGAGGGCTGCATGTGACATCGTGATGGGACAGGAAATGTCCGATGGAGATGCCCGACTTTTGCAGGAGAGAAAAGCTTGATTTTTTTGGTTCTGCCGGATGCGTGCTGTAATATTCTGATAATCAGAGTATTCTAATGAGCATGCAATATACGGCCAAGGAGCCATATACTACTTGGTCGTTGAGTATTATGCTCAATGGCCATTGAGTATTATGCTCCTTGGCCGTTGAGTATTATGCTCCTTGGTCATTGAGTATTATGCTCCTTGGGCTTTTCTTATATATTCCTTTCCGAGGTCAGCCTGTTGCGAAGTGGGACGAAGGGTGGGAACAGGAGGAACGAGAGCATCATGAGAAGTGGAAGAGAAAGGAAATGGACTGTATTTATATTGACACGCAACGGATTCGGATGGGCAGGAGATTATATGCGCCGTTATGATGGGACAGTGGGCATCTGATGACGATATCCGATTCTTGTGGGGGGAGTACCCGATCCGTGGTTTTTCCGGAGATCTGTCGTACATCCCGGGAAAAGATGGCATGTTGGAGTCACCTAGGGGGCATGCTCCATGCACTTAGGTGCGTAGCCCTTTGCACTGATGCTTCCTTTTCCGGGCACCGGTAAGTCGGATGTGTCCTATCCGGTAAGATGGCGGCAAGAGGACGAAAGAGGAGACGGCAGGCAACCGGATGCAAGGCATCCGGGCAGAAGGGCTGTTAAGAAAAAGGATCGACGGTTATTTACACAGGACGGCTCCAGGCAGGTCGGGAGGACGATAGGGCTGGGGCAGCGGTCAATATATGGTCGGTCTCCGCAATGAGCCTGGAAGGCCGGAAGGCAACGACAGGTAGGTAGGCCGACTCGGACGTATGCTGTCTTTGTCCGAATAAAAAAATCCCGGTGTTCAAAATGGATGAACACCGGGAGTAAAAGATTTTGTTAATATATGCGGATCATGTCTGATCCTTCTTAGGGTTTTACTTTACGTAAACGACTGCGATACGGTTGGAGGTTGTACCCTGTACACCCTTACCGGTAGCCTCGTCGATGATGACACCCTTGCCTCTGAGGTATTCAGCCACAACATCGGCACGTGCCTGAGAGATCTTGTCGTTGATCTCCTTTGAGCCCTCGGGAGAAGCGGTACCTACGATCTGTACGTGCTTGCCGGCGGCAACATTGTCGAGTGCCTTCTTGGCGTCGCTGGTCAGCGTGCTCTTGCCCTGTGCGAAGGTGACGAAGATCAGATTGTCTACGCGAACCTCCTGTGTCTGAACGGGTGCCTCCTTAACGACTTCCTTGATCACCTCCTTAGGCTTCTTGGCCAGCTCGTCACGGAGGTCGGAGATCTGAGCGTTGAGCGCGTCGATCTCGCTCTGGTCGCGCAGCTGGGCAACCTTGAAGTTGTGTGTGCCGTTAGAGGTCTTGAACTTATAGATGACACCTACGTTGAGCTGTGCGAAAGCGGAGTTGACGTCATATTTGATCTTGTTGGAACGGCCTGTGCCATGATCGTTGAGATCCCAGATCACAGCCGGCTCGATGTAGATCTGCCAAGCCTTCTTCTGACCGAGGTTGAAGGCGAAGTCC
Source organism: Prevotella sp. CAG:924 (assembly GCA_000431975.1). Classification (GTDB taxonomy): domain Bacteria; phylum Bacteroidota; class Bacteroidia; order Bacteroidales; family Bacteroidaceae; genus Prevotella. Next base: position 2,455 of record HF988438.1, on the reverse strand, counting down.
AGACCGGCCTTGGAGGTCAGCACATTCTTGTCCTGGATGGTATTGTAGAAATCGTTGTTGCCGAAGTAGTGTCCCCAGCCGAGGCCGTACAGAGCGCTTACCTCAAACAGACGGGGCTCACCCTTGTAGCCGCCGAACCAGTTGCTCAGGTTCACCGTACCGAGGAGGCTGGTGTTGAGGAAGCGAACGGCCGTGCCCAGAGAAGGCCAAGGCTTATTGCTGAAATAGGCATTGCTCTCAACGGCCAGACCGAATACCGGAGTGAAGTTGCGGCCTATGCGGAGACCGGCGTTAGGATCGAGCCCCTTCAACCAGCTGTGTCCCGTCATCTTGGTAGCGACACCACCATTGATACCTACATAAATGTTGTCGAAAGTCTTGCTTTCCTCTACGGTCTGAGCAGAAGCAGATACTGCCAGTAAAGCGGCAGCAATCAAAGTAAAGAACTTTTTCATACTCTCTAAAATTATTAATAGTTTATTATTCCTGATTACAATAGTCTTGCGTTAATTCGCGGATGCAAAGTAAAGCAAAAACTTTGTAATTTGCAAATTTTATTATCATATTTTAGCACTTTTACGCATCTTGGGTCAATCTTGCCGAACAATCAGACAATTTTTAAGTTATGAAAAGGACGTTTCGGCTAATCTGAGAGACGAAAGGGCCTCTAGGGCCTATAAAGATGCCTGGACATGGACGGGCCGTCAGAGCTGATGAAAACTTGCTCTACGGCCCGTCTGCGTACTGCCAATTCTGTTTTCTGAAAGGCAGGTGTCTCTTTTACCTCAAGGTAACAATCTGTACAGAATAAGGAGGGAGCGTGAGGACATTGCCCGAAACGGTCGACCGGATGGGCGTCACGGTCCGGTCGGCAGGCTTGCCGGAGAACCCTTCCACCTCCGAACCGGCATTGACGGCGAGGCCGCTGACCTGCAGACGGACCGATGCGGGGAGGCTGTTGACGATCTTCAGATAGGTGGTGCCTGTCTTCGAGTCGGTCACCACCGACGCGGCCACCCGATAGGCGATGTCGGCGGGAAGGCTGAGACGGGAGGCGATGTAGGTGTCGCCGCCGCTGGTGCCCCACAGACGCTGTGTCTCATAGCTGGGTGTCAGTGACGTGATGGTGTCGCTGTCGAAATAGATCAGGTCGGGATCCCAGTTGTGATGGCCCTCGCGGCAGAGCAGGGGAGCGTAGCTGGCCATGGCGACGACATCGCCGTTGCGCTCCAGCGAGCAGAGATGGATAGCCTCGGCGAGCGCGTTCTCGACAGTGCGGTCCCGGGAGGCATATTCGCCCACATAGACTTTCTGTGCGTCGCGCCGGTAGTGGTCGTAGTAGTCCTGGTGATGGAGGAACCATCCGGGCGACTCGTAGTAGTGCTCATCGACCATCTGGAGGAGGTCCTTATGAGCATGGGCCCACTTCCAGCCTTCGATGTAGTCGGCGGAGGGATAGTGGAACGGGCCGGCCGTTCCGCATACCTTGATGTCGGGATACTTGGCATGGATGGCCTTGAGGATCATCTCGTAGCGCTCTTCAAAGGCGGTGGAGATGATATCCTCGTTGCCTATACCTATATATTTAAGGTTGAAGGGTGCGGGATGACCGGCATCGGCGCGCATCTTCGCCCAGGGAGATGTGGCGGGATCGCCGTTGGCCCACTCAATGAGATGGAGGATCTCGTCGCAGTAGGCGGGCATGTCGGCCATGGGGATGCCGCCCTGCTGGCCGGCATAGCCATCCTTGTCGGCTGCCGAGTTCTGGCAGGGCACGCCGGCCGCCAGCACGGGGAGCGGCTCGGCGCCGATGTCCTCACAGAACTGGAAATACTCGTAGAAGCCCAGTCCGCGGGTCTGGTGGTAGCCCCAGATGTTCATGGCGGGCTTGCGGTCCTGCCAGGGTCCTACCGTCTCTGTCCAGCGGTAGATGTTGCCCAGTCCCTGACCGTGGCTCATGCACCCTCCGGGGAACCGGAGGAACTTGGGATGGAGGGCAGCGATGGCCTCGGCAAGGTCGCGGCGCAGGCCGTGCCCCTTATAGGTGTCGTGGGGGAAGAGGGAGATCATGTCGACGTGGAGGGCGCCGTCCTTCCTGGCGACGAGACGCAGCCGGCAGTCCTTATATACGCCGGCCCGCTTCTTGAAGTCGGTGTTGAGCTGTACGGAGTAGCGTGCCCATCCGGGCTGGTCGATCTTGAGCTTCTCGGAGGCGAGCACAGTGCCGTCGCCGGCCACGAGGGCTACCTCTACCTGGTTCTTGCCGCCGTCGGCAGGACGGGCGTAGAAGGAGAAATCGTAGAGGCCGCCGCGGTCGGTGATGCCGTCCCACCCGCTATTATATAAGGTGTCGCGTTCCATCACGGCATAGTGGGGATTGTTCTTGCTCAGAGGGCTGTCGGTGGCGATCCTGACGGGATGGCCGGCGGTCCAGGCGGTAGCCGGCGTCCACCCC
>HF988437.1 GCA_000431975.1 Prevotella sp. CAG:924 | reverse complement strand
GGAGGAAGAGCGGTTGGTGAACAGCGGGTCGATGGTGTACCAGGCGAGGAGCGAGCGGTTGTATCCGCTGCGCAGGGTTGTCTTGTCGGTCGACTCGGGGAACATCGAGGGGACGGACGAGAGTACCCACTGTGTCGGCGTGAGGATGCTGATCTTATCGGTCGACGACTCGAAATCGTCGAGATAGGAGGCGTGGCTTTGCGTGCCGCTGGCCTGGCCGGCGATGAGTTGTGCGAACTCTCCGGTAAGGGTGATCTGTGAGGGCTGTGTGAGATGAAGGCCCGGCAGCTTGTCGAGGAGGTTGGTGAGGGCCTGCGACTCATGCTTCCAGTTGAGGTTAAGGCCCCAAAGGGTATTGCTCACGGGCTCGTTGCCCATGGCCACCTTCGTCGTCAGGCTCTGTTCGTAGAGGTGCTGCAGCGTACCTGAGAGCTGGAAGTTCTTGGAGAAGTCGTACTCCCAGTTCATGCCGAACATCGTCTTGCGTTCCTGTGAGAAGTCACTCTCGCTTTCCAGGCTGACGTTCACGGCGGTTCCTGCGTCGAGGATGCTCTGGTTGAGGATGGTCACCTCGCCGGCCGAGTAGTCCACGGAGTAGTCGGTACCTTCGGTGAGGGTGACGCCTCCTGCGGTCACGGTGACCGATCCCTGCGGCACGTTGTAGGCACCCAGGGAGATGACGTTGGCCGATGTTCCGCGGTATTGGCCGGTCAGCTGGAATTTGTCTTTCTCCGCGATCTGCTTGGCAATGGTCTTGGTGGAGTCGTATAGTTCGGTGAAGGCATACTGGGCCGCCTTGTCGGCCGCTACGTTGTGGCTGACCAGATAGTCGTAGAGTGCCGATCCGAAGGGCTCCGCCTGTGGCAGGTAGATGCGTCCGTTGGAGACGGTATAGCCTTCTACATAGTCGAAATATCCGTTGGCGTGGGCCTTATTGTTGTTGTCCAGACGGTCGGCGCCGATGACGCGGAGCAGCGGGGTGCTCTTCACCTGTGGCTCAGGGATATACGACAGATAGACGCCGGTGGTGTCGCTCTGGTATTTCACATCGAGTCGGAAGTTGTCTTTCTCGACGGAAGAGGCGAGATAGTAGACATTCTTCATCATCAGGTCCCAGTTGCCCTGTTGCGGGGTGTTGCTGGTGTTCTTCAAGGATTTTACGAAGAGGGCCTGGCCGGTGTTGGTCACGTCGGAGGCGAACTCACCCACCTGATAGGTGACGCCGCCGTAGGTGTATTCATAGGCGATGCCGAGCACCTGGTCGGTCTGCAGGGAAGAGCGCAGGGAGATCGTGCCGAGCGCTTGGTTGACGGTATATTCCGAAGAGGAGAGTAGACGGGCGCTCTCCACCTTTTCAAAGTCGGTGCCGCCGGTCAGGCCGGCCGCCTGCAGGATAGAGGAGGTCTGGTCGATGTTACGGGCATCGGCATATTGGGTGGTGAGGGCCTGGTATTCACTGTTCGCGGCATTGGCGGGAGCGGGAGAGCCGTTGAGGGTCCACATGGGATTGCTCACCTGGGTGTTCTCACCCAGATCGGTGAGGGCAACGATGTCGCGGGTGTTGTTGGTCGATCCGGTCTTGTTGGTCACCCAGATCTCCACACGCGTGATGTTGACGCCGGAGCGGACCGACGGTAACGTCTTCATCCAGGCATCGTAGTGGGTGCGGAAGAAGTGGGAGAGGAAGAAGTGGCGGTTCTCCTCATAGTTGGCGGCGTCCAGCTCAAAGGCCGTCGTCTGCTTGCCGCCTTTTGAGGAGACGCTCTTTGAGGAGCTCTTCTTCTGTGAGGCGACGAGCTGGAGCTTCAGCTTGCCGAACTGCAGGTCGGTGCGGATGCCGAAGAGGGAGGTGGCGCCTTGGATGAGGGAGGAGTTGGAAGGGAAGCTGACGTTTCCGGCTTCAACGAGCTTGATGATCTCGTCTTCCTTGCCGTCGTATTTCAACTTCATGTTCTGCGAGTCGAAGTCGAAGGTGGCGTCGGTATTGTAGTTGAGGCCGAGGTTGACCTTGTCACCCACCTTACCCGTCATGTTCAGGTTGATCTTCTCGTCGAAGTCCATCGTCGTGGTCTTGCGACGGCGTATGGGGAGAGACGGATTGTCGATGTTCTTTATCGTGGCGCCGAATTTCAGTTCGGCGCTACCTTGTGTCTTGATTCGCACTCCACCGGGACCGAAGATCTTCTCGGCGGGACCGAGGTCGAAGTGCATGTCGGTAAAGTCGAACTTGTCCTTGCCTTTCTGTTGGTAGATCTCGTCGTTCTTGGTGCGGTAATAGGAATCTCTCCAATGCTTCTCGCTCCATGCCATGTATTCCTCGGGCGTCATCATGATGGGCGCGGCCACGTAGGTCGTGCCGATCTTCGTGCCGATGATGTAGCGGTCGATGGAGTCGTTGTACACCACCTCGTATTTCAGTCCCTCCGGCCGTTGCAGGTCCATGGCGTTCTGCTCCAGGTCGTCGTAGGTGATGGGGGTTGTCCGTTGGATTTTCCAGCGCGGATTCAGGAGCGAGTCGGGAATGGTGTCGTCATTGCTCAGAAGCGGTTGTGCCTGGGCCGTGATCTTCGTCTTTGTGGTGTCGGCCTTTTGGGGAGTATCCTCTGTGGCTGTGACGGCAGGCAACACGACAGCCCGGCTGACGACAGCGATCGTCAGCAGCAGTAAGAATAGGATATCGTGTTTGCGGAGTTTCAAGATATTTCTTTATTTGATGCGTTTAAGCGCTTCCTTGATGACTTGCTCAACGGGCAGGTCGGGATTTTCCGTGAGGATAGCAGTGACAATCTTGGCCGAGGGAGCGGGTGAGAAGCCGAGCATGGTCATGGCGGCCACGGCTTCGTCGCGTACGCCGGAGTTGATGTTGGCTGTTGCTGCCGGTGTGCCGCTGGATACATGCAGCTCATCGGCGATGCCGGAGTTGATGATCTTGTCGCGCAGGTCTACGATGATGCGCTGGGCGGTCTTCAGTCCGATGCCCTTCACGCCCTTGATGAGCTTCTCGTTACCGTTGGCAATGGCGTCACAGAGCTCTGCCGGCGATAGGCTGGAGAGCATCATGCGTGCGGTGTTGGCACCTACGCCGCTGACGCTGATGAGCAGGCGGTACAGCTCGCGCTCGCGCTTGGAGCAGAAGCCATAGAGAGTGTAGGAATCGTCGCGGCCGCCTGTCTGCAGGGCCTCATGTACATAGAGTTTTACCTCTTTCTTGCCTTGGATGGCGGAATAAGTATTGAGTGAGATGTTGAGTGCGTAGCCTACACCGGCTGCTTCCACTACGGCTAATGTTGGTGTAAGGTCGTCCAACGTGCCTTTTATATATTCTATCATGATGTCGTCTTATTGCTTGATGGTAATTTCCTTAAAATAACGCATGTGTTATTATATTATTGTATCCGTTAAGCTATGTGAATGGTCTTCACCGGCATTTTCCTTGCTGTAAAATGGCTCGCTGATCAGGGGACGGACTGCCGGCCGGGGTGCGAAGGATATGGGGCGAGCCAATGAGATCAGGGGCTTGTGGCCTGATGCGTTTGCGACTTAGTGAGTGCAAACAAATAAGATCGCCGTATGGCCACTTTTCATGGTGATGGGCCATACAGCGATCTTTCGTTCTAAAGAGGGTGGTTTTACGCGCCCTTGAAAGGATATGAAAAAATAGATTTATACAAGTGTAGCTACGATCTCCTCACGTGTGCCGGGCAGCATGTCGATGACGGGGATCTCCGGCATCGTGTAGCATCCGGGCTGCAGGCGGAAGGAGGCGCGGGCCACGTTGACGAGCACCTGTGCCGTGAGAGCCGGGTTGTTGATGCTCATGTTGAACTCAAGGTGCTGGTTGGGGGTCTTGCCGCTCACGCCCTTGCGTACGAGGTTCACGCCGTGTCCCATGTCGCGTACATCGTCAACGGAAGGAACGGCGAATACGTGGGTCTCATCGTGTGCGAAGTAGGGATCGGCCTTGATTTCTGCCGTCACCTCTTCGAGGGTGGCTCCGTCTTCCAGCTCGACGTACACCATGCGGCGATGGATGCCCTCGCCCAGGGGAATGGTGACAGAGAGCGCGTTCTTCACGCCTTTCTTGCTGCGGACGCAGACGCTGTGTCCCATCGACATGCCGGGACCGAAGTTGGTATAGGTCAGGCCCTTGGGGGCGAGGCTCTGCATGAGCACGCGGACGATGGAGTCCGAGCCCGGATCCCATCCGGCGGAGATGACGCTCACCTTGCCGGCCTTCTTGCAGTTCTCCATCTGCTGCGTACGGTAGTCGAGGATCGAGGTATGGATGTCGAAGCTGTCGACGGTGTTGTAGCCCATGGCAACATACTTGGCGGCATACTCAGGGCAGCTGCGGGTAGGCGTGCAGAGGATGCAGACATCAACGTCTTTCAACTTCTGGATGTCGTCGACCACGTCGTAGGGAGTCAGCTCAAGGGGTTTGTCCTTGTCGCCCTGACGGCGGATGATACCTGCAATCTCGAAGTCGGGAGCGGCCTCGAGTGCCTCAACGGTGTAGTGACCGATGTTGCCGTAACCAACGACGGCAGCTCTAAATTTCTTTGTCATGATCTTATTGGATGTTTAAAGGTTTTATTGGTTGTTTGTGCAAAGATAATCAATTTGTCTTGATAATGGAAATCCTTATATGCCCTTTCACCTTTTTTATTTTATGAGATGACAAACCGTAAGTAAAACGGGCTAAAATATTTACATTCTTGCAGGCTAGCTATGCTTTCTTGAGCGTTATGACATTCAGCTCCGGCCACGCTCCGAGGCGGAAGGGGACGGTGCCGCCCAGACCGAGGGAGACATGGAGCATGGAGGATCCTTCCGTGTATTTGCCGCCCCATTCGTTGTATGCCCAGCGTGCGGGAGAGAAACGGCCGATACGGATCTGTCCGGCATGGGTGTGTCCGGAGAGTGTCAGGGCGATGTCGGTCTGATGGAGCACGCCGCGCCGCCAGTGGCTGGGGTCGTGGGAGAGAAGGATCTTGAACATTCCCCGGGGCAGGCCGTCAAGTGCCTGGTCGAGGTTGCCATAGTTGGGGAAGGGTGGCTTGGAGATGTTCTCTACGCCAAGGATGGCGATGTGGTCGAGCGGGTGGTTGGGATGGGTGATCAGTGCGTTCTCGTTCATCAGCAGTTTCCAGCCGAATTTCTCTTCAAGATGACGGAGTACGTTCTGATTTTTCTTGATGTTATGCTCGCTCTTGTCTTCTCCGTATTCGCAGTAGTCGTGGTTGCCCATGATGGAGAAGACACCGTCGGGTGCCTTGATTTTTGCAAGATCTTTCATGAATGGAATCACCTCTGAGGCACTCACGTTGACCATGTCGCCGGTGAAGACGATCATGTCGGGCCGTTCGGCATTGATCATGTTCACGAGCTTGCGGATGAATCCGGGATTACGGTAGAAGGTGCCGATGTGCAGGTCGGAGAACTGCAGTACGCGATAACCGTCGAAGCTCTCAGGCAGGAGTGAGGAAGAGCAGGTGGCACGTCGCACGACGATGTGCCGCCAACCGAAGGCGATGCCGTAGAGCATGGCTGCCTCCCAGACGGCCGGCACGATCCATGCCCATCTTGCCTCCACGAAGATCCACGACAGGAGGAAGAGCAAGCCGGGGACGGCCAGCAGCAAGGCAACGGCCGTGTTGAGCCGCATGAGGGTATTGTGTCTTAGTTTAAGCTTTTTCATCTATTCGCAAAGTTAGTGATTTTCTTTATAGGCTCATCTTTTAGATGGTTAAAAATGAAGAATAAGCCTATATAAAGTTTATAAAGAATCGGACAGATGAAAGGGGCCCGCTTCAGAGTATCAGATCGTATTAATGATGTGTTCAGCCTTGTTTCCCAATGGCTGTTTTGTCCGTTTATCGGATGTGCCTGGTTGTGAGGAAAGTATCGGCACGGCTCATCAAGGACGTATGGCTTGCTCCGTGAGTTTGCCGTTCCTTCAGTAATATCCTGTGCCGTCACGCTCAGTCAAAAGAGCATGACGGCAAGGATAGGGATAATCATTTTGCTTATTATCCTGATGAACTTAGATTTATGGATTTTCTTGTTTCTAGTTTCCCTGTGAGGGATGTAAGGCTTTTCGGGGGCAATGTGCCGGGTCTTCGGGAAGAAGATCCGGTAGAGGGCTGGGGTGTATGTGAGGTCAGGCCGGTCTGCTGCCTGCCGGGATCCAGTCATGGATCATCGGTCTGTTGCCTGCTGATCATTCGTATTTTATGATGACGGTTATCTTCGCCTTGCTATAGCGTGTATTGCGTTGCATCCGATTATATGCGCCACTGCAGTTCATCATGTATATGCGGTTCTGCCGTTCGCCGCGTACCGTCAGCATGAGCGTGAGCTCGTCTTCGGTGTATTTCTCCGTGAAGTTGCCGCTTTTTGAGTCTTGTCTGAAGGCGTTGATGAATTCGCTTATGCCGATATGGTTCAACTCCAGCACGTTCACCACCTTCAGCACCTTGCGTGTCCTCGGGTCGCGTTCCACTGCCGACGTATATCTGCTTGTGCCGCGCGACGAGTAGTTGTCCATCATGTCGTCGATCCTGTGCTGTGCCATGGCACTCATCGTCGAGATGACAAGCAGCAGCGCCATTATGATAGTTTTGCGTATGTTCATACCGTTAGTGTTTATTCTTTCAACATGTTTTCGACCTCACGACGCATGTCGGGATCGGAGATGTTGTTGAGCACATCTTGCTCGGCATGGTCGATGACGTTGTGTTTGGCGTGTTGCTCTATGCGGCGCGAGTCGGCGAGCGTCTGCTCTATGTCGTCCTGTATCTCTGTCAGGTCGTCTATGCGCCGGCCGTTCTCGATGACATAGCTGCCGCCATAGAGGCGTGCCAGCTGCTGCTCGTGGTGATAGTCAGAATAGAGGGCTATGCCTATGATCACTGCGAACATGGCCGCGATGCCAACCATCGCCCGCCGCATGAGGCTCACGCTGACCGCCCGCCGCGGCTTTTCCTCGCTCATGGAGCCGAACGCCTCCATCACAGGCCGCATCCGCTCAAGGCTGTCGGGCAGCCTCTTGTGCCTGAACACCCTGTAGAGCCGTGCCTCTTCCTCCGTCGTCGTCTCTCCGTCGAAGAACCGCTCCATGAGCCTTTCTATCTCTTTTGTCTTTTTACTGTTCATTTTCGATGTCTTCAAGATAATGTCTTCTCACCGCCATGCGAGCTCTGCTGAGCGTCTTGCGCACTGCGGCCTCGCTGGCTCCGGTGAGTCTTGCGATGTCTGCCGTGCTCATGCCGTCGATATGCCGCAGGCGCAGAGCCACCTGCTGTGCCGCCGGGAGCCGGTCGATGACTTTCATCACGTGGACGAAAGGATCGTTGTCCGCAGTGGTCTCCGTCATGTCGCGTTGCTGGTCGGTCAGCGGCACCATGACCGCATGGCGTCTCCGCTGATAGTCTATGCACAGATTCCTGACAATGGCACGCGCCAGGGCCGCCATGGGGCTGTGCAGCTCGTCGCGCATGGCCCACAGCTTCGCAAGTGTCTCCTGTGCTGCGTCCTCAGCCTCGCTGGTGCTTCCCAGCATGCGTGTGGCTGTCGCCACGAGCATGGGACGCAGTTGTCCGGCTTCGTGTTCGAATTCTTCCGTTGTCATGTCTTAGTCTGTGCTGTTTCCTTTTCTGGAGGTCCCTGTCGCAGCCGCGGGCACGGCTGCCGTTCCTCTCGTCATCCGCCTGCCGAGGGGGAGATCAGAACTTGTTCAGTCTTGATGTGTTCACATTCGATACTCCCGTGCCGTCAAACGAGGTCTTGTCGGCCGTTCCGGAGAGGACCACGTTGATGCGTCCGCTGGAATAGACGTTAAGGCTCTGGCAGTTGAGCGCGAGCTTGAACTGGCCGATTCCGCTACAGTTGAGCTTCGCATTGCCACCGTTGAAGCTCATGTCATATTCGCTGCGTCCGTTTACGGACATGGACAGCTTGTCCGCTTTCAGACTACCGGTCCTGTTGTCCATCCCCGAGTTGGAGATGGTGATGGTCCGGGCCGTCACGTCACCGTTGTTGTCTGCTCGTCCTGCGTTTTTATATGAATAGTCGCCTTGTAGCGTGAACGAGCCGTTCATCTTGCATACTCCGCTGTTGTACAGCTCGGCCGTCGTGCCTTTCACGTTGCCGGTCATCTCCAGGCGTCCTTTATTGTCGCAGCTGTAGCTGTCGGTAAGGTCGAGCGCGCTGGTCATGGTGCATATTCCGCTGTTGTACAGTTCGGCTGTCGTGCCTTTCACGTTGCCTTTCATCTCCAGTCGTCCTTTATTGTTGCAGCTGTAGCTGCCGGTGAGGCTGAGCGTGCTGGTCATGGAGCATATTCCGTCGTTGTACACCTCGGCGCCCTGGCCTTTTATGTTGCCCGAGAAGTCGAGTCGTCCGGAGTTGTCCAATGACAGTCCGCCGGTGATGTCCTTATTCTCTAATGTCAGGATGCCCGTGTTGTCCAGCGAGAAGAGTTTTGTGTCTATCGTCGGGACCTTGACCGTCAGCCTTCCCGAGTTGTCGATGCTCAGGCCGTTGTCGCCTTTGTCGTGGGTACCGTTCATTTCTATGGAGCATATTCCGGAGTTGTTTATCTGCAGGTTGTTCGTCCTCATCTGGTCGGATATGAACTCCATATGTCCGGAGTTGTTCAGGCTGTTCAGCTTGGGCGACGTGATGTAGAACGTAATCTTGTCCATACGGAAATCCTCCTCCGTATTATGTTTCTGTTTGATGACCAGGGTTGACCCGTTCATCGAGAGGTCGGTCCTTTCCAGAGTCTTCTGCGTCGTGCGTACCTTCACAGAGGAGTTTGAGCCTTGCGTGTAGTGGATCTCCACAACCAGTTCGGACCGGATTCCATTGATTTCTCCCATCTTCAGGGTCTTTTCCACCTCATGGTCGTCGGTCAGCGCTATCTTACTGGTCGTGCTCTCTGTCGTGCTTTTGGTGGCACTGCATGACATCATGTAGAATGTCGTGGCAAGGATGGCCAGTGTCAATGCTTTTATTTTCATAATATATGTATGTTTTAATTTTGTTCTCTGTTTATATGTATTACGCAGCATTATCGCGTTTGTGACACATGGAGCATCATTTTTTGCAAAGATAGTGAGAGTGTGGGTAGTGGAAAAGGAAAATCCTCGTTTTTCGAGTCGGACTAGATGATTGTCGCTATGTTGGCAGGATTGGGCGGTATTCACCGGCACCAACCTTCTAAGATGGCGGTATATAATAAAAACAGCATATTTTCCCTTGCTACCTATATTTGGCAAGATGGTTTCTGTCTGGTGCCGGTCGCCTCCGTTCTGCGATGGAGACCCCGTCGGAGCTTTTGGCAAGGATCCGGCTTCTATATCCCTGAAAAAAGTATTGTAGCATAAGGGAAACAATCCTGTCGTTGTGCTTCGTGTGATCGAAATCTACGATCTCCAAAAGCTATGTGCATCCTTTTATTTTGATTGACAAGATCAACGAGACGTTTTCAAAGAATACGTCTTGCTGAAATGTGATTTTTAAGGGGAACATTACGCAAGAATTTAAAGAAAAACATTATCTTTGCCTTTAATATTTAGAACATAAACAGAGACCTAAACCGCCTTAACATATTTCTGGCGGAAAGAGAATACACCAATATGGCAAAGAAAACGAAATCATTCTCACATATTGAAGCACAAGATGCGTTGGAACGTCTGAACGAAAAGCAGCCAGACGGTAACGAACTCGTATACGACCTTTTACGGATATTCTGTGGCTATGGTGATGGTAACATCCGCCGTATACGTGATGGCGTCGGCAACAAGGCAAAGGATGGAAGGACGGTGCTAGTTCCAAACATCATTGCATACAGGCCGAAAGGAGCTGTTGACTTTCACGATGAGATAAAGGCGATGCAGGCCGACCCCAAAATAGTGAAGCATTCACCACGTCTTTATGTAGTAAGCGATGGCAAGATCATTGTTGCCTATGACCCAAAGGAGCAAGACATTTACGAGAATGAAGTCTCGCTGATGTGGAAGGATTTTGACTTTTTCTATCCTCTTGCCGGCATAGAGAAGATTCGCAACTTGGAGGAAGCTGAGGCGGATGTGAAGTCGGCCGAACTTATGGCGAAGATATTTGACGAGATACGTCGTCATAACGACATAAAGAATAAGGAGGAGATGCACAACCTTAATATCTTCATGTCGCGTCTGCTTTTCTGTTATTTTGCTGAAGATACCAATCTGTTTCCAGAGCAAAATCTTTTCACGAATGCAATCAAGCAGCATACGGCTGAAGACGGGCACGACCTGGCTGAGTTTATCGACCGGGCCTTTTTCGCTATGTCTACCAACGATCCTGCCATACGCAATACTTTGCCCAAGCAGTTTACTGCTTTTCCATACGTAAACGGTGGATTGTTCAAGAAACGTGTGCCTATACCTACACTTAGCCGCCGCGTACGCGTGCTGATGATAAAATGTGGAGACTTCGACTGGAAGGATATCAATCCCGACATCTTCGGCTCGATGATCCAGGCTGTTGTCACACCTGAAATGCGTGCCGGACTTGGAATGCACTATACGTCTGTGCCAAATATAATGAAACTGATCCGTCCGCTGTTTCTCGACGAACTGCGCAATGAGTTCAATGTTGCCAAGGATACGAAAGACACGAAACGTTTGCGTAAGTTATTGGCGCGGCTCAGTAAAATCAAGTTTTTTGATCCTGCCTGTGGTAGTGGCAATTTCTTGATTGTCAGCTATAAACGCATCCGTGAACTTGAAATTGAAATATGGGAAGCCTTGCTTCAACTTGGTGATTCAGAGCTGCCGATGTCGAGTATTACTCTACAACAATTTTATGGCATCGAGATTGATGACTTTGCTTGTGATACGGCGACGCTTTCACTTTGGCTGGCAGAGCATCAGATGAACAATAAGTTTTATTCTTCGTTAGGCGTTCATATTGACGCCTTACCTCTTCGTCCAAGCGGACATATCGTCTGTGGTAATGCCTGTCGTCTTGATTGGAATACTGTTTGTCCGCACACGTCGGATGAAGAAGTTTACGTTATGGGGAATCCTCCGTATTTGGGAAGTTCTATGCAAGACATAAAACAAAAATTAGATATGTCTTTTGTTTGTGGAAATTTTACCAACTATAAAAATTTAGATTATATTGCAGCTTGGTTTTATAAGGGTAGTTTATATATAAAAAATGTAAAATCCAGATGTGCTTTTGTTAGTACAAATTCTATTTGTCAAGGTGATTCAGTTGCTTTATTATGGCCTGAAATATTTTCAAAGGGTATTGAAATTGGTTTTGCATATCAATCTTTTAAATGGGGGAATAATGCGAAATCAAATGCTATGGTAAGTGTTGTTATTATTGGACTACAAAATAAATCGAACAAGAGTAAA
>HF988436.1 GCA_000431975.1 Prevotella sp. CAG:924 | reverse complement strand
ACATAATAAATCTGTGAACTAAAGTGAAGTAAATTCTTTGGCCGTACTTCTACTTTTTTCTACTTTTGTCTTGGCAAAAAGATAAAAGCTCATAGAAAGCGATAGCTTGATCGCCGGAAGGTGCTCTGCCATCCAGCCGATACCTATCGGATGACTATTCAGACGTTTTATCTGAGATATTAGCCATAGGACCAAAGACAAAGGACTGAAAGGACAGAATTTATCTGTGCAACAATATACATATTAAAGTCGACAATAATAAGTACATTAAAAGTAATTTGCTATGGATTTAAAATTTGAAATATTAAAGTATTCACAAAAATCAACTTGCAAAGATATGCAAGAGCGAAAGGGATTCTTTATGTTTCCTTATTACAATTATATCTATGATGCAATAGCCAAAATCATAGATAAATATCCATTTGTGCAAATGAATGACATTGTTGGGCAACTTTCGTATCAAGTCGTGTCTTATGCTTACAATAATTATTTGAAGTTTGTATATCCATTTGAATATAATTTAGCAAAAGAAAATAACTTCTTGAAAGGTTATACCGAAGAAGAGCAAAGTCAATTCTTTCGTGACAAATTATCTTCCAATGATGAGTGGATAATATATTTCTTTGAAAAATACCCAAAGTTACTTTCTATACTTGAGAGTTATACAGTCAATATCATGCTTCATATTGACAGGCTTCTTTTTGCCTTAAAAGCAGATATAGAAAGTTTTGCAATGAAAGAATCAAAGATTGATGAAATTAGTCTTTTTGAAGGGGATTTGCATGCAGGTAATTGTGTCTCGTCAGTATTGTTTCTCAATGGTACTAAATTATATTACAAGCCAAGAGGAGCTGCTAATGAAAAGTTCATCATGAGCATAATATCAGCCCTTGATAAGATGGGATTGTCTATACAATTTGGAATACCTGCATTCATAGACAGAGAAAACTATTCTTGGCATTTTCAAGTGAAACCTTGTGACATGAAGAATAGTGATTCTATCAATGAGTACTATTATAATTTGGGAAAAATACAGGCTTTATTATATCTGTTAGGTGCACAAGATATAATTCCAGACAACTTGATAGTAATTGGAAATTGCCCATATATAATTGACTGCGAATCAGTTGTATCAAAGAAGTTTAAACATTTGGATAGCACTAAAATCAGTGCGTACTTACAGTCTTCTGTCCTTGAAACAGGTATCTTGCCAGATTGGATGTTTAATGGAGCAAATGATAGGTCGCAAATCTCATCAGTGTTATTTGAATTTGATGATTCTAATTTTCATTTGCCTAAAAAAGAAGGAAAATCTTATCCTATCACGGCAGAAACTCTTCAAGATTTAGAAAAAGGGTTTACTGATGCATGTAACTTCATGAGAGCTCATAAACTTGACTTATTAAGTTATATCTACTCTTATGATTTCAACTTTATGCGTTCAAGGGTTTTATTGCATCCAACGGTTATATATTCTTACATTTTAACCGAGATGGTAACTCCCCCATATCTGCACGGAGGCAAGAATATAGAGGAACTTATAGAGCCTATTATAAGAAAAGAATCTTATGGCTTGTTAAGTATTCCTCTTATACACTCTGTTGCAAGTCAGATAGAAAAGGGAGATATACCCTACTATTTCATGTATTTAAACAAGAATTCTCTATATACTTTGCCGAATGACATCGTTGTAGATGATTGGATTCCTGTTGAGTCCAAAGGAGCTACTATCATAGCTGAAAAGTTATCTGCACTTTCCTCAAAAGTGCAGGAAGAACAATTGTGCATGATAGATGAGTCTGTAAATTTCTTTTTAGATGTTATAGGAGTCTCCGATACAAATAAAAAGCGCATTTTACCTGTTGGGAAAGATTCTATAGATAGAAATGTTCTATGGCAAGCAATTGAACGAATAGAGAAAGAGATTCGTAAGCGAATGATACATATCGACAATGAAATAGGATTTGTATGTAGAACAAGAAATATCTATGATGGGAAGTTCCAAGTTTGTTTGATGAACGACTCATTATATGACGGACTTTTGGGAGTATGCTTGTTTTACCTTACACTGTTCACATATAGCCATGAGTGGCAACACGAAGAAATCGCACTTGGAATTTTTAGGCAATTGTGTGAAAACAGAGATACTATTCATAATGGTATTAACAAGAATGAAATTGCCTTATCTCCATTGTCTGGCATTATGGGATTGTTATATATTATGGAAGTATTTCCTAATTTATACAATGCTTCGGTATATCAGTCAATAGTCAAAGAGGTAAAAGAATTAATACCTATTACAAATCTATCTGACTATATGTCAGGATTAGCGGGTGTAATACTTTTTACAGCACAGTGTAGATTGATGAGTAATGCCGATAAGTTAGCCATTTTGAAGACGAGTGGTGAAAGACTATTGCAGCTTGCCAAAAATTTAAATGGTAAGACGTATTGGACATATACAGATGGTAACAAAGTAACAGGTGAAAATGAGTTGAATTTGGGAGGGTTTGCTCATGGTAGTTCTTCAATGTCAACAGCAATGTTTTTGCTATATAAGCAATTTGGTGACATTCGCTATTTAGAGGCTTTTAACCATTCGCTTCTTCATGATCGTTCCTTTTACTCAGACAAAATACAAGGTTGGATTGATGGACGGAATCTTTCATATAAAGAAGATTGTGGAAGTTGGTGTCATGGCGCTACAGGAATTGCATTATCAAGACTAATTTTAGTTTCCAAAGGGTTTTACGATAAAACCATTACAAAAGAACTAAATGTAGCCATCAAACAGATTGAAAAAAGAATTGGCTATAACCTTTCTGTTTGTCATGGTTCTTTGGGAAATTTGGAAGTTCTACGTTTGTTATCTATGCAAGACGATACAAAAGTCTTTAAGTGGGTGAACTCGATAGCCATGGAAATAAGCAAAGGCAAAGATATTATTTGTGGAGATAACAACCGAAATAGTCAAGTAGGGCTATTTATGGGATTTGCAGGAATAGGATACCAACTCCTGAAATTTTATGATTGGAAGAATATACCAAGTATATTGTGCCTTGAAATCTCTCACTCTACATTGCTAAATTAAGATTAAGCGGATGCCGAAAAGCTTATAGAGTAGGCTAATTTAAATTATTTCAATCTATGAAAAAATTTAATCAGTTAAAATCTGTTCTGACAGACGAGTTCTCTGTCTTGAACAAGGAGTCGTTAATGCTTGTACTTGGAGGTCAAGCTCACACTGTAGCAGCACAAGGTTCTTGTGGATCATCACGAAGTAGCCAAAATTGTAGTAGCACTTCAGTTTGCAACTGCATGTGTCCTATCATTATAACAAGACCACAGCCAAGCATACCGACTAACTGCCTTTAATGATTTTTTAGGTAGTAAAATTATTTAAAAAATGGATGGGGATGTGAAACAGTACAGTTTCTGCACACCCCCATCCTTGTTTATGTGTTTATTATCATCGGCTTTTATCTTGAAGACGATATAAAAGTGATTTATAATGTATAAATACTATATATTTTCTTTTTTATTGTTTGTCACAGCACTGGGTGTGAAAGCACAAACAGACAGTACCCATACCGAAAAACTGGCAGAAGTTGTTATTACTGGTGACGGTCAAATTGAAATGGGTAATAAGACTTTGTTGATACCAACCCAGCTTGAGAAAAAACACTCTGCTAATGGTTTTAATTTATTATATCTTATGCAGACTCCCGAATTGGAAGTATCACCACGTACTCGAAGCATCACTACCCATAATGGAGGAGAGGTAGTATTGTGCATTAATGGCATGGAGGCATTGCCTGAAGATGTTGCTTCTCTTAGTTCAAAAAACATCCGTACTATTGAATATATAAGAACTCCAAGTGGTAAGTATGCTGGAAAGGCAGGATTGGTTAATTTTGTCACAGTAAAAATGAATTATGGTGGCAATGTGTATTTATCTGCAAGTGAAGGGTTGGCATACAAATCAGGGGAATATTTGGCTTTTGCTGATTTCAACAAGAAACGAAATACACTATCAATTACAGCCACAGGTGACTGGCATAGGGATCATAGTTATACTGAAGGAAATGACATATTTTTCTTTTCCGACAATTCTGTTTTGGGACGTAATTATAAGGATGAAAGTCAATTTAAGAAAAATAATAATCAAACAGTACGATTGCGTTTGTCCTCAATAGGTAGCAAACATAGATTAAACACCTATGTAAATTTTACTCGTCAGGCAGAACCTACATCCAATACCATACAAGATGTTTCTTACACAGAATCATACGGAACAACGAAACGTACAGTTTCGTCAAATAGCCAATCCATAGCACCATCAGCATACGCTAATTACACATTATGGTTGCCTAAAGAGCAGGCTATAGACATTACTGCATCAGCTTCAATGGGACACAATAAATACTACAGTCTGTATGCAGAAACAGAACAATCATCCCTAAGTTCTAAAGTAATAGAAGACAACTTTGTGCTGAATGGAAATATACGTTATTCTAAAACTTTGAAAAATAGTCTTACCCTAACAGGGGTGTTGAGTAATGATTATAAACATTATACTGATGATTATGCTGGAACTGCAATGGGTAAACAGCAACTGACTTCCAATGTTACTGTTGGATTACTTCAACTTAGCAAATACAGTGAGAAATACTATTATTATGCTTCTGCTGGTTTGTCCAATACTGCAGTATCTTTAAATTCCGTGCACAATAATTACTTTATGCCTGTTGCATTTTATGGAGTAAACTATGCCATTAATAATAAACATTCATTATCGTTAAATGGCCTTTTTACGCATACTATGTTTGAACCGTCAGAAAAAAATTCGATGGTAGTTCCTACCTCTTTTTTTGAGGCTACTTGTGGTAATCCAAACATAACACCGATGAAGGTATTAGGGAATACCCTTTCATACAATGGACAGATAGGGAAATCGCGTGTTTCTCTATCATATGATAGCAATATCTACTTTGACAATATCGTACATCAATATACAGCCAATACAAATACCATTTTTGATATGCGTATAAATGATGGAACTTTCTACGGCAATATGTTTACCATAAGCTATATCTATAGTTTTTTAGAAGAACATCTGCGATTGAGTGCTACGGCGATTGAAGAATGCAATATATTAAGAGGAAAGGCCTATGATTTGTCACACAATAGTTTCCGCTTAAAGGGAGGCTTGGTCTATCTTGCAGGAGAATGGATGTTTAGCTTTGATTATCTTACTCCTTATAAATCGCTTGACATTCGCCAGCCTTGGCTCATCCAACGTCGGCCGACATATGAATGGAAAGTCAATTGGACACATAAGGCATTGACTATTGAGGCTTTGGTACGCAACCCTTTTTCACGTTACGACAAGCAACATATAACAATGGATTATGGCTGCTATAACCGAAATTCGTGGAATTTTAACGAAACTGATGGGCGCAATATAAATTTAACGCTGACTTACAGCTTTAGCTATGGTAAGAAATCTGAGCGTGGAGAAATAGAGGTTGATAAGAATGTCAATAGTGCTATTATGAAAATGTATTAATCAATGAGCAAGGCTATTGAAATTTTTTACCAGCATGATTCTATGCAATGTGGCATAGCCTGTTTGCAAATGGTTTGTAAATATTTCGGCAGAGATTACTCATTGGAGTCTCTGTCGAAACATTTCACCATGCAGACTACTCCGCAGAACGAGGTGCTCATAGTTCCTTATGACGCCAAGAACATTTACATGGTTCAGTATCATAATGACGGACATAAGTGGAGTCCTGAACGTGAACCGGTAATCTCATTGTTCAATGAGTATTACGGAGGCGGAATGAACTCGGTGGTATTCCAGGAACTGCGCGAGTCACGTGGACTTGCTTACAGCGCATAGCCGAATACGGCTCTCCTGCATATAAAGAACTGCCCGAATACGCCTCAACGACTGTGATTTCGCAGAACGACAAGATGATGGACTGCATACGCACATTCAACAGCATTCTGGACACGATACCTCGCTCGGAGAAGGCCCTCGAACTGTCAAAACAGGCTATTATCAAGCGCATTGCTTCTGAACGTACCACAAGGGAAAATATATTCGACGCTTATATTGATGCGTGCGACCACGGCATAGACTACGACATCAACAAGAAGATTTACGAGACTGTGCCTTCGCTGACCATGGACGACATCGTGAAGTTTGAACAGGAAACAATGGCAAACAAGCCTTACCGCTACATGATTCTCGGTGATGAGAAGCAGCTCGACATGAAGGCTCTTGAAAAGATTGGTCCGATAAAGAGACTTACAACTGAAGATATCTTCGGATATTAATCCGTTTTATGATGGTCTGTATCTGACAGCTTATCGCCGATCTTCTTATTTTCCGGATGGTAAAGTAAGTGTGAGGGCAATTGTATTGACATTCTCAATTTGTCGTCGGCGACTTGAGGAAACAAAGCTTGACCGAAGTGTGGAATTCCGATATGACACTACGGGCAGCAGACAGTGGGGAAGGCAGACTTCTGCCGTACCCGCCTTGCTCCTCATCCCGTTCATTTCCTTTACGGACACCGCCTGCCTCTCCGGCAAGGCGGTGTGTTTTTTATATGTCGTAAGGGTTGATCGTATGGGATCATCGGCCGGGATATTTTCGAACGCGCCATGACGAGTCCCTCCGGCATGCCCTTTTTGGGGCGGACGCGCCATCCTACTAATCATGAATTTGTGTTTGTAATCTATTGAATATCAATACATAATAAATCTGTGAACTAAAGTGAAGTAAAT
>HF988435.1 GCA_000431975.1 Prevotella sp. CAG:924 | reverse complement strand
ATGCCATTTCCTTTTTTACCGGACAGCAATAATTCTTTTTATAAGAGGATAAGAACAAGATCCTAATTGAAAATACGCGGGCCGTGTACTGTCTCTTGAAAAGGGAGAGGTACACGGCCCGTTGTGCTGATGAGGAACGACGGCGTAGCCGGTTCTGACTTATGCTGCCCCTACACCAGTGTGCAGGGTTCTTTCCGTGTGGTGAAGATGGCGGCGAGAAGGGGTGCAAAGGGGGTGGTGAACGTGCGGGCATGGGAAGGACAGCCTTTCACGCAGGCGCAGCATTTGATGCAATGTGCCGGATCGGTGAGTAGTTGGCCGCCGTCGATGCGGATGGCGTCTGTGGGACAGAGCCGTACACAGCTTCCACAGAGGGTGCAGAGGGAGGCGTCGGTGACAGGTACGGCGGGTGCGGTCTGTCCTGTGGCGGCCTGTTGGGCGGCCTTTTGCTTCATCTGTTGAATGCCCTCGACGAAGGCACGGGTGTCATCAGGAGAGGTCGTCGGTCGCGGAATGGTCGTGACGTCTACTTCTTTGAGATCTCCTTCCAGTATCTTCCGGCGGACAGCGTCGCCAAAGTGGGCGGCACAGTCGAGGTCGTTCTGATCTGGGCGTCCCTTGCCGATAGGATATTTGTCCGTGCAGTAGGAGTGTTCGCCGATGAAGGTGGCAGCGGCGATGACACGGAAGCCTTGTCCACGCAGGATGTCGGCCAGGTCGGTGAGAGCCTGTTCGTAGTCACGATTGCCGTAGGTGACGACGGCAACTGCCGGTGTACCGTTACCTTGGAGTTGGCAGAGACGCTCCTTTGCTGTTGCCGGTACATGTCCGCCATAGACGGGAGCGGCAACGACGACACACTCGTCGGCATCGAAGGAGCGGGGAGATACAGGCAGGTAAGTCAGGTCGCACACGTTGCTTTGGCCGTCACAAAGATGGCCGGCGATGGCAAGAGCCACCTGTTTGGAACTCTTTGTCGGTGAGAAATAGACAGCTGTGGTCTTAGAGATGTGGTTCATGTTCTTGGATGTTTGAGGAGTTATGATGTTGATTGTCTTTTCCGGGACAGGCCGGTCATCGGACTTTCGTCCATTACCGGCCGGCTATTTTACTTTTGTCACATATTCCATAAGCTCTCGGAAGAGTGGGTTATGACTGAGGATGTCGGTATTACCGGTGAGGAGGAGTTGTCGTCGTGCCCGCGTCAGGGCTACGTTGAGCTTGCGGTCGATGAGATGTCCGTCCTCTTCGATAGTGTTGGCGGCGAGGAAGTCGAGCTGGTAGCGCTGCTGGATGGTGAACGAGTAGATGATCACATCGCGCTGTGAGCCTTGGTAGCGCTCCACGGTGTCGATGGCGATGTCCTTGAGCTGTTGGGCTGTTGTCTGTGATGGTCGTAGTCCGTCGGGGCAGCCATCGTGCCGGCAGGTGTCCGGTCCGGTAAGCCGTTCGATGGCCTGGCGTATCATGGCGATCTGGTTGCGATAGGGTACAATGATGCCAATGGTCTTCTGTGCGTCGAACTTCGTGCCGTAGAAGCGGGCTATGCGGAGGACAAGGCTGGCGACGATACGTGCCTCGTCGGCATTCACCTTGTCGGAGATGCCCGGCTCGCGGCAGAACTGTGAGGGGAAGAAGAGCACCCGGTGCTGCTTGAGAAGGTCGTCGGTGGCATCGAGCGAGGGGGTGTCATAGCCGAGTGATGTCTCGAGCTGGTGGGGGAGTGGCACAGGTCGGATCTCTTCGCGTTGATAGAAGGCTTTGCAGCTGAAGGCAGCTATATCGGGGTGCATGCGTCCCTGACGGTTGAGCGTACCGATGAAGTCGGTACGTCCGTGGCGTAGCTCGTTCTCGATGAGCCGCTGGAAGAGGGAGTTGCGACAGTCGGTGAGGGCGATGTCCTGCAGGGAAGGTTCGCTGACGGCACTTTCTTGAGGACGCTGTGCCACGACGGCGGGCAGCTGCTTGTAGTCGCCGATAAGGATGAACTTATCGGCCTTGGTGAGCAGTCCGACGATCTGTGGTTCAAGGATCTGCGAGGCCTCGTCGATGATGGCCAGTTGGAAATGCTTTAGCGCGAAGAGGTAGGTGCGGTTCTGGATCGTCGATGTCGTGCCGACGATGATGCGTGCTTTGAGAATGCGATCTTTCACCTCCCTTAGTGACTGGTACTGTTCGAGCACCTCGTCGATGAGATGATTGCGGTAAGGCTCCGCACAGGTGTAGCGATTGCCGATGCGCAGATAGTCGATGGCGTTGTCGGTGAGCATCTCACAGATCTCATCGACCGCTCTGTTGGTATAGGCCATCAACAGGATGTTGACTGCAGGGGCGGTGGTACAGCTGTCAGCCGTTGCGGGAACGCCTGCTGATGCCTCACGTACGAGGAACTGCAGAGCCATGGAAGTCTTGCCCGTTCCCGGCGGACCGATGATCAGGAACATGTCGCGGGCCTGCTTGGCACGAAGGATGACATCGTCGTAGGTGGGAGAGTAGGAACGTGAGAGCGTGAGGGACGCATCACGGCGTGGCGCACGCCGGCAGAGCAGCAGCTCGCGATGGCCTGTCACGTCGGTGATCATCTGATAGAGGCTGCGGATGGCAGCTGCCGTGGAGCTATCGGAACTGCTGTGCTCTATACACCATTTCACAGTGATATGTCCTGCGAGGTTGCGCAGTCCGGCGGCCTCGAAGATGTCGGGATTCTGCTGACCATCGGAGAGATGGACGATGAGGCGGGTAGTGCCGATTGAGACGAGCTGTCCCTTGAAGAGGATCGAGTGGCGCACGTCGGGCTCCTGTCCTTCGATGTAGGGGTAGAGATATATGGAGTCGCCCTCGCGGAAGTTGGGTAGGAAGTCGACGGTCTGCGTGGTGACGCTGAGCGTCAGCAGGTCGTAACCGTTGAAGCAGGACGACTGCTCCTTCTTGATGATCTCGAGTCCGGTATAGATATTGCCGGTCTCCAGCTTCTCTGATAACGGCATGTTCCACAGGTCGGCCATGGCACCGCCGTGTCCTTCCTCCACACCGAGCCGTCCGGCAAGCTGTTCACGGTAGACGAAGGTCATCATACGACAGAAATAGTCGTGCTCGAGAGGTGGCAGCTGATGGAGAGGCTCGAGAAGGCCGGTGAGCTGGGGCAGCAGGTAGTCGGTCCAGAGCGTTCCGCTGATATGCCGTTGGTTGAGACGGTCGACCGACAGATAAGGCAGCAAGGTGGCAAACCCCTTGTGGGCCATGCGAAACTCGTAGCCTACGATGCGGTTGCGCAGGTCGAGAGCCTGCCGGATGAGCTCTTTGTAGTAGGTGGCGGGAACGAGGCCGGAGGGCATGGGATATTTGGAATAGAGCAGCCTGCCGTCAATCTTGTTGTAGCCGAGCTGGAAATTGCGGCGCAGCACCTCATAATAGAGCAGCACCTGCACATAATGATCCTCTTTCTGGAAGCCTCCGTGCTCGCCCGGCCGATGGGTCTGGATATACCAATTGGAACCAGACTTCTGCTCGACGAGGAGCTGCAGGTCGGTCGTCATCAGGTCGACACGTCCCTGTAGGCCGAGTTGCTCACATACAAAGGAAGGCTCGAGGATGGCATGTGATCGGTCGTACTCGCTGAAGAGTTGGTCGACGGCATCCTCAATATGGCGCACTTGTGTCTGTGCCTGCTGTTTGAAGTCGGCCCTTTGATTGAGGTCGGGGCAGGTACAGTATTCAAGAGCACGTTCGCGGAAGTTGGCTTTAAAGGTCTCCCGCCATTCGTATTCCTCGCCCTGGTTGATGATGTCATCGAGGGCACTACCGGCAAAGTTACCGAGAAGGATGGCCTGACTGTTGGCTACCGGAGACAGGCGGTTGACAGTGTAGTTGAGTGGACTGTGTCCATAGTCGGTGAAGCAGCGTGCAAGGGAGCTGATGTCAATGAGGAAATCGGGTTCCACAATGATCATGGCTGTGGCATCATCGCCGTTGAGCTGTACGTCCAGCAGGTTCACCTGCATGTCGGCATGGAGGAGCTTGGCCAGATAGGGCTGCTTGTCCAAGGCTACGCGGAGCTGTCTGCCCTCACCGGCGGTTGTCTCGACAAGCGCCTTGTCGCCCTCAATGCCTCGCACCACGCAGCGTAGGCAGCGTGCGTCGATGTGGCGTCGGTCATCAGCAGGTTGGAGAGAGACGGGAATATGGCGTAGCAGCGTGCCGGGGATAGGTTCGTTGAAGACGGCTGAGATGAAGACGGCGAGCGACCGGCAGTCGTAGGCCAGTTGCTCGCGGCTGACAGCTTCCTCAGCAGGGAGCCCGTCGGCTTGCGGCTGCTGTTCTCCACTGCGGTTGCTGTCGTGGCGCATCCGTTGGATGGCCACGGCTTCCCTGGTGCTGATGCGGAGTCGTTTGCACAGCAGGTCGACCTTGGAGAAAAGGTTGCCGGCCGGCTGCCCGTCGTCGCTCAGGCCGGCAGCACAGGTGAGCACGAGTGTCTCGTGCAGGATTCGCAGGCGTTGCGACATGGTCACATCGTGTGCCGTAGCGATGTATTCGACGCGTTGAAACAGTTCTTCGCTGGTGATATTGCCCGTCATGGATCGTATCTTCTTATGGTGTCATGGATGCCGTGGCTGTGCTTCCGGGTGTGAGGCGCAGCCTGTCGGCTTCGGTAGGAGTGTGGCTATTGTCTGTTGGGCGCTTCTCGTTTTTCCCATTCGAGAAGCTGTCGTTTGAGGTCCTTTCCCCAATGATAGTCTCCGATGCTGCCATCGGTACGCACGACACGGTGGCAGGGAATGAGGAGGGCGAGGGGATTGGCTGCTATGGCGTTGGCTACAGCACGGACAGCATCGGGGCGGCCGATGCGCTGTGCGATCTCCTGATAGGTGGCGGTTTCTCCAAACGGGATCATGCGTACCTCACGCCATACCGCTTTCTGGAAGTCGGTACCTTCGAGATCGAAGATGATGAGATGATGGGCTCCGTCAAAGAATACTTCT
Organism: Prevotella sp. CAG:924; assembly: GCA_000431975.1. Lineage (GTDB taxonomy): Bacteria > Bacteroidota > Bacteroidia > Bacteroidales > Bacteroidaceae > Prevotella. The sequence continues at coordinate 18,848 of HF988435.1, read as the reverse complement.
TTGACGATCTCTGCCACGCGGTCGTCCTGCACGGTCGGGGTATAGACACCCCAACGTGTGCCCAGTTCATGAATAGTCTCAGCCCGGTTGTAGGTGAGAAACTGCACATCGGTGTAGCCTTTCACATTGCGTGCTGCGATGATCGGGCCGAAGGGCGTTTCTGAAAAGCCGTATGTGATATCGTGTAAATCTGTCATACGAGCAAAGTTACGAAAAAAAGTGGGCACATCATTCTCTTGAATCATAAAAAATGCCGATACTACCATCCGTGGTGTAGAGAGCGTGCCACGGAGAAAGATCGGGAATTGAAGGAAACTAATTAGGGAGAAAGGAAATAGCATTGGTAAAAGTTAAAAGGACGGCAGGGAGCACCTTGTCCGGAAAAGATTGCGTATCTTTGAATGCCGTCTGTCAGTGTATGGCAGGCGATGTAAAAATCGTACTAATGTAAAAAACACGAACAATGACAAAGGAAGAACTGATGCGCAGAGCTATTGCTCTGAGTGAGGAAAGCGTTCGTCATGGTGGTGGCCCCTTTGGAGCTGTGATCGCACGTGACGGAGAGATTGTAGCTGAGAGCTCGAATAGCGTCACCATCGACCAGGATCCTACTGCCCATGCCGAGGTAAATACCATTCGTAAGGCATGCCGGCAATTGGGTACGTTCGATTTGGCAGGTTGTGAGATCTATACATCTTGTGAGCCCTGTCCGATGTGTCTGGGTGCCATTTATTGGGCCCATCTCGACCATATCTATTATGCCAATGACCGTAGGGATGCAGCGGAGATAGGTTTTGACGATGATCTGATCTATCGCGAGATCGCCACGCCGATGGATCATCGCCGTAAGCCAATTAGTCAGTTGCTCCGTCCTGAGGCACTTCATGCTTTCGCCATGTGGAAAGCGAAGACGGACAAGACGGAATATTGATCCGTGCTGATATCGGCTCGTTTCGACATAGAGAGAAATAGAATGCGCTGCAAGGATAGGATGGTCCTTGCAGCGCATTCTATATATAATTAAGGTATAGGAAGGGTTGATGGTTTTGATGGTTATTGTCCTCCGAGCCGTTCGAAGAAAGTGATGACCTCTTCCCATGTCTTGAACTCATCCGAACCCAGTTCGATACCTGTGCCCATGAAATCCTGAGAAGGATGGCGCGAGATGAGATAGTCGCCGTAGAGCAGTGGTTGGTTATTGCAATAGATGACATGATCGTGTGCCGGTGTGAAGAGATATTGCTCGATCCATTGTCCCCAACGGTCGGTCACAGCATGGTTATTGGTTGGGGCCGGACATACGATATACACCTGATAGGTCTCGATGAGCATGGCGAAAGCCTTTTGCAGTGATGATACGGGATGGTCGTAAGCATCGGAGAGGGTGGAGGAGTCGATATAGACGATGGGACGCTCGCGTCCTTCCTGCCGGTCGTCAATCCAACGTATCACGGGAACGACACCATTGAGGAAGCTCTTGTCATCCATACGGTGGGCGCCGTGGAAGTGGGCAGCCTGTGTGTAATGACTGCAGAAAAGGTCCCATGTGTGTACTACGGGGTCGGCGTCGCCAAAGAGTCCCCATACGTGCTGTTGCTCGCGGGCCTGCTCTTCGGCAGTCATGGTCTCAAGGGCTGTGAAGCATTGGGCAGTCATCTCGGCATATTCCTTTTCGAGCGCTTTATTGACCATAAATTCTTTCTCGCCATCCTGTCGCGGGTTCTGCCAGATCTGTTTGCCGGTGAGTCCGTTCTCCTTCATGGTCTTTGCCATCTCGAAGGCAGGATTGACGCAGATGCGGTCAACGCCGTAGAGCAGTTCGGTGTACATGCCGCCCATCGACGTGCCGATAATCAGGTCGGGCTTTTCTTCCTCTACCTTCTTTCTAAGCATATCGATTGCCTCGGCAGGGTGTAAGGGGATATCCCATGCCACAACATTGGCTTTCGGGAATGTCTGACGGATCAGGCTCACTGTGCCCGAAGAGGCTGCAGAGCAGAATCCGTGATTGTACATGATCTTTTTACCGACCATCAGGTCGGGGTATTCTTTGTGATAAGGATTTTCCATTGTTGTGTGTGTTATTGTGTGTCACGTGTTGATATCGTGTTGTCGTGACAGCTGCAAAAGTAAGCAATCTTTGTACAATGGACAAGGAAAAACGAATATTTGTTTCTTGCCGGTGGTGACCCATTCCCGTTCGGCAGAGTATGAAGATGCCGTTATGTGAACATGATGGAATGAGGGTATGTCCTGCCGCATTTATGGATGCAGGGATCAGTGCAAGGCTTGGAGGAGACGATCGGAGAGAGGGTATATTCGTAGGCCCGCATAGATGAAGAGGCAGACAATAGTGCCGCCGATCACTGTGAGCAAGACATAGGGCTTATGGGAATGGTCGAACTGAAAATAGTGGTTTACCAGTCCGAAGGTCACGCGGGCGATGATGAAGCCCAAAAGGGCGCCACAGATAATATCACCGGGGTAGTGGACACCGAGATAGATGCGTGAAAAGCAAAGGGAGAGTCCGAAGAGGATAAAACAGAGGCGTGCCATGTGTTGTTTGTAGATGAGGCAGAGCCAAGTGACTAGTCCCGTGATGTTGGTTGCATGCCCACTGACGAATCCGTAACGTCCACCATGATATCCATTGACATAATGGAGCAACGGACCGATGACCGGGTCGTGGGAAGGACGCAGGCGTGCTACCCACGGCTTGATGAGGCTGGAGGAGATTTGGTCGAGCATGACGAAGAGCAGGACAAAGCAGAGCATGAATAAGAGCTTCTGGCGTGTAGTGCCCTTACATGTGTTCCATATCGTGATGGCAATGAAGACCATGGCGACGATCCACGTCTTGAATGAGGAGAAGGCATACCAAAACTGATCCATCCATGCTCCTTGACTACCGTTGAGCATAAGCATGGCTTCTCTGTCCCAATGCTTGAGTGTGCCGATGGTAAGCGACGGCATCGAGATGATGATAATAAGAAATGAGATCAGAAGCACTATGCCGGCAATAATACTGGCATCAGGTAGAGACAGGGCTTTCGTTTTAATGGTCATACGTTGTCAGAATTTGTTTTGACGGATGGCGGTCGGTTTGATAATCAACAGTCTCATAGGAGACGATCCGTTCTTCCGGTTTGGGGAAGCTTTAACTGATTCGATGGCAAAGGTACGAGTAATTTTGAAAGATCATTCATGTTTTATTCTATTTCTTTCATTTTTTGATAATAAAACTTTCTGTTTGTAACCAGTTTTGAGAAAAATAATTCAATAAAGATTGGGATAGGTGGCCGACTTTGAGTAACTTTGCATCCAAATTGTCATCTTTATTTAATTTTTAAGCAAAAATATACTACAGCAATGAAAAAAACGCTATGTATACTTTGCATGTTGCTCCTTACCCTTGTGGCTCAGGCGCAAATGCTGCATCCTGTTAAGTTCACATCTTCTCTCAAGACTGGTAAGACAGCCGAGGCGGAAATAGTGTTTACCGCTACAATCGCATCCGGTTGGCATGTCTATTCCACCGGACTGGGACAGGACGGACCTGTTGAGGCTTCCTTTCATGTCAATAAGCTCGATGGTGTGGAACTGGTAGGCAAACTGAAGCCCGTGGGTCGCGAGATTTCCAACTACGATCCTCTGTTCGAGATGAAGCTCCGCTATTTTGAGCATAGTTGTAAGTTCGTTCAGAAAGTGAAGTTCACTAAACCCAATTATGTTATAGATGTTTATCTCGAGTATGGGGCATGCAATGAAGAGAACTGTCTGCCGCCTAGTGAGGTGTCTCTCAAGAAGAGCGGTAAGTCACCGGCAGTAGATGCCGCTGCTGCGCAGACCCCTGCTGCCGATGCACAGGACGCCGCTTTGCTGGCACAGCAAAAAGCCGACTCACTGGCGAAAGCTCAGGCTCAGGCTAGCATGCAGACCGACAGTACATCATCAACTGCAGCCGCTGCTGTGGTGTCTGCTGATGTCACTCCGGCCGAGAAAGCTCTCTGGTGGAAGCCTGTGGTGAAGCAGTTGCAGCAGATGGGAGGCGCTGGTGATCTGGCTAGTCACTCCTTATTATATATATTCCTTATGGGATTTGTCGGTGGCTTGCTGGCCCTGGTGATGCCGTGTATCTGGCCTATCATCCCAATGACAGTGAGCTTCTTCCTCAAACGGGCCAAGGACGACCGTAAGAAAGGAATCCGTGATGCTGTGACCTATGGTATCTCGATCATCGTGATCTATCTGGCGCTGGGTCTGCTTGTGACGGCTATTTTCGGACCGAGCACGCTGAATGCCTTGTCGACCAACGCCATATTCAACATCTTCCTGTTCCTGTTGCTGGTGATCTTTGCAGTCAGCTTCTTCGGATGGTTTGAGATTAAGCTGCCCGATAGCTGGGCTAACAGCGTTGACTCGAAGGCATCAAAGGCTACGGGTATGATCTCTATCTTCCTGATGGCTTTCACACTGGTGCTCGTCAGCTTCTCCTGCACGGCACCGATCATCGGCCTGCTGCTCGTAGAGACTGTGACATCAGGCAACTGGGTCGGCCCGGCAGTGGGAATGTTCGGTTTCGCTCTGGCCCTGGCCGTTCCGTTCACGATCTTTGCAATGTTCCCCACACTGATGAAGAAGTCGCCGCGCAGTGGATCATGGATGAATCAGATCAAGGTGGTGCTTGGCTTTGTCGAGCTGGCTTTCTCGTTGAAGTTCCTCTCTGTGGCCGATCTGGCTTATGGCTGGCACCTGATGGACCGCGAGGTATTCCTTTCTTTGTGGATCGTCATTTTCTTTGCCCTCGGTGCTTATCTTATCGGTTGGCTTAAGTTCCCAAGCGATGAGGTGGGAGGAGAGATGAATAAGCCGATGCCTGTTCCTGCTATCATGCTTGGTCTGTGCTCGCTGGCGTTCGCCATCTATATGATTCCCGGTCTGTGGGGCGCTCCCTGCAAGGCCGTAAGTGCTTTCGCGCCGCCTATCAACACGCAGGACTTCAATCTGAACAATAAAGTCGTAGAGTCGCACTACCGTGATTACGAGCAGGGTATGGCAGCCGCCAAGGCACAAGGCAAGCCGGTACTGGTCGACTTCACTGGTTTCGGATGTGTGAACTGCCGTAAGATGGAGGCTTCCGTATGGACCGATCCCCAGGTAGCCGACAAGCTGTCGAAGGACTATGTGCTCATCTCCCTTTATGTTGATGACAAGACTCCGCTGCCTAAGCCCGTCACAGTCAACGATCACGGACAGGAGCGTACACTGCGCACGGTCGGTGACAAGTGGAGCTATCTGCAGAGCTCTAAGTTCGGAGCCAATGCGCAGCCGTTCTACGTGGCACTTGACAACGATGGAAATCCGCTTAGCGGCAGCTTCTCTTATAAGGAAGACGTGAAAGCTTATCTCGACTTCCTCGATAAGGGACTGGATAACTATAAGAAGTAACTTAACACTGTATGTGTAAGCGTGCAAACGTTTGCACATTCAGGGTGGAAAAAATTAAAAGCCATGGGGTTCTGCCCATGGCTTTTTTGTTTATCTTTGTGAAGGAAAATTGATATAAAACAGTCTATGCATATACTTTTTAATCTTGATTATCGCACCACGTATGGAGAGACGTTGGCGCTTAATGTAAAACAGAACGGTGCGACGGTGACTTATTTAATGAGCACAGTCGACGGTGAGCATTGGACTTATCAGCTTGTACTGGATAAGGCCGTGCGTCAATTGGATTATTATTACAGTCTGGACCGGGGTGGTCGGGAGGTCCGTCGCGAGTGGACGACGGTGGCTCACCGCTTGGAGCTTTCTACCCGTCAGACTGAAAGTTATATTGTCTACGATCATTGGAATGATATTCCCGAAGACAGCTACCTCTATTCTTCGGCATTTACCGAGTGTATAGATCATCATACGGTGCATCTCTTGCCGGAGCACGACTACCATCGGACAGTGCGGTTGGTAGTGCGCTGCCCTCAGTTACGTTCCACCGAACGGTTGGTACTGATTGGTGCCGATGCCTGTTTGGGCGGCTGGGATCCTCTGAAGGCGGTAGAGATGACAGAGCATGCTATCAATGAATGGGCCGTCGACATTGACGTCGACCGGCTCGAGGAGGATCGTCTGGAGTTTAAGTTCGCAGCCTTTGACAACAAAGGCGATGTCGCTCCATTGTGGGAGACCTCAGATAACCGTACTATCACTTTGCCGGAGATAAAGGACGGTGAGACAGTGGTCTACCAGCTTACACAGGCTTTTATGCCTACCTACAACCACCGGCTGGCCGGCACGCTGGTGCCTGTCTTTTCCTTGCGGACGAAGGGAAGCTTTGGCGTGGGTGACTTCGGCGATCTGCGTATGATGATCGATTATGTGGAGCAGACAGGCCAGCGTGTGCTGCAGGTGCTGCCGATCAATGATACTACGTATTCGAAGACATGGACGGACTCCTATCCTTATAGTTGTATCTCTATCTTCGCTATCCATCCCCAGTATATTGATCTGAGGCAGTTGCCTGAGCTGGAAGATGAGACGGCCCGTAAGCATTTTGATACGCTGCAACGGGAGTTGAATACTCTGCCTCAGATTGATTATGAGCGTGTGAATGAGGCAAAGGACGAATACCTCCGTCTACTCTTCAGACAGGAGGGTAGAGAGATGATGCGTACGCACGACTTCAAGCTGTTCTTTGCCGAGGCCCAGCGTTGGCTTGTTCCTTATGCAGCTTACCGCTATCTGGCTGAGAAATACGGCACTTCGAAGTTTATCGACTGGCCCGAGCACCAACAGTGGGATGAGGCAGACCGTAAACGCCTTTCCGATCCGCATGGCGATGTTTACAAGCAACTTAGCTACTGGTATTTCCTGCAGTACGTGCTCGATCGTCAGTTGCGGGCAGTGCATGCCTATGCCCGCTCAAAACATGTCATACTCAAAGGCGACATCCCCATTGGGGTGGCTCGTTATGGCTGCGATGTGTGGATGGAGCCGCAGTATTTCAATCTTAACGGCTCTGCCGGTGCGCCACCTGATGATTTTAGTGTAAATGGTCAGAACTGGGGCTTCCCCACATACAACTGGCCGGAGATGCTGAAGGACGACTGCCAGTGGTGGGTGCGTCGTTTCCAGAATATGGCCCACTTCTTTGATGCTTACCGCATTGACCATGTGCTTGGCTTTTTCCGCATTTGGGAGATCCCCGTCACGTCCGTCCATGGCTTGCTCGGTCAGTTCTCGCCTGCGCTTGGCATGACGCGTGAGGAGATAGAGGGCTACGGCTTGCCCTTCCTGGAGGAGCAGTTCTGCGAGCCGTTCATCAGCGATTGGGTGCTCGACCGGGTGTTTGGTGACCGTGCCGGAGAGGTGAAGGAGAAATATCTCGATCATGCTCATGATGATATCTGGCACATGAAGCCTGAGTATGACACGCAACGAAAGGTGGAGAAAGCCTTTGAGAACTTGACAGATAATGAAGACGCCATGCATTTGCGTGATGGTCTGTATTCGCTGATCAGTGATGTGCTTTTTGTGCGTGACAATAACGATAGCAAGAAGTTCCATCCCCGTATCTCTGCCCAGTTCGGCTTTACCTATGAGGCACTCTACGATAATGATAAGGCGGCGTTCAACCGTCTCTATAACGACTATTTCTATCGCCGCAACAACCAGTTCTGGTATCATGAGGCCATGAAGAAGCTGCCGCGCCTGGTACAGGCCACGCGCATGCTGGTCTGTGCCGAGGATCTGGGTATGGTGCCCGACTGTGTACAGTGGGTGATCAATGAGCTGCGCATTCTCTCGCTCGAGATCCAGTCGATGCCGAAGGATCCTTCCGTCCGTTTCGGTCATCTCTCGCACAATCCTTATCGCTCGGTCTGCACATTCTCTACGCACGACATGCCAACTCTCCGCCAGTGGTGGGATGAAGACAACGAGCGTACACAGGACTATTATCGTACGATGCTCTATCGTGATGGCCTGGCGCCTCATCCACTGCCCGGCTGGCTGGCCCGTGATATCGTATCGCGTCAGCTTACGTCGCCTTCAATGCTCTGCATTCTCAGCATACAGGACTGGCTGGCCATCGACGAGCGCATGCGGCTGGCTGACGCTGACGCCGAACGTATCAACATCCCGGCTAACCCGCATCACTATTGGCGCTACCGCATGCATGTCAACCTAGAAGACCTGATGGCTAATAAGGCTTTCATGGGCAATGTGCGGGATCTCGTCACAGAGAGTGGCAGATGATATATCAAAAGTATCCGATAAGAACCAAACAAAAACCATAATCAACCAATAACAATGCATCGTATTAACATTCTTATTGCCGCGTTGTTGCTGCCACTGGCCGCTTTAGCCCAGACGGTGAAGTCGCCCGACGGCAATGTATCGGTACATTTCTCGCTTACGGGAAATGGTGTGCCAACGTATGAAATGACGTATAAGGGAAAGGCGGTTGTGAAACCGTCCCATCTCGGTCTTGAACTGGCTAAGATTAAGCAAGCCTCGAAAGGAATGAATGAGATCGACTTGATGGAAGGGTTCACAGAAACCGGTTCTAAGACTTCTACTTTTGACGAGACCTGGAAACCCGTATGGGGAGAGGTGGCTGAAGTGCGCAACAACTATAATGAGCTGGAAGTGGATCTCAGCCAGCCATCGTCACAGCGTAATATCATCATCCGTTTCCGTGTCTACAATGAGGGAATGGGTTTGCGCTATGAATTCCCTCAACAGGAGAACCTCAACTACTTTTTTATAAAGGAAGAGCATACACAGTTCGCCATGGCCGGTGACCACACAGCCTGGTGGATTCCCGGTGATTATGACACGCAGGAGCAGGAGACACAGGAGTCGAAGCTCTCGGAGATACGTCAGCGTTTCCATGATGCTGTGAATTGGAACAACTCTTCGGTAAGCGTCTTCTCACCTACCGGCGTACAGACTGCGCTGCAGATGAAGACTGCCGATGGCCTGTATATTAATATCCATGAGGCAGCCTGTATCGACTACGCTACCATGCACCTTAATCTTGATGATAAGACGATGACCTTTGAGAGTTGGCTCACACCTGACGCTACAGGCTTAAAGGGTGCCATGCAGACGCCGTGTCAGACACCATGGCGTACGGTTATGGTGAGCGACGATGCCCGTGTGATGCTCTCGTCGAAGATGATCTACAACCTCAACGAGCCATGCAAGCTTGAAGATACGAGCTGGATCCATCCTGTGAAGTATTGCGGCGTATGGTGGGAGATGATTGTCGGTCGGAAGACCTGGAACTATACCAACGAGTTCCCATCGGTACGTCTGGGTGTTACCGACTACGCACATGCCAAGCCCAATGGCACCCACGGTGCCACAACGGCTGAGGTGAAGCGTTATATTGACTTTGCAGCGAAGAACGGTTTGCAGGAAGTGCTGGTAGAAGGCTGGAACACCGGTTGGGAAGACTGGGCCGGTCATTGGAAAGAGGATGTTTTCGATTTCGTCACACCTTATCCCGACTTTGATCTGCCTGGCCTGAATGCCTATGCCCATTCAAAAGGCGTGAAGCTGATGATGCATCATGAGACCTCTTCTTCAGTAACTAATTATGAGCGTCACCTTGAAGATGCGTTCAATCTGATGAATAAATATGGCTATGATGCCGTGAAGGGCGGTTATGTGGGTGACATTATCCCGCGTGGTGACCATCACTTCTCCCAGTCGATGAACAATCATTATCTCTATGTGGTGAAGGAGGCTGCCAAACATCACATCATGGTCAATGCCCATGAGGCTACCCGTCCTACCGGTCTCTGTCGTACTTATCCCAACCTCATCGGTAATGAGAGTGCGCGCGGTACGGAGTATGAGGCTTTCGGCGGATCCAATCCCGACCATACCGTCATCCTGCCTTTCACCCGTCTGCAGGGAGGTCCGATGGACTATACGCCCGGCATTCTGGAGACGCAGTTGAAGACTTGGAGCAACAACACCAGCTATGTGCACACGACGCTTGTGGGACAGCTGGCGCTCTATGTGACATTCTATTCTCCTCTGCAGATGGCTGCCGACCTGCCCGAGAATTATGAGAAATACGACGATGCCTTCCAATTTATCCGCGATGTGGCTGTCGATTGGGACAATTCGATTTATCTCGAGGCCGAGCCGGCCGACTATATCACTGTGGCACGCAAGGCAAAGGGTACAGACAACTGGTTCGTAGGCGGAAAGTGTGACGAGAACGGTCACAAGTCGACCGTGAAGCTCGATTTCCTCGACAAGGGCCGTAAGTACGAATGTACGATCTATGCCGATGCGAAGGATGCGAACTATAAGACCAATCCAAAAGCATATACCATCACTCACCGCACAGTGAAGAAAGGTGACACGCTTAAGCTCACAGAGGCTCCCGGTGGCGGTTTTGCCATATCATTGATCGCAAAATAATGAAACTGAAATATTTTCTCATGGCTTTTATGGCCACTTATATCTCAACTGTCCGGGCTGAAGGATTCGACCCGGACACGTTGGCTCTATCCTATGAGCCACAGGTGGTCTATACGCCGGCAAAGACGACTTTCTTGTTTTCCGGATCAGTTCAGGGCAATCGCCCCGTGCTCTTACGTCTATACAAGGATGGGATAGGAGGCAAGGCGGTGAAGACCATCAGGATGGAGAGGCAGGAAGCATACGGCTGGATCGCCGAGGTGCCCGGTGACTGGAAAGATTATTTTTATACTTTCGACGCGTCGGGCAATAGGAAACATCCGCGTGAGACACCGGGCATTTTTGCCCGTGCTGTGGGTGTGAATGGCGTCCGTGGCGCTGTCATTGAGCTGAAAGACACCGATCCCGAGGGGTGGGAGAGCGATGTGCGTCCGCCATTGCGCTCGCCGGCCGATCTGATGATCTATGAGATGCACTTCCGCGATTTCTCCATCGCGCGTAAGGATGCCCGGTATCCCGGTAAGTTCCTGGCTCTCACGGAGCCATGGGCCATAGACCATCTGAAGAAGTTGGGAGTCAATGCCGTGCATATCCTGCCGTCGTTCGATTATGCCAGCGTGGACGAGACGAAGCTCGGACAGCCGCAGTATAACTGGGGCTACGACCCGTTGAACTACAATGTGCCCGAAGGCTCATACTCTACCGATCCCTATACGCCTGCCCGACGCATACGGGAGTTTAAGCAGATGGTGCAGGCCCTGCACAAGGCCGGCATCAGGGTGATACTCGATGTGGTGTACAATCACACCTTCGACTTGACGAACAGTCAGTTTCAAAAGACGGTGCCCGATGCTTACTACCGCTTCACCAAAGACGGCAAGCCCAGCAACGGGTCAGGATGCGGCAATGAGACGGCATCGGAGACGCCGCTGATGCGTCATTTCATGATCGAGAGCGTGAAGTACTGGGCTGAAGAGTATCATATTGACGGCTTTCGTTTCGATCTGATGGGTGTTCACGACATCGCTACGATGAATGCTATCCGCGATGCCCTGACAGCCATTGATCCCTCGATCTTCATTTATGGTGAGGGATGGAGTGCCGGCACTTGTGCCTATCCCTTGGAGAAGCTGGCTATGAAGGCCAACATCCCGCAGATGCCGGGTATCGCCGCTTTCAGCGATGACTTGCGCGATGCGCTGCGTGGCCCGTTCAACGACGATGCCAAAGGTGCTTTCCTTGCAGGCATTCCCGGTGATGAAGAGAGCATTAAATATGGTATTGTCGGAGGTATAGCCCATCCGCAGGTGAATATGTTGCAGGTGAACTATGACAAGGAACCATGGTGTCTGGAGCCGACACAGCAGATATCTTATGTGAGCTGCCATGACGACATGTGTCTTGTCGACCGTCTGCGTACGGAGCTGCCGGGCATTAGTGATGAGGAACTCATCCGTCTCGATAAGCTGGCCCAGACGGTGGTGTTCACCTCACAGGGCGTGCCTTTCATGCTCAGCGGTGAGGAGCTGCTACGCGACAAGAAAGGTGTGCACAACTCCTACAACTCGCCCGACTCCATTAATGCCCTTCCTTGGAACCATCTGCAGACCTATCCGCAGGTGATGGACTACTACAGCCGTTTACTGGCCTTGCGTGCCCATCATCCCGCATTCCGTCTTGGCAATGCCCTCGCAGTGCGCCGTCATCTGGAGTTCCTTCCTGAGAAGAATGCCGGACAGCAGGCGAAAGAGGGATGTCTGGTCGCTTACCGCCTGTACGATCTGCAAGGTATCGATCCCTGGCAAGAGATCATTGTCGTGTTCAATGCCAACAAGACGGCTCGAACAGTCAGCATCCCTGAAGGTGTCTATACTGTTGTCGCCGCCAATGGTACGATCGACGAAGAAAGCAGTATGACCGTCAAGGGTGGCACTATCGAGGTGGAACCTCAGTCGGCACTGATACTCAGAAAATAAAACCGGTCCCTGCAGGACTCTTAGTATCGTAAAACTGTATGAAAAAGCTAATATTATTCTCTTTATTAATTCTCCAAGTGATGATGGCAGATGCTCAGACAAAGGTGAGCCGTGTGGATCCCACCGATTGGTTTGTCGGAATGAAAGATCCCACCGTGCAGTTAATGGTGTTCGGAAAGAATATTGGTACCACCGAGTTCTCTACCGACTATCCCGGTGTGACGGTCGACAGTATCGTTCGTCTTGACTCACCCAACTATCTGCTTGTCTACCTCAATCTGAAGAATGCCCGTCCCGGCGAGATGACGCTCTGTTTCAAGGATGGGAAAAAAACGTTGAAATGGAAGTACCGGCTGAAGGAACGCGTTATGAAAGGTGAGGACCATATAGGCTTTACCAATAGGGATGTGCTCTATATGCTCATGCCCGACCGTTTCGCGAACGGCAATCCGAAGAACGACCGCATCAAGGGACTGCGCGATCAGCTTGTCGACCGCAGTGAGCCTAGTCTCCGCCATGGTGGAGATCTTGAGGGCATCCGGCAGCACCTCGACTATTTCACCGACTTGGGAGTTACGGCTCTTTGGCTTACCCCAGTGTTGGAGAACGACCGGCCGGCCGATGATGGCAAGTTCAGTACTTATCATGGCTATGCCACGACCGACTATTACCGTGTCGATCCTCGCTTCGGCACCAATGAGGATTACCGGCAGTTGGTCGACGAGGCCCATCAGAAAGGACTGAAGGTGGTGATGGACATGATCTTCAACCATTGTGGTGATTATCATCCCTGGAATCTTGACATTCCCTCTAAAGACTGGTTCAATTATCCCGGCTACGGTCTGCAGACTTCATATAAGCTCACGCCGGTACTCGATCCTTATGGCTCGAAGGTGGACAAGGCGGAAACGACCGATGGTTGGTTCGTGGCTTCCATGCCCGATCTGAATCAGCGCAATCCCCACGTCATGCGTTATCTCATCCAGAACTCAGAGTGGTGGATTGAGACTGTCGGGATCGACGGCATCCGTATGGATACTTATCCTTATGCCGACCGGCAGGCGATGGCTAAATGGATGAAGACGATCGACACGGAATATCCTAATTTCAATACCGTAGGAGAAACATGGGTGACAGAGCCGGCCTATACTGCTGCCTGGCAGAAAGATTCTAAGCTCCAGGAGGAAAACAGTTATCTGAAGACCGTCATGGACTTCGCTTTCTACGACCGTATTAATCTGGCAAAGCATGAGGAGACGGATGCGTGGTGGAACGGGCTGAACCGTATCTATAATGTGTTCTGCTACGACTATCTCTATCCTAATCCCAAGAGTGTGATGGCTTTTATAGAGAATCATGATACTGATCGCTTCCTCGGCAACGGTAAGGACTCTACGGCACTGAGGCAGGCATTAGCCCTGCTGCTCACCGTCCGGCGCACACCTCAGCTCTACTATGGAACGGAGGTGCTGATGAATGGAACGAAGGAGGTGACTGACGGTAATGTGCGTAAGGATTTTCCTGGTGGCTTCCCCGGTGACACGCACGACTGTTTCACAACTCAGGGGCGTACGCGGGCCGAGAATGCCATGTACAACTGGCTGAAACGGCTGCTGCATTGGCGGCAGGGCAATGAGGTGATCACTGAAGGTAGCCAGATACAGTTCATACCGTATAAGGGCGTCTATGTCATCGCCCGTCAATATCAGGGACGTACCGTGCTTACAGTGATCAATGGCACACGTAAGCCGGCCGCATTGTCGGTTGCACGCTATGTCGAGGTAATCGGCAGCCATACCGCGGCCACAGATGTCCTCACGGGTCAGAAAATCGATCTTTCCCATGACCTGCAACTTACGCCACGTCAGACGTTGATACTGGAATATTGATCCGATAGTCTAAAATAGAATCAATTACTTTTGCCTTGTCCGGGATGCACGACGATCGTCATGTGTTCCGGACTTTTTTCATGCACTCCAGGCAGTTCGGCATATTAGAGATCTGTGTGTTTTCTCTCGATTTTCTATTTGTGAAACCGCGTTTTTCACTATCTTTGCAAAGGTACAGATGCCGTCAGAAAGGCATGAACAGACAAGAAACAGAAAAATGGATTATTAGAATATGAAAAGGATTCTTCTGACAGTAGCGCTCACTGTTGTTTTTACGGCGGGCGGTTATGCCCAGCAGCCGGCTTCTCCTGCAAAGACACAGATATGGGACACACGCAATCATCCAGGGGACTATTACCTCCAGGACGGACAGCAGCCCTCGTCGGTGGCCTTGCTGCCTGCACCGCCGGAGCCGGGCAGCCTCCTGTTCCTTTATGATGAGGCTCGTTACAAATGGGGTAGGCAACAGCGTAACACGCCGCGCGGTGCTCAGGCCGTGGCAGACGCACGGCTCAATGGTGAGGATCTCTCGCGGGCATTCAGCGAGGCTTTCGGCTGTACCATCAGCCGGGAGGCTACTCCCGAGCTTTACCGGCTCATGCAGAACATGCGTGAGGATGCCGGTGATCTGGGTACACGGGAGGCTAAGAATTATTATATGCGGGTACGTCCTTATGTGTTTTATGGCGATACGACGAGCGTGCGCTCGCAGGAAGAGTCGCATCGTCATAGTGGCAGCTATCCCTCCGGCCATACAGCCATGGGCTGGGCGGAGGCGCTGGTGCTGGCCGAGATCAATGTCGACAGGCAGGATGAGATCTTAAAGCGAGGCTATGAGATCGGGCAGAGCCGTGTCATTGCCGGATATCACTGGCAGAGTGATGTCGATGCTGCCCGTCTGATGGGTTCGGCCGTTGTCGCCCGCCTGCATGCTGACAGCAAGTTCTTGGCGCAATTGGAAAAAGCTAAGAAGGAATTTGCCCGTCTGAAGAAAGCCGGAAAGATCGCTCCCAGGAACTGATGGCTACCGCCATTATATAGGAAGCGTGATAAGCTAGAAATGATCACAATGGTTAAACTATCATAAATATCTCAAATAATATCATAGAAGGTAGTGCCTGTTTATGATAAAATAGGTAACTTTGTGCGCCGTTTGAACGCGGAGGACACTTAGACCTCCGCAGCTCCGTTGTGTGGATAGTCCTGTCTCTGGCCGGGCGGGACGGTTCGTGAATCGCGGAGCAGGCAGAGTAGAAAGCTGGATGGTCTCTTTTAGACTGGAGGCGCCGCGAGGTCTCTGCTTAGGTAAACATTATTCTTTTTTATTTCAAAATTCAGATTCAAACAATGAACACTTTGAGTTACAAGACCGTTTCCGCCAATAAGGAAACAGCCAAGAAGGAGTGGGTTGTAGTAGACGCCACCGACCAGGTAGTAGGTCGTCTCTGCTCGAAAGTAGCTAAGCTGCTCCGCGGTAAGTACAAGCCCAGCTTCACCCCGCACGTAGACTGCGGTGACAACGTTATCATTATCAACGCTGCAAAGGTGGTCTTCTCCGGCAAGAAGGAGACAGACAAGGTCTACACCCGTTATACTGGTTATCCCGGTGGCCAGCGCTTCAACACTCCCGCCGAGTTGCGCAAGCGTAAGGACGGTATGGACAAGATTCTGCGTCATGCCATTAAGGGTATGCTCCCCAAGGGTCGCCTGGGCCGTTCTCTGATGGACAATGTGTACATCTTCGACGGTGCCGAGCACGACAAGGCTGCTCAGAAGCCCAAGACAATCGATATCAACCAGTATAAATAATAAGGACGAAATAAGATGGAAGTAATCAACGCAATCGGTCGCCGCAAGAGCGCTGTAGCTCGCGTTTACCTCACAGAGGGCACCGGTAAGATCACTATCAATAAGAAAGACCTCAAGGACTTCTTCCCCTCCGCTATTCTGCAGTACGTTGTTAAGCAGCCTCTGCAGTTGCTGGATGTGGCTGAGAAGTATGACATCAAGGCCAACCTCGACGGCGGTGGCTTCACAGGCCAGAGCCAGGCACTCCGTCTCGCCATTGCTCGCGCACTGGTGAAGGTGAATGCAGAGGACAAGAAGAACCTCAAGGACCACGGATTCCTTACCCGCGACAGCCGTGCTGTTGAGCGTAAGAAGCCCGGTCAGCCCAAGGCTCGTCGTCACTTCCAGTTCTCTAAGCGTTAATTTCCTGAAGAGGATATTACGCTACTACGGGAAGCGACTGTTTAGTATCTAAATCAGGCAGATGAGAGGCGGATGGTAATCAATGTCGGCTTTTCCTACTGCCTGACTGATTCTAAATGAACGGACGGGTAATGCCGCCCGGTAGAATTAAAAAGAAAGTAAACACATTTTTAAAAACAGAACAAAGACAATGTCAAGAACAAATTTTGACCAGTTACTGCAGGCAGGTTGCCACTTCGGCCACCTCCGTCGCAAGTGGAATCCCGCCATGGCTCCCTATATCTTCATGGAGCGTAATGGTATTCACATCATCGACCTCAACAAGACCGTTGCCAAGATCGACGACGCTGCTGAGGCGCTGAAGGCTATCGCAAAGCAGGGCAAGAAGATCCTCTTCGTTGCCACCAAGAAGCAGGCAAAGGACATCGTAGCTGACAAGGCTGCCTCTGTCAACATGCCTTTCGTTGTTGAGCGCTGGCCGGGCGGTATGCTGACCAACTTCGCTACCATCCGTAAGGCTGTGAAGAAGATGGCCAACATCGACAAGTTGATGAACGACGGTACCTTCTCTAACCTGTCAAAGCGTGAGTTGCTTCAGGTGTCTCGTCAGCGTGCTAAGCTGGAGAAGAACCTCGGTTCTATCGCTGACCTGACTCGTCTGCCTTCTGCCCTCTTCGTCGTTGACGTAATGAAGGAGCACATCGCAGTGAAAGAGGCTAACCGTCTGGGCATCCCCGTGTTCGGTATCGTTGATACCAACTCTGATCCCAAGAACATCGACTACGTAATCCCTGCTAACGATGACGCAAAGGATTCTGTAGAGGTGATTCTGGATGCTGTTTGCGGTGCTATCGCTGAGGGTCTCGAGGAGCGCAAGGTAGAGAAGGCCGATGAGAAGGCTGCTGCTGAGCAGGCTGAAGAGGCTGGCGAGGGCCGTCGTCGTGGTGCACGTCGTGCACGTCGCGAGCAGGCTGAGGAAGCTCCCAAGGCTGCTGCACAGACTGAAGAGGCTCCCGCTGCTGAGTAAGCGAACTCTAATATACGGTAGAGCCGACAGCTGTTTCTTTTTGTAGGAATGACTGCCGGCTCGCTGGTTTTTATTCAAACAAGCAATCTCAACTCTTAATAAAGAAAACAATAATTATGGCTGTTACAATTGATGATATCAAGAAGCTGCGTACAATGACCGGCGCTGGTATGAAGGACTGCAAGAAGGCTCTTACCGAGGCTGACGGTGATCTCGACAAGGCTGTTGAGCTCGTTCGCGAGCGTGGTCTGGCTATCGCTGCCAAGCGTTCTGACCGTGCTACCTCTAATGGTTGCGTACTCGGAAAGGTAGAGGATGGCTTTGCTGCTTGCATCGCTCTGAAGTGCGAGACCGACTTTGTGGCCAATGGTGCTGACTACATCGCCCTGACACAGGAGATCCTCGATGCTGCCGTAGCTGCAAAGGCTAAGACCCTCGATGAGGTGAAGGAACTGACCCTCGCTGACGGTCTGAAGATCGCTGACGCCGTTACCCGTCGTTCGGGTGTGGTAGGCGAGAAGATGGAGCTCGACGGATACAACTATCTCGAGGGTGAGAACATCTACGTTTACGACCACATGGGCCGTCACACACTTTGCACTCTCGTACAGCTCTCTGCCCAGAACGAGGATGCTGGCCACAAGGTTGCCATGCAGGTAGCCGCTATGAAGCCTGTAGCTCTTGATGAGGCTTCTGTTCCCCAGGAGACAAAGGATTCTGAGCTGAAGGTAGCTATTGAGAAGACCAAGGAAGAGCAGGTAGAGAAGGCTGTTGTCAACGCCATCAAGAAGGCAGGTATCAACCCCAACCTCGTTGATTCTGAGGATCACGTAGAGAGCAACATCGCTAAGGGATGGCTGACTCGTGAGGATGCTGACAAGGCTGCTGAGATCAAGAAGACCGTTGCTGCCGAGAAGGCTGCCAACCTGCCTGAGCAGATGATTCAGAACATCGCTAAGGGCCGTATGGCTAAGTTCTTCAAGGAGAATTGCCTCGTAGACCAGGAGTTCCAGTTCGGCGACGGCGATAAGGAGAGCGTTTCTCAGTGGCTCAAGAAGCAGGACAAGGATCTTAAGGTAGTTGACTTCCGTCGCTACACCCTGGCTGCCGACTAATAACGGACGATTATCCTTTCGGACCATTTGGGTACGAAAGGTATAGAGTGAGTGGATACTCACAATAAATATACAACCGTGTATCAATGGCTTTTATACATTGATGCACGGTTTTTTTGTGTCCTTTTACCATATAGGTCAGTGTAAGGAAATATGGGCTCACCCGATGAATATAGGGGATTGTTTAGCC
>HF988434.1 GCA_000431975.1 Prevotella sp. CAG:924 | reverse complement strand
CGCTCCCCGGCAGAGCCCGTTTCCTCGTCCGGCTACAACATAAAATTAGCTTTTTTGATATGAAACACAAAATTATTTATTAGCTTTGCAATATCACTTCTAAGGCAAACTGGCCTCAGACACACTCTGTGAAACACTACCTATTAAAAGTTTACATTGTAAAATAACAATAATAAATTAAATTATTATGAATATACAGTTTATCATTTCAGTACTATTATTTGCGTTATGCAATATAGTTTCATTAGGAGCAAGTCAGCATGAAGCCAAAGAACCTATGCAAGTTGTTCTTGATAATTCTTTGGAATTGGCTTTGCAGAAAAGAACAGTAGAGCCACTTGACAATGTGGGAAAAACTCTCTCTTCAAAAAAGGGAAACGTGTGGGTTTATTGGCAAGTGTATCTACAGATGTGTAAGTCTGTTTATTATTCTTCTGCAAAACAAAACGACAAAGCAAAAACATGTTTGGAGTCTGGTATAGACTTGCTGGACACGGAGCAAAATAAGACGACAGAAGATTATGCTCTTCTTGGATATATGCAGAGTCAATTTATCCGTTATACAAAAGGTATGGAGAGTGGAATATTGTCTGCAAAAAGTAAACAGAATGCATCCAAAGCTGTTGAGTTGGATTCTAAAAATATACGTGGGTGGGTTGTGTTGGGTATAATTGACTTTTACACTCCAAAGCAATTTGGTGGCAAAGAGAAATGCGAGAATTATTTGCTTAAAGCAATTAATTTACCTTCGCAAAACATACAAAATAAATATCGACCTTCCTGGGGCAAAATTGAAGCGTACACATTGCTTTTGACCTATTACAATGAAAAAGGAGAAAAAGACAAGGTTAGGCAATATTACAAAAAAGCTATAAAAGAATTTCCTAATGAACCATCATTGAAAAAATATGAGCAATATTAGGAAGATTGTTTTAATGTGGCAAATACTATTTGTAGCATTAGATATTCATAGCCAAACTACCATAAAGGGGAGAGTTTTTGAGGGTAAGGAACCCGCTTTTGCTGCAAGCGTTTTCCTTACTCCCCACCGTGGTGTCAATACGATTACTGACGATAAAGGGGATTTTATACTTGAGGTTCCCGATAGCCTTTACACGGACACATTGGTGGTTAGCTACTTAGGATGTAAGGACTACAATGTTCTCTTGTCTAATTGGAAAGATTCTTGTGTCATTTATCTGGTTCCCAATCAAAGCGCAACCACACTTTCCGAGGTCGTAGTTCAAGCTGATCCTATTGCAAGTAAAGAGTTTGCTGTAAGCCAACTAAGCAAAAGCTCAATCTATATGACACCCTCGGCAAGTGCAGATCCTCTACGAGCCGTCGCACTGCAACCATATAGTACTTCTACTGAAGAAAGTGCTAATCCGCAATTAAGGGGAAGTACAAGTGATTACAACCGGGTTTTCGTCAATGGTGTACCCATTAAAAATCCCGTTCGTAACCAACAACTTAATGGCATCGGTAATTTTAGTTTATTCAGTGCCGACATAATTGGCAAGCAGTTTATTTATCCCAGTAACCCACCATTGGAATATGGTAATTCTATTGGTGGCATTGTTTCGTTAAACACTACAGACAATTTAACAGAAAAACATGAGACAAATTTATCTTTATCATTAGCTAATGTTGGTGCATTACATTCTACACAGCTAAATGACAAAACTTTCTTTCAGATATTCGGAAACCTTCAAAAATCAAGACTATATAAACTGCTTAATAGTAGCAGTCTAGACTACCTAGAAAGTTTTTCTTCCACAGATGCAGGGGTAAATTTTCGGACAACAGTGTCTAGTAAGTCATATATAAACGGATATGCTTATATCGTGAAAGAATCCTATCTGGCGGAACGTGGAATGTATAATTATCTTGGGATGCAAGATGCCAGGAATCTTAGAAATTTCAATATACTAAACTATCGCTTACATACCAAAGCGGGAGTCTTGGGAGTGAACGCTGCATGGGATATGTCTAAAAGTAAATACTTTTATGGGAACATATCAGACACAACTTTACAACAAAACGCATTCATTTCAATTTCATATAAGCACTACTTTCCCCAAAAGATAACAATAAGTGTAGGAGCAGATTATGAATATAACGCATATAATTATCATGGTACCTACCCAGTCTCTATTTATGATATGGCCGACGTTACATCAAAACAATATAGCAAAGAAAAGCTTCATTCAACAAAATATGAAGCTTATGCTTATGGCAAATGGATGTTAGAAAATTGGATAGTGGGTGCAAGTGTCCGTCAAGTGTTTCTAATTGGCAAAAACCCAAGTTTGTCATATCAAGTAAATGTAAAATATAATCCAAATAGGAAGAACTCGTTGATAGCGTCACTTGGACAATACAATGCACTTTGTTCGCCTACCTATTATGTAAGACAGTTTGATTCGGCGAGGTCACGACAGATGTCATTGGATTGGAACTGCAATCTTACACAAAAATGCGAATTAAAAGCAGCAGTCTATTGGAAAAAAGAAAGTTTACCTCAATATTTTATCAATAACAGGGAAGCTCATAAAGTGGAAAACAGAATTGTTGGCGTAGAGATGTGTGCCAAATATTCATGGTCATATTTTGAATTGACGGGCAGCTATTCATACATTAATGCCAAGATGAAATACAACAACTTGACTTTTAATTCAGACAACAATTTCCGACATATGGCGAAGTTTATGCTATCTTACTTGAACCCGAAAATCATAAATATTTCTCTCTCTTGCTTATATAGAGGTGGACTGCCTTACACCCCAATTGTTTCAAGAAATGGAAATCTCGCATATGGCAATCTTAACAGCGAAAGGTATAATGACTATTTTACAGTTGACTTATCACTAAACCGATATTTTAAGATTTTGAATACAGGAATAATACCCTTTGTCACGATTACTAACGTTACGAATCACAGCAATCAACAATATATTTATTATAGCCAAAATTACGAAAAACCATTCGTGAAGTTGTTTAATAAAAGGCTTGTATATGTAGGATTTAGTGTAAGGCTGTAAAATGGAGGCAAAATAATATCAACTGTTGTCATTATGGCTATGTTCTAATCTAATTCTCCGACTGTTACTTGTAATTCTTACGAATATACCTAACCTACAGTCTGATGAACTTAAAATATATATTTAACGTGAGTTTGATGAAAACATAATTGGTTGAAAATTAAGAGATCAGCGATATTTTTTCGTATATTTGCAGTAGAAAACCAAACAAATAAAACAAAGAATACCGCATGATCTCCGAAAGCAAAGCTACAGAAATTTATTGTATGGCAGATGATTTTTTGCCAAGTTTTGATGCACAGGTGGCAAAATACACGATAAAGCCTGGGGAAAAGCGAAAGTATCACCGTGATTCCACACTGTCCAAGGCGGAGGTGATGGTAATCATGATCCTCTTTTATGACTCCAATTATCGTTGCCTGAAGCACTTCTACCTGCAGCATGTCTGCCAAAACCTTAGACACTTGTTTCCCAAAGTGGTTTCCTACATCCGGCTTGTGGAGCTTGAGCATGAGATGAATATTCAATGACGAACGATTTCGTTAAGCCAGAAGACCCATGATGCTTGCATCAATGGAATTGGCGAGAAATCGCACTTTTTAAAGAGCTTAAAAATATAGCACAAGTGGAACACTCAAGACATAGAAGCTTTGATAATTTTATTGTTAACCTCCTGAGTGCTATTGCTGCATATTGCTGTTTTCCTAAGAAGCCATGTATCAATGTTACGAGAACGATTGACACACAGCTTGCATTATTCTGAATTCGTCGAAACTCACGTTAAATTATTTCGAGCGTAGGCTGACGAATGCGTCCGCAGAATCTTTCAATGCCAAAGTCAAGGCTTTTCGATCGCAGTTCCGTGGGGTTGGAGACATAAGGTTTTTTATGTTCAGGTTGGCTACGCTATATTCCTGATTTTTTCTGGTACCAACCGGGAAAATCCGCTGATCCCAAACATTCCCAACTATACATGCAAGTTGATCTAATGCCAGTACGTTCATGACTCTCCTGCTTTCTCCTGAGAGGAAGTATGGTTGTCTGCTTTGAAAAAAATAAGGGGGAGAGCGGGATACGGGAGTCGAACCCGCCTTTCAGGCTTGGGAAGCCCGCGCACTACCGATATGCTAATCCCGCATGGAAAGGGAGATGAAAGGTCTTAAACAATCAGACCCGCAACAGATGCGGGTCCTGATGTAAAAGAGGATAGATGAGCCGATACTCGGACTCGAACCGAGGACCTACGCATTACGAATGCGTTGCTCTACCAACTGAGCCATATCGGCAAATGCGAATGCAAAGGTACGTATTTTCTTTGTCATCGCCAAATGTTTTTGCCAATATTTTTTGCCGATATGGCTCAGATTGATTATTTAGATGATGTGTGAGATGTCATTCTCACATAATCAGCACGGGGAATCCAACTGTTGCCTTGCACCTTTTCAGGCTGGTAGCTTTGTTGTACATCGTGGTTGACAGGCCTGATCACGAGCACCATATGGTGGGCGTTGGCTTTCACTCTGTCGGGAGGCAGCGGAGCACCTTGTCCGCAACTGTTGCCTCCAAGGCCGGTGATGGCGGCATCGAGATGTAGGGTGTTACCGGAAGAAGCCGGAAGCTCATGGGGATGGTTGGCCATGGCCAGCTCATTGGCTGTATAGGGGAGCAGGGAGATGCTCATGCCATCAGGATTGATAAAGACGGCTCCGTTACCATTGTTGTCGGTAAGCTGTGCCCATCGTGTGTCTTGATGGTTGGCCATATCCTGAGGCTTAGGGAAGTTGACAAACTCTTGGGCCGCCGTCGTCCGGTAGATGCCGAGCATCTGTCCTGTCTTACGGTCGGGATAGTTGCCGATAGGCCCCCGGCCGTAGTAGGCCAGCTGATCGAGTGCGCTCTTCAGTGAGAAGCCGAGACGGGGAAGGATAAGGTCGGGCTTGTTCGATGTGATATCACTCGTGAGAGTGATGCTACCGTCAGTATGGAAAGTGTAGACCAGTGCCACATCGAAATGGAAGTCATCTTTGGTAAAAGGCTTGTCAGTGGCTTCTACCAGCTTCTTCCAGTTGCGGACATCACCCTCGAGCTTTGCTCCATAAGGTGCTTGTACGAAGAGCGTGAGACGTACTTCGAGGTTGCCGTCACGCAGATGGCGGATCTTCATGTCGGTAGCTTTCTGTCGGAGATTATACAGTCCGTTGGCATACCATTTCTCGTAAGCCCAGTTGTCGTTGTTTACCCAGGCACGCATGGCGTCAAGACGTGGTCCTTCACCATCTTTAATTACTTCTGTGCCGTTGTAGGCGAGGCGGGTAAGAATACCCGTGCGCTCATCCAGTTGGGCGTGGATCGTCTTGCCGGTGATGGTCAGCACGCTGTCTTTTATGGATGTCGTCAGGCGACCTTGACGCGAGGCCGTTGATGTTTGTATCTCCGTTCCTTTCGTGGCCGGTGTGAGACAGAGTTGTGCCTCTGCTTGCAGATATCCGGCCTTGGCCCATGGCTTGTCCTGCTTGAGGAAGAGCCCGAGGTGGACGAACTGCTCTCCGTCGGAGCGTTGGCTGTCAAGACCGGTCAGCTTGATCTGCTTATGACTGCGGGGAGCTACGCTGCCGAGATCGAGGTCTGTCCAATGACCTTCGCGGCCGTCGGTCATCACCTGATATCTGAGAACGTAGTCCGAGAGATCGTCGGTGTAATAGTTCTTGTTGTGTACGTCGATGATGCCATGTGTGGAGTCGGCCCAGGCAAAGTCGACATACTGATAGACTTTCTTCACTTCGTAGTATTGTGGCTTTGGCGTCTGATCAGCAAAGAGAATGCCATTCATGACGAACTGCCCGTCGTTGGGAGTGTCGCCAAAGTCGCCGCCATAGGCGAGATAGCGTTTGCCGTCTTTCGTGTAGTTGTACATGGATTGGTCTATCCAGTCCCATATACAGCCGCCGCAGATATAATCGGTCGATTCGATGGCTTTCCAATAGTCTACCAGGTTACCGCAGGCATTGCCCATGGAATGTGCATATTCGGAGATGTGGAACGGGTATTTTTCATCTGCCTTTCCTGTGGCGGCTTCACGCACCCATTCGATGGATGGATATTGGTTGCTACCCATGTCGACGATATCGTTGTTGCGCTCATATTGGATGGGTCGTGTCGGATCAAACGCCTTAGCCTTAGCATACGAGGCCTTGAAATTATCGCCCGGTCCGGCTTCATTGCCAAGGCTCCAGATGATGATGGAAGGATCATTGACACGGCTGTGGACCATCTCCATCATACGGGCTACATGGGCAGGTCGCCATTCGATGGGATGGGAGAGGCTCTCCTTGCCATAATAGTATTCATGGCTTTCCACATTGGCTTCCGCTTCCAGCCAGATGCCGTAGCGGTTGCAGAGGAAGTACCAATAGGGATCATTAGGATAGTGAGCTGTCCGTACATGATTGATATTGGCGCGCTTCATCATCATCACGTCTTGGTACATCTGCTGTCGTGTGACGGCATGTCCACGCTCGGGATTGGTCTCATGGCGGTTCACGCCTTTAAGCTTCAGCGTCTTTCCGTTGACGTAGAAATAACGACCGGCAAGTCCGAACTCGTCTTCCGAAGCCGGAGTGTCCTTGATCTCCACCGTACGGAAACCTGTCTGCACGGCGATGTATTCCACGGTCTTACCTTTCTTGTCACCGACACGGGCAACCAGGGTATATACATTCGGCTGCTCGGCAGTCCATGGCTTGGCATCTTTCAGCCGGATCTTCATGTTGACGGTAGTCTCATTACCTCTATTCTTATCCGATGGCCCTGTTTCCATTTCTTTCCGGCTGATGCCTTTGAGAGCGAAGGATGCCGGTGTTGTTTGAGTGGCGACGATGTGGTCGGCATCACCATATAGCTTGTTCTCATAGAGTGAGAGTTCAACGGTTAGATCCTTCGCTTTCTTAGAACTGAGATTCTCTATCAGCGCCTGTACCGACAGCACTCCGGTAGTACCATCGAAGGACGGTGTGGCGACGAGGTCACGGAAGTGGACTTTCGGAGTGCTGTAGAGACTGACGCTGCGGAAGATACCCGGCAGACGGAACATATCCTGTGCCTCGAGGAAGGAGGCGTCGCTGGAGCGGTACACCTCTACGGCTACGGTATTCGCGCCTGTTTGTACGAAAGGTGTGATGTCAAACTCTGCCGTGTTGCGCGAGTTCTTTGAGAAGCCTACATATTGGCCGTTCACCCACAGGTAGAAGAAGGAGTCGACTCCATCGAAGGAGAGAAACACTTCACGTCCGTCCCATTCCTCCGGTATGTTGAAGTCGCGTCGGTAGGATCCCACTTCGTTACGATAGGTATAGGTGGTCCAGTTCTTCGGTGGTGTGCGCATCACGCCCTGTTTCCAGTCATCAACGGCTACCTTGTGCATGAAGATGACTGGCTGATTGACATAGATGGGCACACCATATTTCAGTGATCCGTCTTTCTGAATACCTTGGATGTTCCATGATCCGGGCACCTCGATATTGTCCCAATGGGAAACATCATAGTTGGCTTCAAAGAATTCTTTGGGCCGTTCATCGGGGTTCTTGGCGAAATGGAATTTCCATTTACCGTTGAGCGACTGATAATAATCACTGTGTTCAGGCAGTACATACTTGGCATTGTCTGCCTTACCGAAGGTCATGAACCAGGCATGAGGCTGGAGCTTGTTGAGCGACAGCTCGCCCGGACTTTGCCATTCCTGTCCGGAAGGTGCCTGTACGTGTCCGTAGCGGTAGCCCTCAAGCAGGCTGTCGGCATGGGTAATGCCGACGGCTGCGAGGAATGCTATGGCAAGGATTGTTTTCTTTAACATAATGTGAGATTATTTGATTTGTATTTCCAGCGTGTGGAGTGCCTTATCGACGATCATGCCGTCGCGCAGTCTAAGCTGCTTGACGCTGAAGGATTGCAGTCGTGTGGGATCATAGGACAGGGCTATGTCCAAAGCGTTGACGGCAGCCATACCGTGACCGTAACAATAATGCCGGCCAAGAAAGGAGCGTCATAAAAGTTAGTCTCCGGTTTGTCATATTGTCTATTGATAGATGGTTTTTAATTGTTTGCAAATTTAGTGATTTTTTTTGGTACCATTGGATCATGATAGGAACAAAATATGATTACCAGTTAAAAATAGGAATCTATATTGGCAAATGAATTGAGATAAAGGATAAAACGGAATAATTGACATGTGTTTCCCCCGAAAGGGAACAGTATGGGTTGAGATTAGAATGCGTGTAAAGTATAATTACTTGCTGTACACTGTAAACAGTGTCGGTTTAAGAGCCAGAGGCTCTGTTGGCAGTATATGATTTTAAGAGAAATCGGAATGTGAAGGGGAAATAGCAGTCTATTGGAATGTAGGCGTCATAGAGTTAATGTGTGCAGGAGTATGGCTTCGAATGAATGAAAACAAAGTGACGGACGATGGGAAGGTAAACTTGTGCGTGAAGAGGAAAATTGTGTCTGAAAGGTTACAGATTGAGCGGATCAGAAGTTTGTCATCAGATTGTCAGGAGGAAAATCGACAGCTTTTTGGATGAGTCCCCGTTTATGCGAAATAGGTTACTTTGGGGATGTGTAACAGATTATAACCCCTAATCTCGGTTGCCTATGACCTATTCGATTTTCTTTTTGCGTGTTTTTATGGCAGGTAGAAGTCCTTATAAATATTCTTAAAATAAAGGGTTTCTGTGACCTTTTTAATAATATTTAGGCGGGGTTCGGGGACTGAGGCAGAATAAAAGTTGTACTTTTGCGCACTGAAAAAGCTATGAAACATGGTCTTCTTGGCTTTCGGGCTATTCCGTAGGTCGGTGAGATCATGTCGTAGAACGAGTAAAACGAAAAAATCAGAATAAAAATCAATCAGACAATGGCAGAATCAGTAGATATAAGAGAGCTGAACATTCTGATCGAGCAACAGAGTGCTTTCGTAACGAATTTGGTGACAGGTATGAACCGTGTGATCGTGGGTCAGCGTCACCTCATCGACTCCTTGCTCCTCTCGCTGCTCAGCGACGGACATATCCTCCTGGAGGGTGTGCCGGGTCTGGCCAAGACATTAGCCATTAAGACACTGGCCCAGTTGGTCAAGGCAGATTACAGCCGTATTCAGTTTACCCCAGACTTGCTCCCTGCCGACGTGGTGGGTACAATGATCTATTCGCAGAAGGAAGAGAACTTCCAGGTGAAGCGCGGTCCCGTGTTTGCCAACTTCGTCCTGGCAGATGAGATCAACCGCGCTCCGGCAAAGGTACAGAGCGCATTGCTCGAGGCCATGCAGGAGCATCAGGTGACTATCGGTGAGAAGACGTTCGCCCTGCCTACTCCTTTCCTCGTGATGGCTACACAGAACCCAATCGAGCAGGAGGGTACTTATCCGTTGCCAGAGGCACAGGTAGACCGATTCATGCTGAAGGTTGTGATTGATTATCCTACGATAGAGGATGAGAAGCTCATCATGCGTGAGAATCTGGCTGGTCAGATGCCTGTCGTGACACCAGTGACAACTGCCGAGGAGATCCTCAAGGCACGTAAGGTGGTAGAGCAGGTGTATATCGATGAGAAGATCGAGCAGTATATTGCCGATATTGTCTTTGCTACCCGTTATCCCGATCGCTACGGCCTGAAAGAACTGAAGGATATGATCGTCTTCGGTGGCTCGCCCCGCGCATCGATCAATCTGGCCAAGGCTGCCCGTGCCTATGCCTTCATCAAGCATCGTGGCTATGTGGTGCCTGAGGATGTACGTGCCGTGGCTCACGATGTGCTGCGTCATCGTATCGGTCTGAGTTATGAGGCTGAGGCTTCTAATGTCACCGCTGAGGAGATTGTCAGCAAGATCATCAACAAGGTAGAGGTGCCCTGAGAATAGCTTTGAGTAAGAGCTCTCACTGAATTATGGAAACAGCAGATCTTTTAAAAAAAGTAAGGAAGATAGAGATAAAGACGCGTGGTCTGAGTCAGAACATCTTCGCCGGACAGTATCACTCGGCTTTCAAGGGACGCGGTATGGCGTTCTCGGAGGTAAGGGAGTATCAGTTCGGCGATGATGTGCGTGATATTGACTGGAACGTCACAGCCCGTTTCCACCGACCTTTCGTGAAGGTGTTCGAGGAGGAACGTGAGCTCACGGTGATGCTCCTGATCGACTGCTCTGGCTCACTCGACTTTGGCACGCGCCACGAGATGAAGCGTGAGATGGCCACAGAAATCGCAGCTACGCTTGCCTTCTCGGCTATCCAGAACAATGATAAGATAGGAGTGATCTTCTTCTCTGACCATATAGAGAAATATATACCGCCGAAGAAAGGACGCCGACATATCCTTTATATCATCCGTGAGATGCTCGACTTCCATCCCGAGAGCCGCCGCACGGATCTGGCCGAGGCCACTGCCACGCTGACGCGTGTGATGAAACGGCGTTGCACGTCGTTCCTCATCAGTGATTTCTACGACCGTAAGGATTTCTCCCGCCAGTTGCAGATTGCCAACCGCAAGCACGACGTGGTGGCCATTCAGGTCTATGACCCCATCGACCGCCAGTTGCCCGATGTGGGAATGGTGAAAGTGACGGATGCTGAAACAGGTCATGAGATGATCATCGATACATCGAGCCGCCGTGTACGTCAGGCCCATAATAAATATTGGATGGACCGTGAGGAACGTCTCCGTAAGACTTTCGCACGCTCGAAGGTCGACTGGATCAGCGTAGCGACGGACCAGGACTATATCAAGAGCCTTATGTTGCTCTTCAAACAGAGATCGTAAATATCAATGAAAGTATATTATACCATTATCACTGCCTTGCTGTTGCTTTGTTGCTCATTGGGCGTTAAGGCCCAGGTGACGGTGGAACAGAGCGTTGACTCCGTAGGCATCTATATTGGCCAGCAGGCTCATCTGACGCTGGCCGTGACGCTGCCAGAGAACGCACATCTGCAATGGCCGGCGGTGAAGGAACGTCAGTATCTCGTTCCCGGTCTCGAGGTGGACGCCATCTCACAGCCTGATACGACAAAGGAGGACAATCATCTGATGAAGGTGACGAGGGTCTATACCATCACCTCGTTTGATGAGCATCTCTATGCCATTCCTCCGATGACCGTCCATGTGAATGGTAAGCCCTATAAAGGCAGTACGGCAGCCTTGAAGGTAATTACTGTGGATGTCGACACCGTACACCCCAACCAGATGTACCCACCGAAGGACGTGCAGGACAATCCTTTTCAATGGAGTGAGTGGTCACCTTATTTCTGGTTGAGCATACTGGTAGTGGGTCTCTTGCTATTGGGCTATTACCTCTTTATCCGCCTGCGTGACAACAAACCGATCATCACGACGATTCATATCGTGCGTCATATACCGCCCCACCAGCGAGCCTTGAAGGCTATCGACAAGATCAAGTCTGAGCGTATGGCGCAGAGCGAGGATCAGAAACATTATTATACACAGCTCACCGAGACGCTGCGCCGCTATATAGAAGAGCGGTTCGGATTCAATGCCATGGAGATGACTTCCACGGAGATCATAGAGCATTTAGAGCGGAATGCGGACCGCAAGATGCTCGATGAGCTACGTGAACTGTTCCGTACGGCCGACCTCGTGAAGTTCGCCAAGTATCAGGTACAACTCAACGAGAATGACTTGAACCTCGTCAATGCCATTAACTTTATTGACGAGACGAAGACCGATCAGCAACCGACAGAAGAGAAGATCGTTCCTCAGTTATCGGCTGACGATCAGCGTACACGTACCAACCGTATTGCCATCAAGACTCTCCTTTGGGTGATCGGTGTGGGCTCGCTGTTGCTCCTCGCGTACATTATATATAGTATGTACCAACTCATGAGCTGATAGGCTCTTGGCTTTAAGTTGTAAGTAAACAATGGAATTTGCCGACAAAGAATATTTTCTACTGCTGCTGTTGCTCATCCCTTATGTATTGTGGTATTTCCTCTATCGTAAGCGGAGTGAGCCAACAATGCGCATGAGCGACACCTATGCTTATTTGCGGGCGCCGCGCTCGTGGCGTATGCGGATGATCCATCTGCCGATGTTTCTCCGTTGCATCACTTTCGCACTTGTCGTCATTGTCCTGGCAAGGCCGCAGACACATAATGCCTGGAACAACAAGACTGTTGAGGGAATTGATATCATGATGGCCATGGATGTGTCTACCTCCATGCTTGGTGAGGACCTGCGGCCTAACCGTCTTGAGGCAGCCAAGGATGTGGCCGCTGAGTTCATATCAGGACGTCCTAACGACAATATCGGTCTGACGATCTTTGCCGGTGAGTCTTTCACTCAGTGCCCGATGACGACCGATCATACCTCATTGCTCAATCTGCTGCACAATGTGCGTACAGATATTGCAGCCAGCGGACTCATTGACGATGGTACGGCCTTGGGTATGGGACTGGCCAATGCCATCAGCCGTCTGAAGGACTCGAAGGCTAAGAGTAAAGTCGTGATCTTGCTTACTGACGGTAGTAACAACATGGGTGACATCTCACCGATGACAGCCGCGCAGATAGCTGCCTCCCTCGGCATCCGGGTCTATACGATAGCCGTAGGAACGAAAGGAAATGCCCGTTATCCCATGCAGGTGGCCGGAACGACACAATATGTGATGTTGCCTTCTGACGTGGATACGAAAACGCTGTCGGATATTGCTGCCGTGACAAAGGGAAACTTTTACCGCGCCACAAATAATGCGGAACTGAAACGTATCTATCATGATATCGACCAACTGGAGAAGACAAAGATGAGCGTGACCAAGTACTCTAAGCGATATGAGGCTTTTCAACCCTTTGCCATTGCAGCGGTTCTTTGCCTCTTGCTGGAGCTGCTCCTCCGCAATACAGTGCTTCGTCGTCTGCCGTAAGGATGTGTGTCGGCAATCTTTTTGGTTATTCTCCAAAACATTAATACGATGCTAAGATTTGAAGATCCCATATACCTCTGGCTGTTGCTCCTCATCCCACTGATGTTGGTGGTGAGAATGCTGAGCTGGCGGAAATATACAAAAAAGCTGAAGAAGCTCGGTGACCCACAGTTGGTGCGGAGTCTGATGCCCGATGTGTCGCGTACGCGCCCTACCGTGAAGTTTGTCTTGCTGCTCTGTGCCCTCGCTGTGCTCATCCTGATGGTGGCTCGTCCTCAGATGGGCTCGAAGATTTCTCATGAGAAGCGCAACGGCATAGAAGCCATAGTCTGTCTGGATATCTCACGCTCGATGCTGGCGGAGGATGTTGTCCCTTCCCGTCTGAGCAAGAGCAAGATGATGGTGGAAAACCTCTTCGACCACTTTACGAACGATAAGGTCGGTCTGATCGTCTTTGCTGGTGATGCCTTTGTGCAGTTGCCAATTACGAGTGATTATGTCAGTGCCAAGATGTTCCTACAGAACTGCGATCCGTCGTTGATTCAGACCCAGGGAACCGATTTGGGGCGCGCTATCTCATTGGCACAGCATTCATTCACTCAGCAGGATCATGTAGGACGCGCTGTTATCGTCATCACCGATGGCGAGGATCATGAAGGCAGTGCCCTCGAGGCTGCCAAGGCTGCGCATAAGGCCGGCATCAACGTGTTTATCCTTGGCGTGGGCGATCCCAAAGGCGCGCCTATTCCCATGGGGGACGGAAGTTATCTGAAGGATAATGCCGGGCAGACGGTTATGTCGGCTCTTAATGAACAAATGTGTCAGGAGGTGGCTAAAGCCGGCAGCGGTACCTATATTCATGTGGACAATACTTCAGATGCAGAGGAAGAGCTCAACGATCAGCTGACAAAGCTGCAGAAGGGCGAGACCTCATCGGTGATCTATTCTGAGTACGACGAGCAGTTCCAGGCCTTTGGTATTATCGCTATTATCCTGTTTGTGGTTGAGGCTCTGTTGTTGGAAGCAAAAAATCCTGCCTTTAAGGGCATTAAGCTCTTCAAAAAGAAATAACAATGAAGATTTATCCTTATATATTGACTTTGTTGATGTTGACATTGTCGCTCACTGCTCAGGCACAGAGCGACCGTCAGCTGATCCGATCGGGCAATCGTCTCTATCGTCAGCAGAATTATCCGAAGGCTGAGGTGGAATATCGTAAGGCTTTGGGACGCAACCCACGCAATACGCAGGCGATGTATAACCTGGGATGTGCCTTGATGTCACAACAGAAGGATTCGGCAGCCATCGTGCAGTTTGAGCAGGCCGGTCAGGCAGAGACGGCTCCGTATCGCAAGGCAAAGGCCTATCATAATATAGGTGTGATTTGCCAGCAGCATCAGATGTATGCGCAGGCCATCAATGCATATAAGGAGGCACTCCGTAACAATCCTACGGACGATCAGACACGTTATAATCTTGCTCTTTGCCAAAGGTTGTTGAAAAATCAGAAGAAGAATGGTGGCGGTGGCCAAAACAACAAGAATAAGGACAAAGGCAAGGATAAGCAGAATAAGGACAAACAGAAAAAGCAAAATAAGAATCAGAATCAGCAAGACAAGCAGAATCAGCCGTCACCGAAACAGATGAGCAAGGATAATGCGGAGCAATTGCTTAATGCGGCCATGCAGCAGGAGAAAGCTACACAGCAGAAGTTGAAGAAGGCCGAGCAGCAGAGACGTTCGCGTCAGCTGGAGAAACAATGGTAAAATAAAAGATCATTAGCTGGTGATCGTCTGGTACGGTCATGGCATGTAAATAATATATTAAAAGTATGGGACGTTATTTCAGATATATCCTCCTGTCGGTGGTCTGCCTTTTGGGCAGTATGACGGTGGCATGGGCACAGCGCATAGCAGTGTCTGTGCCTTCGCATGTCAGTGCGGGTGAGAATTTCCGGCTGGCTTACACCATCAACACACAAGACGTGGAGGATTTCCGGGCGGGCAACATCCCTGCAGGACTAGAAGTGATCGCAGGTCCGTACACGTCGGAGCAATCTAGCTATCAGATCAGTAATGGTCATGCCTCTTCTTCTTATTCGATCACATTCACTTATACGCTGTATGCCGGGAAAGCTGGTACTTACAACATTCCGCCTGCCCATGCACGGGTGAATGGTAAGATGATGCGCTCGGGTGGTGCACGAGTGACGGTCACCGGAGCAGCCCATAACACTAACTCCCAGCCTCGCATGCATGAGGATAACCCGGCGCCCGGTCCGCGGATGAGGCAGGCAGGAAGTTCCATCACGGGTAAGGATCTTTTTATCAAGGTGAGCGCGAACAAGCGGCGTGTGCATGAGCAGGAGCCTATCCTGTTGACTTATAAGGTGTATACGCTTGTTGATCTGA
Organism: Prevotella sp. CAG:924; assembly: GCA_000431975.1. Classification (GTDB taxonomy): domain Bacteria; phylum Bacteroidota; class Bacteroidia; order Bacteroidales; family Bacteroidaceae; genus Prevotella. The sequence continues at coordinate 20,994 of HF988434.1, read as the reverse complement.
CGCAGCTGGAGGGGAAAATGCCGGATCTGACAGGATTCCATTCTCAGGAAGTGAAGTTGCCACAGCAGAAGAGCTTCCATGTGGAGAATGTCAACGGCAGACCCTATCGTTGCGTCACATGGAGTCAGTATGTCATGTATCCTCAGATGACAGGATCGTTGAAGATACCACCTATCACCTTTAAGGGTATTGTCGTGGAGGAAAACCGTTCCGTCGATCCTTTTGAGGCTTTCTTTAATGGTGGCTCGGGCTATGTAGAGGTGCATAAGAACATTCAGGCGCCGGGCTTGACGATACAGGTCGATCCGTTGCCGAAGAAACCCGCTGACTTTTCAGGTGGTGTGGGCAAGTTCAATATTTCAGCTCAGATCTCCAAGACGGAAGTGAAAGCAGGAGATCCTATCACCCTGCGTGTAGTCATCGGTGGTGTGGGTAACCTCAAACTGTTGAAGCAGCCGACTGTGAACTTCCCGAAGGATTTCGATAAGTATGATCCGAAGGTGACAGACAAGACACGTCTGACAGCCAACGGCGTGGAAGGTAATATGGTTTATGACTTCCTTGTCGTTCCCCGCAATCAGGGCGACTTTACGATTCCGGCCGTCAGCTTCACCTATTACGATATAAAGGCCAATGCCTATAAGACACTGCATACACAAGCATTCACCGTGCATGTGGCGAAGGGCGACGGTAAGAATCAGAGTGCATCGTATGAGGAGCAGAAGGAGAATGATATTCGTCGGATCAAAACAGGTGATACGGAACTTATCAGTGCTGATGATTTCTTTTACGGATCGACGGGCTATTGGTGCTGGCTTGCTGCGCTTGTAGCTGCGTTTGTAGCGTTGTTGATCATCTTCCGCCGTCGGGCTATTGAGAATGCCGATGTGGTGAAGGTACGTGGAAAGAAAGCCAACAAGATTGCCCGCCGTTGTCTCAAGCGTGCCTCACGTCTGATGTTCCAAGGTCAGCGCGATCGTTTCTACGATGAAGTGTTGCGGGCTCTTTGGGGCTATGTCAGCAACAAGCTGAATATTCCCGTAGAGAAATTGTCGCGTGAGAATATCAGTGAGAATCTTGCTTCGCACGATGTCGACAGTGAGACTATTGCTAAGTTTATCTCTGCGTTGGATGAATGTGAGATGGCTCGCTATGCACCCGGTGATCCTGCCGGAAACATGGAGCGTACGTTCAATTACGCCATGACCGCCATCACTGAGATTGAAAATGTAATGAAGAAAAGAAAATGACAAGCCATATTATCATTAAACTGCACGATTCTGTTTATTTCAGAGTCCGTATGATATGCAAGAGTCTTGTAGCTTCCTGTCCATGGACCGTACTCTTGCTGCTTGTGCTGGCCTTGTTGCCCTATGTCGCTACTGCTGCGACAAAGGCGAACGGCGATCAGGCATATCAGCGAGGCAACTATCAGGTAGCTATCGCCGATTATCGCTCTCTCTTAAAAAAAGGCGTATCGGCAGATCTGTATTATAATCTAGGTAACGCCTATTATCGTACAGACTCTCTTGCACAGGCAATCCTCTGTTATGAGCGTGCCTACGAATTGGCGCCGGGTGATGACGATATCCGTTTCAATCTCCAGTTTGCCCGTTCGAAGACCATTGATAAGATCACGCCTGAAAGTGAGATGTTCTTTGTCACGTGGTATCGTGGCCTCGTGAATTTTACAGGAGTAGATCAATGGGCGAAGACCGCTTTGGTAGCTATTTTTCTGGCTTTGATATTGGTATTGGTCTATCTTTTCTCTTCATCGTTGCTCAGACGCAAGGTAGCCTTCTTCTCGGCAATAGTCTTGTTGGTCGTTTTCCTTGCGGCCAATCTGTTCGCCTATCAGCAGAAGCAAACCTTTGAGCATAGTGCGGGAGCCATAGTCATGGCTTCTTCGGTGAATGTGAAAAAGACGCCGGTAGCCAACAGCAGCGATGCTTTTGTGCTCCATGAGGGAACCCGCGTGGAGATCACAGACCGGTCAATCAAAGGCTGGGTTGGTATTCATTTGGCTGACGGGCGGGACGGATGGATGAATCCCCGGGCTTTGGAGGAGATCTGAGCCATTCGGCAGTTTCTGTGATATTCTTTAAGAACCTTAAACAGAGCTGGTAATTTTTAAACGAAACAAGATGTCTTCGATATTAACAATAGCGTTGACTGCGGCGCCTTCTTTGGACGTCACTGTATTGAGTTGGTTCAATGATAGCCACTCTCTATGGTTAGATGTGCTGGCCACGTACCTCACTGCGGGATGGACGTGGCTACCGCTGTATATAGCCCTTTTCATTCTTGTGATGAAAAATAATGAGACTATCCAACAGGTGGGGCTTGTCATGGGCTGTACATTATTGGCGCTGATCCTAGCCGGTGGTGTTGACAATCTGGTCGTCAAGCCGTTGGTAGCACGTCCGCGTCCGTCGAGCGATCCGATTATCAAATATATGGTCGATGTCGTAGCGGGGTATCGGGGGAAAGACTTCAGCTTCTTCTCTGCTCATGCGGCTAATACGATGGCTGTTGCAACTTTCTTCATATGGCTTGTACGCGACAAGCTCCTTTCTGTGATGCTGGTATGCTGGAGTCTGATCAATTGCTGGACGCGTCTTCATTTGGGAATGCATTATCCTTCCGATATTGTGGTGGGTCTGGTATGGGGTGTAATCTCCGGTAGTGTGGCTTTTTTCTTCTTTAACCGTATCTATTATAGGATATCGGAGAAAATCAATTATATCTCTTCCCAATATTCTTCGACGGGCTATGCAAAAACAGATATTGACATTGTTGCCACTATTCTCACCCTTACTCTCGCTGTTGTCATGCTTATGGCTGCTCATACAGCGGGAATGCTTTATATGAAATAAGAGAGTCAAAAGAGAAGTATTTTTAGATTATGACTATGGACACTAAACATATACACATTAGCGACTATAATTACGAATTGCCCGATGAGCGTATAGCCAAGTTCCCGTTGGCGCAGCGCGACCATTCCAAACTGTTGCTTTACAGGCATGGTGAGGTGTCGGACGATGTGTTCTATAACCTTGCCGATTATTTGCCATCAGGTGCTCTCATGGTGATGAATAATACCCGTGTGATCCAGGCACGTATGCATTTCCGTAAGGAGACCGGAGCACTTATAGAGGTGTTTCTCATGGAGCCGGCAGCCCCGATGGATTACGAGCAGATGTTTCAGACTACCGGTCATTGTGCGTGGCTGTGCATGGTAGGTAATCTGAAGAAATGGAAAGAGGGACCTTTAAAGCGCAATTTTGTCATCCGCGGTCAGCAGGTCGTTCTTACTGCCACGCTGGATCGCTCAAAGACGGCGGAAAAGAGCGGCGGTACGAACTACTGGGTTGATTTTGAGTGGGATCATTCCGACATTAATTTTGCCGACATTCTTGAACAGGTAGGCGAGCTGCCTATTCCGCCTTATCTCAACCGCGATACGCAGGAAAGCGACAAGACGACCTACCAGACAGTCTATTCGAAGATTAAGGGTAGTGTTGCCGCTCCTACGGCCGGTCTGCATTTCACTGATGACGTGTTAAGGACCATCGATGCCAAGGGCATTGTCCGTGATGAGGTGACCCTTCACGTAGGAGCCGGTACATTCAAGCCGGTGAAGACAGAGGAGATAGAGGGCCACAATATGCACACAGAGTATATTGTCGTACATCGTCATACATTTGAGCACCTCTTAGAGCATCATTGTGAGGCGATTGCCGTAGGTACAACCAGTGTGCGCACTTTGGAGAGTCTCTATTATATGGGTGTGAAAGTGCTTCAGAATCCTGATGCCACAGAGGAAGAATTGCATGTAGGCCAGTGGGAGCCTTACGACCTGCCGCATGACGAGGCCGGTCTAGTACTGGTTGATGGCAGTCCTGTTACGGTCGAGGCATCGGTCAAGGCATTGCTTGACTATCTGGATCGCGATCACCTTGAGGCTTTGCACTCTTCCACGCAGATCATCATTGCGCCGGGTTATACTTACAAGATCGTGAAGAGGCTGATCACCAATTTCCATCAGCCGCAGTCGACCCTTTTACTTCTGGTTTCTGCTTTCCTGCACGGTGACTGGCGCAAGGTGTACGACTATGCTCTCGCTCACGATTTCCGTTTCCTTAGCTATGGTGACTCTTCTTTACTGGAGCCCTGATAAAAAAGAATATTCTCAAGAGCGCCTTTTGGCAGGCGGATGGTGTGAAAATCCAAATGCAGTGTTGCCGGGGAGGTATATGACAACAACAAAGGAGTTGCGTATTAATAATACTATCAGTCATTGATTTATGAAAATTGGAGATAAAGTAAGATTCCTTTCTGAAGTCGGCGGTGGTAAGGTAGCTGGTTTCAAGGGAAATAATATTGTGCTCGTTGAGGACGAGGATGGTTTTGAGATTCCTACACCTATCAATGAGGTGGTTGTGATAGGCGAAGAGGATTATTCCACTTCGCATGTGATATCCAAGAAGGGGGAGAAACAGCAGCCCCATGAGGCGGCTATTGGTGGAGATACCCGTTCTATCAAGCAGTTGATGCAGGAAGGACAGGAAGAAGAAGTTGATCTTTCTGTGCCAGACGAGGTGGATCTCAGTAAGGAGGTGACTTATAAGAAAAAAATAGAGGAACGTAAGGGAGGCAATCAGCTTTCAGCTTATCTCGCTTTCTCTCCCATGGATGACAAGCAGATCACCGAACCTAACTTTGAGGTTTATTTCGTTAATGACTCGAATTATTTCATGCGCTTTGTGATCCTTTCTACTGAAGGCAATAGCTGTACGGTGTGGCACGAAGATATGGTAGAACCAAACACGAAGTTGTTTCTTCGTGAGATAGGCCGGCAGGACATTAACTCTCTCGATCGTCTGGGTGTTCAGCTCATAGCGTTCAAGCGTGACCAGCCTTTTACACGTAAGCCGGCTGTTGACGTGACGCTTCGTATCGATCCAGTGAAGTTTTTCAAGATTCATACTTTTGAGGATACCGATTTCTTTGAGCATCCCGTTCTGCTTTATACCATTGTGGAAAATGATGTTCCTGTGCGTCCTCTTGTTATTGATGCCAAGACGCTGAAGCATGAGATGTATAAAAGTGCGGATGCTGTGCGTGAGGAGAACGGTTCGCGGTCGGCCCGTCATACTCAGATAGAGTCGTCATCTCTAGACACTGCAGTGAAAGGCACGATGAACGCACGTAGTGAGCTTGTCACACGTTATACGCCAGATCAGCGCAAGGGGGGACATAGTGCATCGCCACGGGGACATTATCGTGGATTGGATGATGCTGTCGTTGTCGACCTTCATATCGACCAACTACTTGACACAACGACTGGCATGACCCCAGCTGCCATTCTTGACTACCAACTTAATGTGTTCCACGAAACATTAGCTCATTATGCGAAGAAGAAGGGCCAGAAGTTGATCTTCATCCATGGTAAGGGTCAGGGTGTACTCCGCAAGGCACTCATCAATGAGTTGCGTTATAAGTATAAGAATTATCCCTATCAGGATGCATCTTTCCAGGAGTATGGATACGGCGCCACTCAGGTGACCATCAAGTGATTGAAGGCGGATAGCAACGTTACGTAATGCATGATGGTTAATGCACACGGAACGCCGTTACTGCCTGTTGCATATTAAATTGAATAAAAATGAACTACGGTTTTATAAAGGTGGCGTCGGCGGTACCTCTTGTACGTGTGGCCGACTGCATTTACAATATCAGCCAGATAGAAGAGCTTGTGGCACAAGCAGAAGGGAAAGGCGTTGAGGTGATAGTCTTCCCGGAACTGAGTGTGACGGGATATACCTGTCAGGATCTCTTCCGTCAGCAGCTCCTCCTCGATGCTGCTGAGACGGGAGTGATGCAATTGATCGATTTCACTCGTCAGCTTGATATCATTACCATTATCGGTGCGCCTGTGCCCGTTGGCGATCTGTTGCTCAATTGTGCTGTCGTAGTTCAGCAAGGCCGCATCCTTGGCATTGTGCCGAAGACTTACCTGCCTAATTATAGCGAGTTCTATGAGAAGCGATGGTTCGCATCTTCGCAAGATTTGAAGGCAACAACGATACATTATGCCGGTCAGAAGGTAGTGGTCACCCCTTCACCTCAGATTTTCTGTACTTGTGGCGGAGCACGTTTTGGCGTAGAGATATGTGAGGATGTGTGGGCTCCCACTCCGCCGAGCAACCATTTGGCATTGGCCGGTGCAGATGTTATCTTCAACCTTTCTGCCAGCGATGAGCTGATAGGTAAGCATAATTATCTGAAGAGTCTGTTAGCCCAGCAGAGTGCCCGTACGATGACGGGATATGTCTATGCGTCTGCCGGCTTCGGTGAGAGCACGCAGGATGTGGTCTATGGTGGTAATGCATTAATCTATGAAAATGGGCGCCTCCTTGCAGAGGGCGATCGTTTCAGCATCGTCTCACAGATGCTCACCGTGCAAATCGACTATGAGAGTCTGCGCTCCGACCGACGAGCCAATACTACGTTTGTCAATGCTCAACGGCGAATGGCTGATGAGAATGTGAGTATCATCGATCCGTTAACGGTACGCCAACGTGACTTTAAATTGGAGCGGAGGATCGATCCGCATCCTTTCATCCCGACAACGGATGATATGAGTGCCAGCTGTGAGGAGATCTTCTCTATCCAGGTCATGGGACTGGCTAAACGCATCGCTCACACCCATTCGAAGACGGTCGTCATAGGGATCAGTGGTGGTCTCGATTCTACGCTCGCTCTGTTAGTCTGTGTGAAGACATTCGATAAGCTCGGTCTCAACCGTAAGGGTATTATGGGTGTGACAATGCCTGGTTTTGGTACGACGGACCGTACTTATCAGAATGCCATGCATTTGATGGAAGCATTGGGAATAAGCATCCGGGAGGTGCCGATTGCCAAGAGTGTCCTTCAGCATTTTGAAGATATCGGTCAGGATCCGGCTGCCCATGATGTTACATACGAGAATGGTCAGGCGCGCGAGCGTACGCAGATACTTATGGATCTTGCCAATCGTCTTGGAGGAATGGTTATCGGTACGGGGGACCTTAGCGAGCTGGCTCTTGGCTGGGCTACTTATAATGGTGATCATATGTCTATGTATGGTGTGAACTGCTCCATTCCCAAGACTCTCATCCGTTATCTGGTCCGTTATGTGGCTGAAACGTCACTCACGGAAGAGACTTCGGCTATTCTTTATGATGTTATTGATACGCCAATATCGCCGGAGCTGATTCCTGCTGATGAACAAGGCAACATTAAGCAGAAAACCGAGGACCTCGTAGGGCCTTATGAGTTGCACGACTTCTTCTTGTATTATTTCCTGCGCCATGGCTTCTCACCGCGAAAGATATTCTTGCTGGCTCAGCGCGCTTTCCAACAGATACCAGCCAATCGTACGATAGCAGAGACTGTAGGCGATGAGAATATGGATCATCGAGATGCTGTTGCAGACCATACAAAGGGAAGTAAGGCTGCTGTGGAAATGCAGTACACGGATGAGCGTCGCCCCTATGCCAACTATGATGATCAGACGATATTGCACTGGCTCCGTACGTTCTGTTGGCGTTTCTTTGCACAGCAGTTCAAACGTAGTTGTCTTCCCGACGGACCGAAGGTGGGCTCTGTCAGCCTATCCCCCCGTGGTGATTGGCGTATGCCTTCTGATGCTGTTCAGACTTTGTGGATCAGAGAAATCAAAGAAATGGAGGGCCAACAGGAAGAAGCTTGCTAAATAGAATTGGAGATGGAAGAATGACATCAGAGGATGCAATCTGTTGGTATCACAGGTGGAAAAATCTGATGTCATTCTATCTGTATCCGGTTTGAAGGGAGAGATTCAATTGATTTTTAAGAATTAGGCTTTTTGCTGCTATAGTCTTTTGAGAGTATAGAAGCTACAAGAGTTATTTAGGTGTAAAAGCATAGGTCTTCTTATTCGCTTGTTTCTTGAAATCGCTTGTATATATGTGGCGAGGAAGACAAGTTGCTTTCAAGATTCTGATTTTGTCTAAACTGTATCAATTCATTTAGTCTTATCAGGTTCATATCTCTTAATGAGGAAATGGAGTCAAGACAAGTTTATAATGAATTCATATTCATTGTATCGGAGATGAATTGTAATATATTTTTTAAGTATTAAGAATAATAGATACTTTTTTGCCTATTACACAATTGTGAATATAACTAAGATGTGTTTTAAAAGCCAACTTTTAAGGAATAATTTTTAATAATATATATTTTTAATAAGGCGAAAGATAAAAGATTTGTAATTTCCTCGATGGGACGGGATATGTAATATGTCTTTTTAATTTTATAGTAGAGAGAAGAAAGTGAAGGTGAATATACTTCGTCTTAGTGCTTGTAAAGTGTAGGGGAACACTTTAAATACTAGTGAAGTGAGGTTTTAAGAGACAGAGAAAATCGTTGTTCTGCAGAGAATGTGAGGCGGGGTTGCGTAAGTACTGAGACGGACGATAAAATACGGAGGACTTATCGGATCTTGTATGACGGGATATAGAAAAAAATAGATATTATAGGTATATTTATTCATCATACGGATAAGGAGGAGGAAGGAATTAAAAGACAAAAGAGTGTAATATGACAATACTTAAATAGTTAAACCAATGAAATAATTGGTCTAAAATTTTCAAGTTATGAAATCTTTATCTATATTTGCATCAGAAAACGAGTATTTCAGATTTGAGCGGTGATATCACTTCTTTAAAAATGGTAATAATCTCGTAATTTTAGAATGTTCTTAAAACCAATAGACGAATAGTCCTCATGTGCTCACACAATCTCCACGACACTGTAAGGAGAAATGTTCTTTGCATAATATTGGTTGCCTTTGCGGTGACAGTATATGCTCAAAAGAAGTTCCCTTATCAAGATACTAAACTTAGCACCTCTCAACGTGTGGCCGATCTTCTTCAGCGTATGACGTTGGAAGAGAAGGTCGGACAGCTTCGTTGTACTCTTGCTTGGAATTATTATCAGATCGAAGGTAATAAGGTCATACCTTCAGAATCGTTCAAGCAGGATATAGCCAATGGTAATATAGGTATGCTTTGGGCTACCTACCGTGCCGATCCTTGGACACAAAAATCTCTTGAGAATGGTCTTAATCCGGTATTGGCAGCTAAGGCCGGCAATGCGCTTCAGAAATATGTGAAGGAGCATACACGTCTTGGCATACCTCTTTTCTTGGCAGAGGAAGCACCTCATGGCCATATGGCTATCGGGGCGACCGTCTTTCCTACGGGATTAGGAATGGCTGCCACATGGGATCCTGCTCTTGCTGAGGAAGTGGGTAAGGTGGAGGCCCGACAGATACGCCTGCAAGGTGCTCATATCAGTTATGGTCCGGTACTTGACCTCAGCCGTGATCCACGATGGTCACGTGTAGAAGAGTCGATGGGTGAGGATCCTGTATTGATGGGAGTTATGGGTGCGGCGTTATGTAGAGGACTCAGCAAGGGCGACATTACACGGCCGGACGCGACACTTGCTACGCTGAAGCATTTCATCGGTTATGGAACGACCGAGGGAGGACAAAATGGTGGGCAGAGTGTGATCACAGAGCGTGATCTGCTGCAAAATTTCCTGCCTCCGTTTAAGCAGGCTATCAATAGCGGGGCCCTCTCCGTGATGACATCATACAACTCTCTTGACGGTGTGCCTTCTACGTCTAATAAGTGGCTCCTTACGGATCTGCTTCGCAAGGATTGGAAGTTCGGAGGCTTTGTGGTGTCTGATCTTTATAGCATTGATGGTATTTATGGTACGCACTGCACGGTGGCGTCTCTTGAAGATGCGGCCATTGCCGCTATCAAGGCCGGTGTGGATGTCGATCTGGGTGGCAAGGCTTATGCCACGTTGGTGAATGCAGTGAAGACGGGCAAACTGGATGAGGCTGTCATCGACTCGGCATGTGCCCGTGTGCTGGCTAAGAAGTTCGAGATGGGGCTCTTTGATCATCCCTATGTCGATCCCAAGGCGGCCAAAACGGTCAATGATGCTGCTGATAGGGCTGTCGCTTTAAAGGCTGCACAGTCTTTAGTCACCTTGTTGAAGAACGATCATGCCATCCTTCCTCTGAGCAAGGATATGAAGGTAGCGGTTGTGGGTCCCAATGCAGATAATGTTTACAATCTCCTTGGCGACTATACCGCACCTCAGCCTGACGGTAATGTGAAGACGATCCTCATGGGAGTGCGTAGTAAGGTGAAGGCGGAGAACATCCGTTATGCTAAAGGATGTGCTATCCGTGATACCACAGCTACTGACATAGAGAGTGCCGTGGAGGCGGCACAGGCTTCCGATGTGGTCATTGTGGCTGTCGGCGGATCGAGTGCACGTGATTTTAAAACGAATTATAAGGAAACGGGTGCTGCCGAGACAGACGCTGCTTCCTTGAGCGATATGGACAGTGGTGAAGGTTTTGATCGTTGCACCTTAGGACTCTTGGGTGATCAGATGAAGCTCCTGAAAGCCTTGAAGGCGACGGGTAAGCCATTGGTCGTCGTATATATTGAAGGACGTCCGTTGGAGATGAATTGGGCCAAGGACAATGCAGATGCCCTTTTAACAGCCTATTATCCCGGACAAGAGGGTGGGCAGGCCATAGCTGACGTACTTTTCGGCGACGTCAATCCTTCCGGTCGCTTGCCCATCTCGGTGCCTACCTCTACGGGAATGTTGCCCGACTATTATAATCACCGCCCTCCCGTGCCCCACGATTATGTGGAGATGAGTGCCAAACCGGCGTTCTCTTTCGGATATGGACTGAGTTATACAACGTTTAAGTATAGTGATCTAAAGATTGAAAAGACGGCCTTAAATACATATAACGTCAGTTTTGATATTACCAACAGTGGTGAGCGCGATGGAGATGAGGTGGCACAACTCTACATTCATGATGAGGTAGCTTCTGTGGCACAACCCGTGATGCAACTCAAGCGCTTTTGCCGTGTGTCGGTGCCGAAAGGAGAAACGCGACATGTAAGTTTTGTCCTGCAACCCGATGACTTTAAGTTTGTCGGTGAGAAGATGAGCTGGAATATAGAACCGGGTGCCGTTGAGATAATGGTCGGCAGTAGCTCAGATCGTATCCTGTTGAAGGATAAGTTGATTCTCGAATAAGATATAATAAACGAATAATACAATCACATTCCTGACGGGATTTTGTCCCATTGGATGTTACCTGTACTATTATAAAAACCAACCGTCGTGTTTCAATATCGGAAGATAGAGGAATGCGTATTTTAATTACCTAACTAATTTCTAAATTTATGCACAAGAGAGTAAGTTTTGTCAGTACAGCACTTCTCGGTTTGTTGCTGGTACCGGCTACCGCATCGGCAGTCTCCGCAACGAACGGAACGGCTTTGCTCAATGAGCAACAGCAAGCTGTTTGTAAGGGAACTGTTGTCGATGCGACGGGAACCCCGATCATCGGTGCATCTGTCGTAGTGAAAGGCTCGAAAGCTGCCGCTGTGACCGATATCGATGGCAATTTTACCTTGGCGGGAGTAGCTAATGGTAGTGTTATCGAGATTTCTTACATTGGTTTTAAGACAGAAACCGTAACCTACAAAGGATCAGCTATCAATGTGACCCTACAGGAAGATGCTGCTGAGGTGAACGAGGTGGTTGTGACGGCCCTCGGCATCAAGCGCCAGGCACGTTCTCTGGGTTATTCCACAACTAAAGTTGATGGTGACGCATTCACTCTGTCGCGTGACAACAACCTGGGTAATGCCCTCTCCGGTAAGGTAGCCGGTGTGAGTGTTTCAGGTAATGCAACAGGTTCTTCTTCGCGTGTCGTGATCCGTGGTAATGCTTCGCTGACCGGAAACAATATGCCATTGTATGTTGTCGATGGCGTTCCTTTCGATAATACCAATCAGGGTTCTGCCGGTACATGGGGAGGTATTGATATGGGTGACGGTCTGAACAATATCGATGCCGATGATATTGAGTCGATTCAGGTGCTGAAAGGTGCCGCAGCATCGGCCCTTTATGGTTATCGTGGTGGTAACGGTGCCATTCTTATTACTACGAAGAGCGGTAAGAAAGGACAGCCTGTTACTGTCGAAGTGAATAACAACCTCACATTCAATACAATTTATGATCAGCGTGATTTCCAAAAGATCTTTGGACAAGGAACGAATGGCCTGCGTCCTACTTCACAGCAAATGGCAATGGATACCGAACAGTCTAGTTGGGGTGATGTGATGGACGGTGGTGATGCTATCAACTTCCTGGGCAATACCTATAAATACAGTTACATTGATAACTGGCCCAATTTCTACCGTACGGGAATCAACAACACTACATCTGTGGCCGTAAGTGGTGCCAGTGACAAGATCATGTATCGTTTCGGTTATAGCCACAATATGGAGAAGAGCATATTGCCCAATTCTGGTAACCGTCAGAATGCTATCAACATGAATACGACCTACCAGATCTGGAAAAACGTATCGTTGAATGTGACAGCTAATTATGTGAAAGAACATTTCAACGGACGTTCCAATCTGAGTGACGGTAATGGCAATACGAATGCCTCTCTGCTCTATCACGCTAATTCATTTGATATCCGTTGGTTGGAGCGCGAAACCCCAGAGTCTGATTGGGGTTCTACGGCCGATGGGAAAGAATTGTCTGGTAATGGCAACAGTAACGTTTATTTCAACAATCCTTATTGGCTGCAATATAGGAAGACTAATGTAGCTGATAAAGATCGTCTGACTGGTGCTATCAATCTGAAGTGGGATATCACTCCATGGTTGTATCTGCAGGGCGCTGTTCAGCGTGACGGTTACAATTTGGAGTATAAGCAGGTACAACCCACAGGAGCTTCTGCTGATCCAAATGGTTTTATGACTGAATACGAGAAAAATTTTGAGGAGATGAACTACAACTTCCTCCTTGGCTTCAATAAGGAATTCGGAGACTTTAGTGTGGGTGCTACTTTTGGAGGTAATAAATTGTCTAACAAGGTGAAGTATTACTATGTGACCAATGGTGGCCGTCCGTTCTTGATAGAAGGACTTTGGTCGACTAACAATCTTGGAGACAAGCGTCCAGAGAAGGTTTACACCCGTTATCAGGTGAATTCATTCTATGGTACGGTTGACTTGGGTTGGAAGAATCAGGTGTTCCTGAATCTTACCGGTCGTAATGACTGGTTCTCTACCTTGTCAGAAAACAACAACAGCTATTTCTATCCTTCGGCAACTCTTTCTTGGGTGTTCACTGACACGTTCAAGATGCCGTCTTGGTTCAACTTTGGTAAGTTGCGTGCTTCTTACGCTGCTGCTTCTAATGGTACTTCAGCTTATCAGAACCTATTGCTCTATAAGGTGAATAGTTATACTATTAATGGACAATATACTATTACAGAGAATAACAATAATACACTTCCCAATGAGAATTTGAAGCCGGTACATATTGCCGAGTATGAAGTAGGTCTTAATTTGGCTTTCTTCAACAACCGCTTGAACTTCGATATGGCCTACTATAACAAGAAGACCACCGATGATATCGCAGTTGTTTCAACATCATCTGCTTCGGGTTACGATAGCAAGATTGAGAATGTGGGAGAGATTCGCAATCAAGGTTTTGAGTTCATGGTAGATGCCACACCTATTGCCAATCACAATTTCTCGTGGAATACAACGTTGAACTTCGCTTATAATAATTCAGAAGTACTTTCTCTAGGTGAAGGTATCGATCGTTTGCAGATTGATGGGGCGTCATCTCGTTCTGGTAACGTAGCCGTTTATAATGTTGTCGGTTCAGCATATGGAGAATTGATCGGTTACAAGTATAAGAGAGCGGATAATGGTGAATTACTTCTTAAGAATGGTTTGCCTCAGTCTACTGGAGTACAGGAAAGCTTGGGCAATGGTGTTTATAAGTGGACTGGTGGTTGGCATAACAGTTTTAAGTATAAAGGTTTCACGTTAGCTTTCCTGATCGACTTCAAGTTTGGTGCCAAGCTGTTCTCAGGTACTAACCTCAGCCTGACGAGCGCTGGTTTGAGTAAGAATACGCTCGTTGGCCGTACGGAGGAAAATCCTAATGGTCCTTATGTATTCAAAGGAATTGATGAGGCAACAGGAAAAGAAAATACCGTAGCTGTAAAAGCATCTGACTATTATGATGCAATCGTGTCGAATAACATAGGAGAGGCTTTCGTTTACAATGCCAGCTTTATCAAGCTGCGTGAAATCTCGCTGACCTACGATTTCACGCGTCTGATCCAGCCGAAGCTCCCCTTCATCAAGGGTCTGAGCCTCTCGTTTGTTGGCCGCAACCTGTGGACAATCAAGAAGTGGGTTCCGAATATCGATCCTGAATCTTCTTACAATACCACCAACGGACAGGGACTGGAGCTGAACGGTTATCCTTATACCCGCAGCCTCGGTTTCAATGTGAATGTAAAATTCTAACACCAAAGACTAGTCAATTATGAAATATATCAGTAAAGTGAAATATCTGTGCATGGCGGCAGCTGTTGCCGGCCTCACAGGCTGTGGCGATTTCGGGGATCTAAATATCGACCCGGAACATCCAAATGAGGGAAATGTGCCGATGGAGATAATGCTTACCAGTGCTATGCACCAAGCTTTAGGCTCTGATTGGGATATATGGCGAGCAGGGCTCGCTTATACTGCTCAGTGGAATCAGCATATTACAAATCCGAACTGGGCAAGTTATGCTAGGAATTCATATAGTGATGATTATGCGTCTTCTTTGTGGGGAGCTGTATACTCTGGTTCGCGTGGTGCCGTCCGTATGGTCACTACATGTCTTGATAAATGGAAGGGAGATGCACAAAATAAGGACAATTATGAAATAGCACGTATAGTTCGTGTTTATATTATGCATCGTCTGACTGATCAGTATGGAAACATTCCTTATTTTCAGGCTGGCTACGATAAATATTCATATCCTGTATACGACAAGCAGGAAGATATCTACAAGGATATGCTTGCACAGCTCGATAGCGCCCAGAACGAATTGGGTGTGGGTACGGCAAGTATAGGTCCTAAAGATATTTATTATCAGGGTGATCTGACCAAGTGGAAGAAATTTGCAAACTCCTTAATGTTACGTCTCGCAATGCGTCTTGTGAAAGTAAGTCCCGAACTTGCCGAGAAATATGCTGCCAAAGCTTATGCCAATGGTTGCATTACAGAGACAGAGGACAATTGCAAACTTGAACATCCTGGTGGTTCTGTAGATGATGACTCTTCTGAGCCATTTGCAAAGATCGTTTCTTATTCGGATGTAGGTAAGAATTTTATCAATGCAACGTTTTATAGAATCTTGAAAGACCGTGAAGATCCCCGTATCCCGTTGATCATGTGCATAGTTGATCATGATTATAATGCTCAATATGGCACCGATGAGTATAGCACAGGCAATGCTGATCCTGCTATTCAACAAGGTTTGGAGGGCTTCTTCAGCTATACATCTGGAAATGATTACTGTATCATAAAATATCCGGAAGGAGCAGAATTCACAGACAGTATGGCTTTGGAGAAGAAAAAATATTCTTTGAATGGCAATGATAAGAATTACTACAGATATTATTTCTCTATTCCTAATCGACTAACTTATGGGGATCCGACAGCTCCTACGTTCATATGTACAGCTGCACAGACCAATTTATTACTTGCAGAGGCTGCAGTACGTGGCTATATCTCTGGTAATCCCAATGATTTTTATAAGAAAGGCATGTGGTGTGCAATGGAGCAGTTTGCTGCTTATCCAAATGCCAACAGCTTAGTCAATGCTTATCTGACAGATGATGTGATCAATAGCTATGTTACAGCACATTCCTTAGATATGAGCAAGGCTTTGGAAGAGATAAATACGCAGTACTACATTACCTGTTTTGGTGATGAGTATGAGACATGGGCCAACTGGCGTCGTTCTGGTTATCCTGAACTGAAGTTTCGGGATATGTATAATTCACCGGAAGAGCCTCTGAATTATAAGGGCTTAGTTCGCAGAATGACTTATCCTTCTCGTGAGTCACAGGTGAACAAGGCCAATTATGAGGATGCTTTGCAGCGTCAGTGGGGTCGTACTACCGACTTTACGTTCACGGGTGACCGTGTATGGTGGGATGCTGAGTAATTTTGATATCTCTTTCATAAGATTATTTTTTTCTATTATCCATGCAGTTCTCTTGCGAGAATTGCATGGATTTTTTTATGCTGTCTTCTTTCCCTATGGTATTCTTAATACAGATTTATATTGCTTGTCGGATGTAAGTGGCTGTTCTGTGTAGAAACTGTATGTATTTTTCTGGCTGTGTACCTTGCTTTTTCAGAATAATGTACTATATTTGTGACAGTGTATAGCAAGTCAATTCAGTTTTCCGAAACGGTGAGAATGGTAGGGTAGACTTGTAGAAAGTGGAAACGAAAATATCAACTAAAACTGGAGGATTACGATATGAGAACAATCCGGCTAATATTATTGGGCTTGTTGTTGGGAGTGGCGCTTCCGACTGTAGCTCAAAAGCACAGCAAAACTAAGTCAAAGAGTCCGGTCTCCGTTGCTGCTTCAGCGACACGGCCGGGGGAGTATTGGGAGAACCAGCTTATTTATGAGGAAAATAAAGAGCCGGCAGTAGCCACGTTTTACCCTTATGCCACAGAGAGTGAGATGCGGGGTGACCGACTCTTCTATCGTACTCCAATCTACGGTCTTCCGACGCATAGTTCCCGTTTGATGAGCCTTAATGGGGAGTGGCGTTTCCGTTGGGTCAGCGCACCCGAGGAAAGACCGGGTGAGAAGGAATTTTATGGTGACAGTGCAGATGTCTCTTCGTGGGATACCATTGCTGTTCCTTCTTGCTGGGAGATGAAGGGCTACGGACGGCCAATGTATATCAATGTGGATTATCCGTTTAAAGACAATCCACCGTATGTCGCTACTAATATTAAGGGTATCGGTAAGAATCCGGTAGGTTCTTACAGACGCACGTTCACGTTGCCGGACTCTTGGAAGGATCAGCGTGTGTTCGTGCATTTTGATGGTATCTATAGTGCGGCTTATATTTGGGTAAACGGCCAGTATGTAGGTTATACGCAAGGTCCGAATAACGCTGCTGAGTTTGATCTCACACGCGTCGTTCGTCCGGGGGAGAACAATATCTCTGTTCAGGTGTTCCGCTTTAGCGATGGCTCCTATTTGGAAGGGCAGGATATGTTCCATATGAGTGGTATTCATCGCGATGTGTATCTGTATAGTACGCCTAAGGTAGCGGTGCGCGATCACGTCATTACGATGGAGTTGGATTCGGCAGCCGGCTATCGTAAGGGAAGGCTTAATGTCGATCTGATGATCGATAACCGTGATCGTTTAAAAGAAGAGAAGACGGTGGAGATGCGGCTTTATTCCCCTGATAATACACCTATTGCCATGCAGAAGTCTCCGGTGACGGTGAACAAGCGGACGGGCGAGGCTTATTTGCATACGACGCTTCCTTATCTCAGAGACCTGCAGCTATGGACAGCAGAGACACCGGTGCTTTACACTGTAGAGGTGTTGCAGCGTGATAAGGATGGCCGTGAGGAGATGGCTTTTTCTACGAAGGTAGGCTTCCGTGATGTTAAGTTGAGAGGCGATGGCGTGTATATCAATGGTAAGCGTGTACTTTTTAAAGGCGTGAACACGCAGGATACCGATCCTATTGATGGTCGTTCCATCTCCGGACAGCGTATGATGCAGGATCTGATGCTGATGAAGCGGGCTAATATCAATACTGTCCGTACGAGCCACTATCCCCGTCAGCCCCGTATGTATGCCATGATGGATTACCTCGGACTCTATTGTATGGATGAGGCCGATATTGAATGTCATAAGAATTGGGACGACCATTATAATGGTAAGGGCTGCATTACTAACGACTCTACGTGGGAGGGCCAGTATGTAGACCGCGCCGTACGTATGGTAAAGCGTGACCGCAATCATCCGTCAGTGATCTTCTGGTCGATGGGCAACGAGAGCTCTAATGGCCGTAATTTCGCCGTAGTGTACAAAGCCATGCGTCAGCTTGACGACCGCCCCATTCATTATGAAGGTGCTACACGGCAGCCGATGGGCGAATATGCCACGAATACGGATATTTACTCACAGATGTATCCCGATCTGGAGTCAGTGAAGAAATACTCCACAGATAATCCGCTGCATCAGCCTTACTTCATGTGTGAGTATGCCCACGCCATGGGTAATGCTGTAGGTAATCTGCAGGAATACTGGGATATTATAGAGAAGAGTCCTCTTGGCATTGGTGGTTGTATTTGGGATTGGGTAGATCAGGCAATCTACGATCCGAAAGAGCCGCGACAGGTACAATTGAAGGACAACAAGGGACAGACGACTCCAGACACATGGCAGCGTCTGACCAATGGCTGGGATTATCCAGGCCCCCATCAGGGTAATTTCGTGAACAATGGACTGATACCTGCCACACGTGAGTGGAGTGCCAAGCTTACGGAGGTAAAGCATGTATATCAGTATGTGAAGTTCGCTCCTACATTTGATCTCGCCGCCAAGCAAGTGACGCTTTATAATAAGTATGATTTCTTAGATCTATCATATTTCCAGTTTAAGTATGAGATCCTACGTGATGGTATTGAGCGTGTAGCCCATGGCGACCTGCCTTTGCCAGCTATAAAGCCCGGAGACTCTACGAAGGTCAGCCTGCCTTATACGGTGGCACTGGAGCCAGGACACGAGTATGTGCTTAATTGCGACATCTGTCTTGTGAAGCCATTACCTGGCCGGGGTTTACCGAAGCGGCATGTTGTGGCTGATTGGCAATACATCCTTCAGGAGCGCCCGGCTACGTTGCCTGCAGTCTTTACGAAAAAACAACCGAAGCTGAAGATGGTGGTTAAGAATGGAAAGACGACAGTGTCCAACCGCAACATAACATTTGTCGTGGATCGTAAGAGTGGTCAGGTGTCTACGTGGAAGGCCCACGGACAGAATGTCCTCGCAGCAACGCCTGATGCCGGAGCTCAATACAATAACTTCCGTTATATCGAGAATGATACTCAAGGTGGTATAAAGCCTTCTCGGACAGGTTGCACCGTAACGACAAAATTGGAGAAGGGCAGCCGTATGGCAACAATTACAATAGAAGTAGCCGACGCCCTCTGTCCTCATACCTTTGTTTATAAGGTGTATGCGGATGGTACGGTCGATTTGCGATCCACCTATCGTCCGCAACGGGAGGGGCTGCGCCGTATGGGACTTGCCATGCAGTTCGCTCCGGGTTGGGAAGATGTGGAGTATTATGGAAAAGGTCCCGGCGAGAATGAGCCAGACCGTCAGTCTGGAAGTTTCATCGGACGTTATGATGGTACGGTAGATGATATGTTCGGATATTATATGCATCCGCAGAGCTCTGGTGACCGTCAGGCATTACGCGAGTTGATTCTCACCAATCCAAGTACTGGCTATGCTCTTACTGTCACTACAGAAGGTCCTGTCAGTTTCTCGCTGCAGCACTATGATGAGCAGCAGTTCCTGAAGCCCGATCTCCATCCTTGGCAGCTTGTCCGTTATCCTCAGATCTTTGCACATTTTGATTATGCGGTCAGAGGTATAGGTAACGGCTCGTGCGGTCCTCAGACTATTAAGAAATATTGCCTCCCGTCCAGCGGTGAATATACTAATATGCTCCGCTTTAGCGTAAAGGCTAAGTGAAGTTGATTGGAGGGGTAATAAGTCTCTCAAAGTAGGTCAATTGCCTCAGGCCTGTATTCAAATAGGCTTGAGGCAATTGTGCTTATTCCGAGTCATTAGGCTGCAACGATCTATTTTATTGGTTTATCTGATGCCTTCCGTTTCCTTTCCGGCCTTTCGTCACTTTGTCTTAATGTATTTCATAAAGCCTTCAACAACGATAATGGATGGGCTGCAGGGAAAATGGGCATAATTCTTCGGATCTCAGATGATCGATATGGGTTAAAAAAGAAAGGATAGGAAATATATCCCTCTTTGAGAGTATATAATTATAAATTTCTATCATTTATGTCATGATCCAAAAAAACAAATGTTAATCTTTTCTTGCAATTAACAATAACGGCTCGTTTTTTAACTGTTAAAATATAGTTTAACTATATGATTTGCTGCAAATTGAAGAGAATTTGTTATCTTTGTCACATATAAAAGATAACAAGGTCGGTTTTATAGCAACCGATAAGTAAAAAAGTTAATATGTCCCTGCAAGGGATGTGATAGCCGGCATCATTACATGTAGCGTAAAGTCATGATAAGAGGTTATGCCGGATAATGATGACCTATACAATTTATTAAATTAGGAACCTCATTACATTCTTATAATATTTATATTTAGTTCTGATTTAGGTTCAATATTCTGCACTCCTTAGACACTTTACTCCGATCAAGAACGCGGAATTCAAGACTCACAGTTCATACAGGTTAATTCGTCTCATTTTTATTCCCAGTAAATGACTGTTGTACCAGCTGTGAAGACAGCCGTCTTATAGCGAGCGAAGCTATTTGAATGAAGGTACAATATCGTTTTGGTTTTATAGGTGAATAGGATTTTTATGATCCTACCGCACCATGTTGGGAACGACATCGAACGTACCTCTTGGTGAAGTGCTTTCGATAGTTGTTAAAAACAGGTAAGGTTGTGCATTAGATAGGACACATCGCGATGATGCGTCCTATTTTCTTGTTGTCAGGAGATGATCGTAGTGAGGAAATCCTTATATAATTAAGGTGTAAGGAGGGAAAAGAGAAGTGAAATGAAGATTTCTTGAAAAAAGTTTCTCAAAAGTTTGCAGGGATGAAAATAAAGCGCTACCTTTGCATCGCAATTAAGGACAAGCGCTCCGGAATACGGAACACACCGAAAGGAAGTTTGGGTGAGTGGCTGAAACCAGTAGTTTGCTAAACTGCCGT
>HF988433.1 GCA_000431975.1 Prevotella sp. CAG:924 | reverse complement strand
TATCTCCCCTATATTTATCGGGTGAGCCTAAACAGGTCGGAAGCAACGGTCAAGACGCATAAGAATGATATACTCCGAAAACTCAAGGTGAGCAATATGATCGAAGCGGCACACATAGCCTCAGTATTCGGGATCTTATAGGAAAGACGTATGGACAGGCTCAAAAGGGGCTCATTTAATGACCGCCATAGGTGATACTCTGAAGGATTTTCCTTAATTTTGCAAGCAAAAACAAAGAAATCAATATATGGAGATAATTAAGCCACAATTTGAGATTTGGGAGCAGCAACCCGGAGAACAAGGTATATATGAGCAGATCGAACGTTGCGGAAGGGTCTGCTATAAGAGCGAAGGGCACAAGACTTCCGACAGCGCACGCCCCTTCGTCGAGCGCATGATCAAAAGTCAGCACACCGCCATGCTCGAACACGGCACCGTCTACCTCACGCTGCCGATGACAAAAGCCGACGGCGAGCCCGGATGCGTATATAATAAGGTAGCCATAGATGCCGGCAATGCTTTTTCCCGCAACCCGTTCTCACACGTGAACATGGACGAGAACGCTTACTATGTGACGACCAACCTCCGTGTACTCGTGGAAAACGACTGGATGGCCCTGCTCTCTTACCTGACAGAGCCGACAGCCTTGCACGACCGCCGCGTGACGGTTCACTTCACCACGCAGGTGGCCATCACACGCGAGTTCAACCGCCACCGTGCCAACTCCATAGCCGAACAGAGCACCCGCTACTGCAACTACTCAAAGGATAAGTTTGGCGGACAGATCGGTATCAACCTGCCCTCATGGGTGGCCTCATCGCAGGCCGACGACGCCACTGGCCTACCACATACCGGCTCGGCCGACGACTTCCTGGCCCTTGCCACCAAAGTGGCTGACGGATCGGCCAACGATCTGGAAAACTGGCTCTTCGCCAACATGGCAGCCGAACGTGCCTATATGAACCTTATCGCCGCGGGCCGCAAGCCCCAGGAGGCACGCGTCGTACTGCCTCTCGACACGAATACAGAACTTGTACACACGGCTTTCATCAGCGACTGGAAGCACTTCTTCGACCTGCGTGCACTGGGTACGACGGGAGCGCCCCATCCCGATGCCAAGGCTCTCGCACAACCGCTGTACGAGGCGTTCGTGGAAAAAGGATACATCCGTAAAGCATAAAACGAGACGTGCCCGCAGAGACGCCTCCGACCCATCGGCCGGTACTGTCTCTGCGGGCACATTTTTTTCAATCTGTCTTTAAGGGGGTGACGCGACCTACCGCCACGTCACACCCTTAAAGACTTTTCTTTCTCTTCATTATTCATCACCCTGCTGCTCCTCAGCACTTAGTTGCTTGGGACCACGGACGACATCCCCCTTCTTCAATCCGCTCCGGATCTCGATGTTGATGCCATCGCTCAGACCGGTCGTCACACGACGGCGCTCATACGTCTTGGCATCACCCTGCCCTTTCACGACATATACATACGTCTGCCTGTCCACAAACTCGACAGCACTCTCTGGCACTGCCAGCACCTGACGGGCGGAGGCCAGCGTAATCTCCGCATTGGCACTATAGCCCGAGCGGATCTTCTGGCCGTTCAAACCGTGGATGGCAGCCTTGATCTCAAACTGGTTGGCACCATTGGTCTCTGTAGCCTTCGGAGAGATATACTCCAACGAGGCTTCCAACTTCTCGTCCTGCAGGGCACCGATGGTGATCTTCATCGGCATGCCCTCGACAAGCTGCCCTACATCCGTCTCGTCCACGTTACCACGGAAGATCAGGTCGTTCATATTGGCCACTGTGGCGATCGTCGTACCATCGTTGAAGGTATTGCTGAGGATCACCGTGTTGCCCACCTTCACGGGCACATCGAGGATCAGGCCGCTGATCGTTGAACGGATGAGCGTCGAGCTCTTGTCGGCATTAGAGGCGGAAACACCATCGCGCACCACTTCGAGGTTATCGGCGGCGGCTCTCACTTCCTCCTCACTCTGGTGATAGGTCTGGCGGATCTTCTCAAACTCATCGGCAGAGACAAGTCCCTTGTCGAAGAGTGCCTTCTCACGCAGATAGTCGGTCTTGGCCTGTTTCAGGTTGATATCGGCCAGACGGCAGCGCGCCTGAGCGGACGAGAGCTGTCCCATATCGGGAATCACCTTCACCTTAGCGATGATCTCACCGGCCTGGACCATCTCACCGGCCTCCTTATAGAGCACCGTGATGATACCGCTGATCTGCGGCTTCACCTCTACCTCGTTTCGGGGTTCGATCTTTCCTGTGACGATAGTAGTCTTGCTCAGATCCATCACCTTACACGTGAACTCCGAGTAGACCGTCGGTGAAGGCTGCGAACGCACCCAAAGGAAGACGAACGTGCCTACAAAAATCAGCAGCACCAGAATAGCCGCTCCATACTTGATGTACTTCTTCATATTATAAATTCTTTTTTAATAATCGAAAGGACAGGATATCTCCCTAAAGGAGCATACCTTTTATCTTAATTTCTTTATGACATAGGACTTATTCATCCCTCATGGCATCGACAGGCTTGATGCTCATGGCACGCAGCGCCGGAGCCAGACCGGCGAGAACGCCCAAGACAGACAGCATGGCCAAGGCACCGAGCGCCGTCCAGAAACCTATCTGGAAGTGAGCCGCCACAATGCCATCGCTCGTATTTCCCACCTCCAGCATCTGCAGGATAATGATGGCAAAGAGGATGCCGCTCAGTCCCGCGACGGCCGTGAGCATCAGGCTCTCCGACATGATCTGCGACAGGATCATCCGTGGCGTCGCTCCTATGGCGCGCCGGATACCTATCTCTGTCGTCCGCTCGCGCACCGTCACCATCATGATGTTGCTCACGCCGATGGCTCCGGCCAGCAATGTGCCGATGCCGACCAGCCAGATCAGATAGTGAACACCTTTGAAAAGACTGTCGACCAATCCGAAGAGCACCTCCGTGTTGAACACTGTGATAGCCTTCTCATCCGTCGGATCAACATGATGGGCACGGCCGACCACCTCACGCAACCGCGGTGCCAGCCGCGACAATACCACGCCGGGCTTACCCGTCACAGAGATGATGTCCACCTTATTACCCAAATTATAAGCCCTCTGCATCAGTGTCAGAGGGATGACGACGCTCTC
>HF988432.1 GCA_000431975.1 Prevotella sp. CAG:924 | reverse complement strand
GACATGGTGAAGGCGGATGCTGCGGACATCATGGTCACGGCGAAGGACATGGTGAAGGCGGATGCTGCGGACACCACGGTCACGGCGAAGGACACGGTGAAGGCGGATGCTGCGGACACAATCATTAAATCCATAAAAATACAGGGCAGATGAGAAATACCTTTGGACACATCTTTACGCTCTCTACATTCGGCGAGAGCCACGGCGAGGCTGTCGGCGGTGTCGTCGATGGCATGCCTGCCGGCATAGACATCGATCTGGACTTCATCCAGCAGGAGCTGAACCGTCGCCGGCCGGGCCAGAGCCGCATCACCACCTCCCGCAAGGAGGCCGACAAGGTGCGTCTGCTCAGTGGCGTCTTCGAGGGCAAGTCCACAGGTACCCCCATCGGCTTCATCGTGGAGAACACCAACCAGCACTCCAACGACTACGACAATATGCGCTCGCTCTTCCGTCCTTCCCATGCCGACTACACCTACTATGAGAAATACGGATTGCGCGATCACCGTGGCGGAGGCCGCTCGTCGGCCCGCATCACCATCGCCCGCTGCGTCGGCGGTGCCCTGGCCAAGCTCGCCCTGCGCGGCCTCGGCGTCTCCATACAGGCCTACACCTCACAGGTAGGTCCCATCGCCCTCGACCGCGACTACCACCACTACGACCTCTCCCTCACGGAGACCAATCTCGTGCGCTGTCCCGATCAGGAGAAGGCGATCCAGATGGAGCAGCTCATCGCCGATGTCAAGGATGCCGGCGACACCATCGGCGGTGTGATCACCTGCGTCATCAAGGGCTGTCCCGTAGGCCTTGGCGAGCCCGAGTTCGACAAGCTGCACGCACAGCTCGGCGCCGCCATGCTCAGCATCAATGCCGTGAAAGGCTTCGAGTATGGAGAGGGGTTTGCCGGAGTGACGGCCCGGGGCAGCGAGCAGAACGACATCTTCGTGCCGGCAGCCGACTCCAAGGGCATCACCACGAAGACCAACCACAGCGGCGGCATCCAGGGCGGACTCAGCAACGGACAGGACATCTATTTCCGTGTAGCCTTCAAGCCGGTGGCCACCGTGCTCCGCGAGCAGCAGACCGTCGACACCGACGGCAGGCCGGTGACCCTCACCGCACGCGGACGCCACGATCCCTGCGTCCTCCCCCGTGCCGTACCCATCGTGGAGGCCATGGCAGCCATGGTCGTCCTCGACAATTATCTGCTGAACAAGACCGTAAAAATATAAAAAACGAATGATGAGCAGCTTGGGGCAAGAAGACTTGCCAACCAACTGCTCATCATTCGTTTTTCCTATTCTTTCTTCTATCTGGTTGTCACACTGCGCCGATGATCTCGTGCACGTCGTGACAGCCGTGCTTCTCCAGCCAGTCATTGATGCCGTCACGCACCTTCACCGTCACGGTAGGATCGATGAAGTTCGCCGTACCTATCTCTATGGCGGTGGCGCCGGCCATCAGGAACTCGATGGCATCCTCCGCCGTCATGATGCCGCCCAGTCCTACCACCGGGATCTTCACGGCGTGCGCCACGTCGTTGACCATGCGCACGGCGACCGGCTTCACGGCGGGACCGCTCAGTCCGCCTGTCCGTATGCTGAGCTTCGGTCTGCGGTGCTCAATGTCTATCGCCATGCCCATGAGCGTATTGATGAGCGACACTGCGTCGGCACCCTCAGCCTCACACGTACGGGCAATATCCGCGATGTTCGTCACGTTGGGCGACAGCTTCACGATCAGCGTCTTGTGATAGCGTGCGCGCACGGCGCTCACCACGCTGGCAGCCGCCGAGCACGACACGCCGAAGGTCATGCCGCCGTTCTTCACGTTCGGGCACGAGATGTTAAGCTCGATGGCCGGGATCTTGTCCAGCGCGTCAATGCGGGCCGCACACTCGGCATAGTCCTCAGGCGACGAGCCGCTCACATTGACGATCATGTGCGTGTCTATATCCTTGATCTGCGGATAGATGTGCTCGCAGAAATAGTCCACTCCCTTATTTTGCAGACCCACGCAGTTCAGCATGCCCGCGGGTGTCTCCGCCATGCGCGGGTAGTCATTTCCCTCGCGGGGATGCAGCGTGGTGCCCTTGACGATGATGCCTCCCAACTGGGAGAGGTCTATCAGATCGGCAAACTCAAGACCGTAGCCGAAGGTGCCGCTGGCTGTCATCACCGGGTTGCGCAGCTCCAAATTACCTATATTTACTTTCAGATTTGCCATAATTCTATTGTTTCGGTTGCTTACGATATGCCGTCCCTCGTGTCCGGTTCCGCGACGCGGAGGAGAGATGGCACGATGCTCCTTTCCCTTTCGGAGGTCACCAAAGGAGTTTGTTGATATTGAACACGGGACCGTCCTTGCACACACAGAGGTTGCCGTCTACCGTCTTCTCCACGCAGCAGAGGCAGGCACCCAGGCCGCAGGCCATCAGGTTCTCCAGCGACACCTCGCATGTCGTGTCGCTCTGCCGTGCATACTTGGCCACCGCCTTCATCATCGGCGTGGGACCACAGGTCTGGATGAGGTCAAACTCCTGTTCCTGCAACACGGAGTGGTTGGTCACGAAGCCGCGCTCGCCGAGCGAGCCGTCTTCCGTGGTGATCTTCACGTCACCCCATTTCTCGAAGAGTGAGAGCTCGAGTAGGTCATCCTTCGTCTTCGCACCGAGGAGGAAGGTGACGCTGTGTCCCAGGCCTGCCAGGTGCGCACCCTGCATAAGCATGGGCGCCACTCCCACTCCGCCTCCGACGAGGAGCACATGGCTGTCCACTTTCTCCGGCTCGGAGAAGGGTCGTCCCAGCGGGAACAGACAGTTCACCACATCGCCTTTTTGGAGGGAGCACAGATAGCGCGTTCCTTCTCCTACGGCAGCGATGAGGAGCCACAGCGTGTTGTCATCGTAGTCCTGGAAGTTGATGGAGATCGGACGGCGCAGCAGCGGGCGTCCTCCCTGATCGGCACGAAGATTGACAAACTGGCCGGGCAGGGTGTGTGGCAGCGCTTCGTCGCTGGTCAGCTTCAGAAGCACATGATGGGGAGAGAGTTGCTCACGGTCGGCAACTCGAAGATCCAAACAGTATTTTTCCATGTTGTCGGTATTTACACTGCAAAGGTAGTGATAATTTGCCGAAGTTGGTACTATTGCTTCCGGAATTTCAGCAACAGTTTCTTCGATTGCAGCTCCATCCGCGAGGAAGAGATTGACTTGATGTAAAACGCCTCCCGCGGCTGCTGTATGCCGTAGTGTCGCAGTAGGGTCGTGTCCGTGCAGAGCGAGTCGCCGCTCTCACGGTCATCGAAGCGGGGCTCTGATACGATCAGCGAGTCGCCGGCGTGCGAGAAACGGTAGAGGAGCGACGGCTTGTCGCCCGGTCCCCGGTCCACCGTCATCATCAGCCTGCTCTGGAAGGCCCAGAAGACCAGCTGTTGTCCAAGGTCGTTGACGTGCGGCTGCCCGTCCCCGATGTCGAGCGTGTCTGCTTCCACGAGATGCCAGAACCCGTCCAGATCACCGTTCCCCGATCTCTCCAGCGTACAGGACGCCAGGAGGGTGAACGACACCAAAAAGAGAATTATATGCTTCATCATTACTTTGCTTTGTATGTCTGCGTCCTGCGGCCGTCGTGCCTTATGTCAGCAGGCGCCCCGGACATCCCGCTTTCCCATCGCCGGTGCCCGCACGCAGAAGGGTTTACTTGTTATGACCGATGGTGTGCCGGCATCATTTCCTGCCCAGCCATCCCGTCTTGGCCACCGTTATCTGCAGTCCGTAGTTGTGTCCGAGTATCGACCCCGCATCCATGCCGAAGGCACCGGTCAGCAGCCAGCCGTGTGGCAGGCTGTAAGCCGCCTCGAGCATGCAGCTGACGTTGTGGCGCTCATGGGTGTAGGGCTTCTTATACGTGCCCAGGCCCGACTGGTAGGTAGCCATCAGCCGGTACGACAGACGCGGCGTGGGCTGTCCGCTGATTCCCAGGTGGTAGGCCACGAATCGGTTGTCCTCCACCCTCAGCGTCCCGTCCGTGTTATAGATCGGCGACCGGTACAGTGGGTTGCCGATCACCTGTCCGAAGTACTGCCATGACACATAGAGCCCGTGGTTGTAATAGTCGTCACCGCCGCCTATATGATCGCTAATGTTCTCAGTATGATCATGATAGATCGGTCCGCTTTGATATTTAGTGTAGAGATATTCCAGGACGATGGAACGCAGCCACGTGCCGTAGTGCCAGTCTATCTCCGTGCCCAGCATCCAGTCCTTCAGCTCATAGACCAGGTATCGGCTCTGTTTCTTCTGGTTCCATTCCTCGCCCTCGCCATAGCCGTTATAGTCGAGTTGGAACATTCCCGAGTGGTCCTCGAAGAACTTGTCACCGTAGAAATGCCAGCTCCATGTCTCGGCGTCGTAGTTGATCCTTCCTACCCACGACCCCACCATGTCGCCTTCCACATTCTTGTACTTGTCCTCGCCCACATCGTTGCCTCCCGGCACTAGCGCGTTCCAGAAGGCGCGGAGGCTGTTGTCCCCCTCCACCTTCGTGTAGGCGCCGTCACGCCATGTGTAGATCTGTCCTCCGAACATCGACGCCATCTCCAGTCCCACCTCCAGGGAGAGTGGGCGGAAGCTATAGGGGTTGCCGATCCGCAGATATCCCGCCTTGGAGTGATACAGGCGGTTGTGTGCCCGGCTCGTGCCGTGCGTGAAGTCATCCTGGAAGTCATTGTCCGCCATGATGCCGTAGGCCACATGACCCTTCAGTCCCAGCCAGCGCAGTCCGAACACCTGCCAGTAGTCGGGCAGCGCGAGCCTCACCTGCGGGATGGGCCGGGCGTTGATGCCCAGCGTCTGCGATCCGCTGCTGAGCCGGTTGTTCTTCAACTCCATCGGATATTCCTTGCTTCCCACCGTCAGCGCGCCGTGCAGCCACCGTGCCTCGACGAAGGCCTGCTGTGCCACCACCGTGCTCGTGTAGTGCGAGGCCACGGCGAGGTCGAGGCCATAGCCGATGCCCCAGCGGCGCAGGGAGTCCTCGCGCAGCGGGCGTATGGCGGAGGCCCGGAAGTAGCCGTTATGCTCATCCAGAGAGCTCAGGCCGTATTTGTTGGCGTTGAGCCATAGAGGCGTGTGGCCATCCGATGCCGACACCTGGGCCTCCACACGATAGGTGAGCCCGCTCGTCAGGTCGTGCCGCGCGTCTCTTTCCTCATGCCCCTGTGCCTGCACCGCAACGGGTGCCAACGACAGCAGCACATATAATAGCGTAATCTTCATCGTCCAATCATTTGTTATCATAACGCCACGACTCCCCTTTTTATTATATCCTCACGGCATCCCCCTACCCTTTGCCGTCCCCTATATTATTAATAGGTATATGCTAGCCGTCCGCCCGTCTCCCTCCCGTCCCTTTTCCTCATAATAGGGAATTTCCCCTCTCGGTTAGGGGAAATCCTTTCTCCGCCTGCCTTTTTCGTCCTATCTTTGCAGTGTAAAAAAGAAAAGATATTGTCCAACCATTTAGAGCTTACGATCGTGAAAAAGATATTTCTCAGCCTCGTCTTCCTGCTTTCCTTAGCAGTCGGGGCATCCGCAATGAGCTATTCGCAGGCTCGTGACCAGGCCCTCTTCCTTACCGACAAGATGGCCTATGAGCTGAACCTGACCGAAGAGCAATATGAAGCCGCTTATGAGATCAACCTCGATTATCTCATGAGCATCGACAGCAGCGACGATCTCTACGGTGCTTATTGGGAGCAGCGTAACCTCGATCTGAGCTACATCCTCTTCAGATGGCAGTACGATGCCTATCTGGCAGCGTCCTACTTCTACCGCCCGCTCTACTGGGAAGGAGGCTACTGGCATTTCGCCGTCTATGGCCGCTATCCCCACCGCGACTACTTCTTCTTCGGACGTCCGGTGTTCTACACCACCTACCGGGGAGGACACAGCTGGCACCATAACGGCGGACGCAGCTACTGGGCTTCCCACCGTGTGACGGCGCCTCACGGCGATCATCGTCCCAACGGCATGCGCGACCAGTTCGACAAGGGCCACTTTGGCAACGGCACGCGCATCACGGCACACAGCGGGTCACGGACGTTCGGTAACGGCAACCGTAACACCGACAGCCGTCCGGTCACCAACGGATCGCACAACAATGTCACCCTCAACGGCAACCGTTCCTTCGGCAACAGGCAGAGTGGCAACACGCGCACACAGGACACCGCCCGCCGTTCCTTCGGCACCACCCGTCCCAGCTCCACACGCACGACGGTGACACGCCCCTCCTCTACCGGCACACGCAACTTCGACAGGTCGTCCACCACGACGCCCAGCCGTACCTTCAAGCCCTCCACACAGAAGAGCACCACACGCACCCTGCCGACCCCTAACCGGTCGTTCAGTTCACCGTCCAGCTCGCGCAGTGTAGGCAACACGCTCAAGAGCCGGGGATCATCCAGCAGCAGTTTCAAATCCAGAAGTTTCGGAGGCGGCAAGTCGTCCGGCTCATCCTCATCAAGAGGACACTTCGGAGGAAGGAGATAACATAAAATAGACTATACCGTTTTTTAATATCATAATTTTAAATACAATTACTATAAAAATAAGATTGAGTATAACACGTAAATTGAAAACACCTCTCTGTAAGGTGAAAGATTTGCAATCAGGGTAACACGAAATTAGACAGATATATACATGTGCAGTGGGGCTCACCGGGAGGCGGGCCCCACTTTTTTATGATAACATACTAACCGGACAAGGGGGATATAAAAAAATAGTGTTTCACAGGATGTGCCTGGACAGAATTCCTACAAATCTGACACACACTGTAAGACACTACCGATTCGTGTTATGTTGTTTCCTTTGGGACAGTTATTCGGAAATTCCGAACAACTGAATCTTCCAGCCATTCACTGTCCGCAAATATCTTTTTGATATGATAATTGTCTATCCATACTGTATGGTATAGCAATATTTTGAACAATAAAAGAAATAATA
>HF988431.1 GCA_000431975.1 Prevotella sp. CAG:924 | reverse complement strand
CCATCTTTGGGGATGGAAACGGCCGGTCGATTATTTGCTTTCTGGGTAGGTGATCAGCCGGACGTTGTTGGCACCCACACGCACGGCAAGCCATTCCTTCATCTTGCGGAGCTCGTCGGTGCCGAGCCGGGCCTTCGACGACAGTCCTACCAGGACGGTGGGATTGCGCACGACGGCCGTGGTGTCGGGCATCGCCGTCGCGGTCAGTGCTACGCTCACCTCCCTTACGGAGGGGAACAGGGCCTTCATCTCCTTCGACACGGCCGGGGTCATGTCCTCATAGCGCGTGTACTCGTCGAGCTTCTGCTGCGCGGCAGCGGCCTTGGTGGCCTCGGTGTGGAACATTGCCTCGTAGTTGTTGCTGGTGGTGCGTATGTTGCTGAGCTTGCTGTTGAGCATCATCACGGAGTCGGACTGTGAGCCTTGTATCACCTGCAGCTTGTAGTGGGCCATCTTATAGTCGGACATTCCCCGCTCGGCACGCACGATCATGCTGTCGGAGATCTCGCGTCCGACCGCCACCACGCGCAGGGTGAGGCTGTCCTTGTTGACGTCGTACGAGATGATGCGTGTGCCGCTGCTGTCGAGCCGTTCGCTCACGAAGCGGCTCACATTGTTGTTGAAGATGCTGGTGCGGACGATGCCGTAGGTCATGAATGCCGCCGGCACCATCGTCACGACCACGGCGATGATGATGTAACGCCTCACGCGGACATATTGCGCATGGTCGAGGAACGTCTTCTGCTTGAACTTCATCATCCTGACACCCAGATAGGTGGCAAGGCTGATGAAGACGGTGTTGATGAAAAACAGATAGAAGGCGCCGAGGAAGTAGTAGATGTTGCCGGATGCCAGACCGAATCCTGCCGTGCAGAGGGGCGGCATGAGCGCGGTGGCGATGGCCACTCCGGGCAGCACGTTGCCCTTGCCCTTACAGCAGAGGGCGACG
Organism: Prevotella sp. CAG:924; assembly: GCA_000431975.1. GTDB lineage: Bacteria > Bacteroidota > Bacteroidia > Bacteroidales > Bacteroidaceae > Prevotella. The sequence goes on along the minus strand of HF988431.1, from coordinate 24,195 downwards.
ATGCCCGCCGCACCGCCGCACAGGGCAATGAACACGTCGTAGAGCGTCGGCGACGTGCGGGCGAGCAGCTCCGACTGGGCCTCGCTGAGCGGGGTGAGGAGGAAATAGATGGTGGCCGTGACGACGCTGATGAGCGTGGCCACAAGATAGTTTTTCACGGACCGCTTCAGCAGCTCGAAGTCATTGACGCCCACCGAGAAGCCCATGCCGATGATGGGGCCCATGAGGGGCGATATGAGCATCGCACCGATGATGACGGCGGTGGAATTGACGTTCAGGCCGAGGGAGGCGATGAAGATGGCGAACACCAAGATCCAGAGGTTCGCTCCGTGGAACGACACGCCCTTGCGTATCTCCTGGGCGATGGACTCCTCGTCCTCCTTGTCGGGCATGACATTGAAATACTTTCTCAACACGACCAGGATCCTCAGCCAGAGGCGCCTCATCGTGGAAACGGTTACATTCTGCTTATCGATTTTCATATTTCGGGTTTAGGGTTGATGTCATAAGAAAACGGATGACGGCACACTGACAATGGGAGGGTGCGTGTCCACATTCAAGGACAAATATAGTGAAATGTGAATACAAAAACAAACAAAAAGAAACATTTTTTGGGATTGACGCGATAAAGTCACATTTCACTTAGAATATGGCAGGATGGATGGGCCGGTAAGAGTCCTCGCGTACCTTTTTATATATATAAGGAGGGACGCACCGTGTGGTGCGTCCCCTAAGTCTTGCGGCTGCCTGGGCCTTGCGGGCTGCGGGTGCCGTCAGGTCTTACAGCTCGAGCGGCTCATACTCCATGTCCCACGCCTCGGCGACAGGCTGATAGGTGATCTTTCCGTTGACGACATTGAGTCCGAGGAAGAGGGCGTGGTCGTCCTTGCAGGCCTGCCGCCAGCCCTTGTCGGCCAGGGCGAGGGCATAGCGCAGCGTGGCATTGCAGAGGGCCGTCGTCGAGGTGTTGGGCACGGCGCCCGGCATGTTGGCCACGGCATAGTGGAGGATGCCGTCGACGGTGTAGACGGGATGGTCGTGCGTGGTGGGATGGGAGGTCTCGAAGCAACCGCCCTGGTCGATGGCCACGTCGACGAGGACCGTGCCGGGCTGCATGTCCTTGAGCATCTCGCGCGTGATGAGGTGGGGCGTCTTCGCTCCGGGGATCAGCGCGCTGCCCACGATGATGTCGGCATCGGCGAGCTCGGTGATGATGTTGTGGGGTGAGGAGTAGAGGGGATGCACGTTGGCCGGCAGCTCCATGCCCAGCTGGCGCAGGCGGGGGAGGGAGATATCGTAGATATAGACATCGGCACCCAGGCCGGCAGCCAGACGGGCGGACGCCTCTCCGACGGTGCCGCCACCGAGGACGAGCACCTTGGCCGGCTTGACGCCGGGCACGCCGCTGATGAGCTTGCCCTTGCCGCCCTTGGTCTTCTGGAGATAGTAGGCGCCGCACATCGCCGCCATGCGTCCGGCCACCTCACTCATCGGGATGAGGAGTGGCAGACGGCGGTCGGGAGTCTCCACGGTCTCATAGGCCAGGCAGACGGCACCGCTCTTGACCATAGCCTCGGTCAGCTCACGGTCGGAGGCGAAATGGAAATAGGTGAAGAGAAGCTGGCCGGGCCTCACAAGCGCATATTCGGGTTCGATGGGCTCCTTCACCTTGATGATCATCTCCGAGGCAGCGTACACGTCGGCGATCGACGGCAGGATCTCGGCACCCACCTGCCGATAGTCGGCATCGGAGAAACCGCTGCCTTCACCGGCAGTGGCCTGCACATAGACAGTGTGGCCGTGCTGAATGAGTTCGTACACTCCCGACGGGGTCATGCCCACGCGGTTCTCGTTGTTCTTGATTTCTTTTGGGATACCAATTTTCATAGAATTGTTCGGTTAAAAGGTTTTATCGGATGTCCGTATCCTCTCCGGGGTACGACGCTGACGCGACCGGACGGCGGAAGGGATGACGCTACGAAGATAGTAAAAAATCGGATAAGGTGTATATGGAGGACGGCAATATTTTTTCGCCCGATGGGGAAAGGACGGGCGAGGAAAGGAGGACAAAGAGGAAACGGGACAGTCGGAGGGCAAAGGGAGGGAAAGGGATGGAGCGGAAACGGAGAAGAAGGGAATGGAGAAGAGGAAACGGTGGGGAGGACCAGATGTGCGACAAAAGGCGGAAAGGGCGAGGAAGGGGGAAATGACGGAGGAGCGGAAGGGAAATAAAAAAATGTGGAGCCAAGGCCGCAGACTGTCGTCGCGGGACTTGGCCCCACTGGAAGGGAAAGTATGTAATCGTCTTGCAGGAAGCGACTTATGATCGTTGCCTCGAGCACGTCCTTATCAGTCGTTGGCGTGATTCCAATGGATGGCCTCCTGGAAGCGGCGGATGACCTCGGGCTTTCCGATGTGCTTGGCGTTCTCGTCGCTCAGCTTACACGTGTCGTTGTAGTAGGGCCAGGCCTCCGTGATCTTGACGCCTACGAGCTTGATGACGATGTTCATCGGCTCGATGTGGCTGAAGTCGTTGGTGAAGTGGGTGCCGATGCCGAACGAGGGCTGTACGTAGCGCTCGGCGTCGCGCTGTATGGCGATGGCCGTGTCGGTGTCGAGGGCGTTGGAGAAGATCACCTGCTTGGTCTTCGGGTCGATGCCCAGCGACTTGTACTTGTTGACGATCTTCATCAGTTCCTCATGGTTGTCGCCGCTGTCGACGCGCAGGCCCTTGAACAGCATGGCGAAGTCCTCGGAGAAGTTGAGCGCGAAGATGTCCCATCCGAAGGAGTCGTAGAGATAGGTGCCCAGTGCGCCGCGGAAGGTGTGGCGCCAGGCCTCCATGGCCAGGTTGTTGGCCATCTGCGGACCATACATGCCACCGATGGCACAGATGAACTCGTGGGCCATCGTGCCGACGGGCGTCAGGTTGTACTTCATGGCGAGGTAGACATTGCTGGTGCCTACGAACTTGCCGGGCCACTGTCTGGACTCGTAGCAGTCCTTCATCGCACGCACGAGGACATCCTCGGACTCGAAGGAGAGGCGGCGGCGCGTGCCGAAGTCGCTGTAGGTGCAGCCTGCCTCAAGGAGGCGGCGGGCCTTCTCGTAGCTCTTGCGGTAGTAGGCCTCATAGTCGACGTTGTCCTGTCCGGTGACCATATAGTAGAGCTCGGACACGATGGCAAGGATCTTCACCTCGAGAAGGATGGTGTCCGACCAGGCACCCTCGATCTCGATATGCAGGTGGCGCTCCTCGTCCTGCCAGCATTTCACCCACTCACGCGAATAGCGGAATCCCTTGAGATAGGGGAAGAACCACTCGGGGATGTAATTGCACTTGCGCTTCATGAAGGCGATCTCCTCATCGGTGATGACCACGTTCTCGAGCATGGCCACCTGCTCCATCACCAACTTGTCGAATCCCTCGGGATAGGCGAAGTGGTTGCGGTCGACAAAGCTGTACTTCACCTGGGCGCGCGGGAAATTGTCGATGACGGCGCAGCACATGGAGAGCTTGTAGAGGTCGTCGTCGGTGAAATGCGTTATGATTTGTCTCATCTTAGAATTATGTTTTTTAAACCAGCCTCAAAGATAGTGATTTTTTCTCAAAAAAGAGTTAATCAAAAATAAAATATTCGTGGACAGGGCTGATCGGTGAGGATCTGAAGGTGCTGTCGGCGATACGGTGCTGTTCCGATGGCGTGGGAAGGACTGGGGACAGGCGGGGAGGCACGAAAAAAGGTGTCCCGTTGGGGGACACCTTCCATAAAGTATAATTGCGTGGATTTCGCTGAACGCGTCGTTCCATCTTAAGGCCTGCCCCGAAGCGGGGCGGGGGATCAGCAGATACGGCGTGAGCCGTCGCCGATCACAACGTCGATGACCTGAGGCTCGTGGCCGTACTTGGCACAGAACTTCTCCTTGGCATCGGCGATGAACTTGTCGTAGAGATCGTCCTTCACCAGGTTGATGGTGCAGCCGCCGAAGCCGCCGCCCATGATGCGCGAACCGGTGACGCCGTTCTCCTTGGCCAGCTCGTTGAGATAGTCGAGCTCCTCGCACGACACCTCGTACTCCTTGCTCAGACCCTCGTGGGTCTCGTACATCTTCTTGCCGACAGTCTCGTAGTCGCCCTTCTCGAGTGCGTCGCAGACAGCGAGCACACGGTCCTTCTCACCCAATACGAAGTGGGCGCGGGTGTAGTCCTCGGCACTGACAGCGTCCTTCACAGCCTCCAGGTCGTCCCAGTCGGCATCGCGGAGGGTGTCAAACTGACGGTCGGGGAACTTCTGTGCGAGGGCCTTCACTACATTCTCGCAGGAGTTGCGGCGGTCGTTGTAGGGTGAGCCCTTCAGCTCATGCTTCACCTTGGAGTTAAGCAGCACAAGGCGGTAACCCTTTGGCTCCCAGGGGAAATACTCGAACTCGCGGGAGCGGCAGTCGAGGCGCATCAGCTTGCCCTTCTTGCCGAAGACGGAGGCGAACTGGTCCATGATGCCACAGTTGACACCGATGTACTTGTGCTCGGTGGCCTGGCCTGCCAGTGCCATGTCCCACTTGCTCACGCGGTTGTCGCCGAACAGGTCGTTGAGGGCATAGGCGAAGCAGCTCTCCAGCGCTGCGCTGGAAGACATGCCGGCACCCAGGGGCACATCGCCGGCGAAGGCGGCATTGAAGCCCTTGACATCGACGCCGAGCTTGCGCATCTCCTGTACCATGCCGTAGATGTAGCGTGCCCAGGTGGTACGTGGTCCGTTGGGATCGTCTATCTTGAACTCTACCTTGTCCTTGAGGTCGATGGAATAGACAATGGCGGTGTTCAGGCCGTTGGGACGTACCTCGGCCATGATGCCCTGCTCTACAGCTCCCGGGAACACGAATCCACCATTGTAGTCGGTGTGCTCACCGATGAGGTTGATGCGTCCGGGAGAATGATAAATATTTCCGGTCTTACCATCGAAATGCTTAATGAAGCGGCTTCTTACAAATTCTATATCCATACAGTTTTTGTTTGTTTAAGTTGGGTTATTAAGGTGATAAAAAATCTCGCGCTCCTTGACCGTGGTCGAAGAGCACGAGAAAATGGTTTTTCGTTTATTTTTCCACGCCGAAGCGATATACTGTCTTCTGCTTATACTGATCGCCTACGTTGAGCACCACTGAGGGGAAGTAGGGATGGTTGGGGCTGTCGGGGAAGTGCTGGCACTCGAAGCAGATGGCGGAACGGCGGGGGAAGGTGGCTCCGTTCTGGCCCTTGTAGCCCGTTGCCCAGTTGTCGGTGTAGAGCTGGACGCCGGGCTCGGTGGTGTACACCTCCATGTTGCGTCCGCTGACGGGATCGATCACCTTGGCGGCGAAGCTGAGCTCGCCCTCCTCCTTCTTGTTGAGGACGTAGCAGTGGTCGTAGCCGGCACCGTTTTTGATCTGCTCGTTGTCGGCGTCGATGTCCTGGCCGACGGTCTTGGGCTTGCGGAAATCGAAGGGTGTGCCCTCTACCTTCAGGATCTCTCCGGTGGGGATGGAGCGATTGTCGATGGGGAGATAGAAATCGGCGTTGATCTCGCAGATGAGGTTCTCAATGGAGGGCGTGGGATCGGCGATGCCTGCCAGGGAGAAGAAGCCATGGTGGGTGAGGTTAAGGACGGTCTTCTTGTTGGTGCAGGCGAGATACTCGATGACGAGCGCATTCTCATCGGTCCAGCTGAAGATGACCGTGGTCTTCAACTCGCCGGAGAAGCCTTCCTCACCATAGGCTGACACATAATGGAGCACGAGGGTGTGGTCGTTCATCTGCTCAGGCGTCCAGACGCGGGCATTGAAGCCCTTCTTGCCGCCATGGAGGGAGTTGTGGTTGTCACCGTCGTTGAGGGGCACCTGATATTCCTTGCCGTGCAGGTAGAACTTACCGTCGGCGATGCGGTTGCCATAGCGGCCGATGAGGGTAGAAAGATAAGGCTCAGGCGAGTTGATGACGTCCTGAATGTTATCGTGTCCCTGAATGACATTGGCACGCTTTCCGTCCTTATCGGGAACCATGATGGCAACGACTGCTCCACCATAGTTGGTGATGGCCACCTCATTGCCTAAACTATTCTTGAGGATAAAAAGATCTGTCTTTTTTCCGTTCACAGTGGTCTGAAAGTCTTCGCGCTTCAGGCCACAGATATTACTTGTCTCGGCTGTGTTCGTCATATCGGATAAGTTTTTAGTGATTATTTCTTATGTCTCTGTCGCATTGTATAATGCAAAGTAACAAAATTAAAATCAAAAAAACAAGTTTATATCATGAAAATGTATTATTTGTGCGTTAAAAAACCTTTTAACATTACCAATTATCGGGGTAAAGAACGCCTTTGGGCGGATGGATTGTAGGTCAAGGTTGCCACATCAGATGGAGAAGGGGAGAAAAAGCGCTGTGCCATGACCGCTTCGGGAAGGGACGGCAGAAGGGCCGCCTGCATCCGGAAGGGATCATGGCACAGAACCGTTATAAAGGGGGAAATGAGGATCAGACGGACTGGGAGGCGAGCAGGTCGGCAACGACGTAGCTCGAGCCGCCTACGAAGATGAAGTCGGCGGGCGTCGCCTCGTCCATCGCTGCCGCATAGGCATCGGACACGCTGCCGCAGTCGGTGCCGGTGAGTCCGTGGGCCTGTCCTTTCGCGGCCACGGTGGCGGAGGGAATGGCGCGCTTGCTGGCGGCCTGACACCAATAGTAGACGGCATCGCGGGGCAGCAGCGCCATCACGCTGTCGATGTCCTTGTCGTCGACCATGCCGAAGACGATGCGGCGCACGGCACAGCCGACCGCCTTGATCTGGGGAGCCAGGTACTGCCATCCTCCGAGGTTGTGGCCCGTGTCGCAGATGACGAGCGGGTCGTGGCGCAGGGTCTGCCAACGGCCCATGAGTCCCGTGGACGGGCATACCCGGGCAAGGCCCTTGCGGACATCGTCCATCGAGACGGTGAGGGGGCAGCCGGCAGACGGCGGCAGTGTCATCAGCACGTGGAGTGCGGTGAGCACGGTGTTCATGTTCTTCTTCTGGTACTCGCCGCTGAGGTCGCCGTGGAGCGTTCCGAAATGGACGGTGTCATAGTCCATGCCACCGTCGGCACAGTGGACGACGGAGAGCACCTCGGGGCGGTCTTCGGCAAAGACGACGGGAGCCTTCTCCTCATCGGCCTTGTGCTGGAAGACGGGGCGTGTCTCCGGCACTGTCTCACCCACGACCACGGGGACGCCGGCCTTGATGATGCCGGCCTTCTCACCCGCGATCTTCGCCAGCGTGTCGCCGAGGAAGCCCGTGTGGTCGAAGCTGATGTTGGTGACAACGCTCAGCAACGGACGGATGATGTTGGTGCAGTCGAGCCGTCCGCCGAGTCCTACCTCAATGACGGCGACATCGACCTTCTGCTCCTGGAAATAGAGGAAGGCCATGGCCGTGGTGAGCTCGAAGAAAGAGGGATGGAGGGGCTCGAAGAAGGAGCGCTCCTTCTCGACGAAGTCGATGACGCGCTCGCGGGAGATGGGCTCGCCGTTGACGCGGATGCGCTCGCGGAAGTCGACCAGATGGGGTGAGGTGTAGAGGCCGACGCGATAGCCTGCCGCCTGCAGCACGGCAGCGATGGAGTGGGAGCAGGAACCCTTGCCGTTGGTGCCGGCCACATGGATCGTGGGATAGGAACGATGGGGGTGATGGAAATGCTCATCGAGAGCCAGCGTGTTGTCCAGACCGCTCTTGTAGGCCGAGGCACCTACATGCTCGAAGACAGGGGTGACATTAAAAAGATATTGTACGGTGGCTCGGTATTTCTCTTCAATGGTCATATATAATAAAAGGTATATGGTGTGAAAGCTGGCGTCCGCCCGCGTAACGGGAACGGAGCGCCGCTCGTAAATTGTAAGTCGCGGACCAGCAGCGTTGTGCACGCAATGCTGACCCGCGACAGTTAAAGTCCTTGATTTGTTCCGGTGCGTAACCGGTTGCCCCTTAGAATATTAAGAGACTATATATGTGTGGGAAGGAACCTGTGTCCTCATCGGTCGGAGAGGCTCAGGCCCTGCCGAGGTGCAGTCATGCACTGAAGTGGTTCATGATCTTCTCGAAGATGCTTTTCTTCGTGGCCTTGTCGCCCTGAAGGTTGTCGCTCTCGCTGTCGCGCAGCTTCTCGAAGAGTTTCTTCTCGTCCTTGGTGAGCGTCTTGGGGATGTAGACGCTGATGTTGACGATCTCGTCGCCGGTGCCGCGTCCGTAGCCCTGTACGGCGGGCAGTCCCTTGCCGCGCAGGCGCACGCTCTTGCCGGGCTGCGTACCGGGATCGATCTTCAGCTTGACCTTCGAGCCGTCGATCGTGGGCACCTCCACCTCGCCGCCCAGGACGGCTGTCGGCACGTCGAGCAACAGGCTGTAGATGACGTTCTGATGATCGCGCACGAAGGTGTCGTTGGGGGCCTCGGTGATGATCACCTGGATGTCGCCGCTGACACCATTGTGGGGACCGGCATTGCCCTTGCCCTGCACGTTGACCACCATGCCTTCCTCCACGCCGGCGGGGATATTGATCTCGACAACCTCCTCGCCCTGCTCGACACCCGTACCGTTGCAGTGCTTGCACTTATTCTTGATGACCGTTCCCTCACCGTGACAGGTAGGACACTCCTCCTGCGTCTGCATCATGCCGAACATTGAGCGGACGGTGCGTGACACATAGCCGTTGCCACCGCAGGTGGGGCAGGTCTCCGGCTTGGAGTCGCCCTCGGCGCCCGTGCCGTGGCAGTGGGAGCAGGTGACGTCCTTATGGATCTTGAACTTCTTGGTGGTGCCCTTGGCAATCTCCTGCAATGTCAGGCTCACCTTGAGACGAAGGTCGCTGCCGCGATACTGACGGTGGGCAGGGCCTCCTCTTCTGCCAAAGCCGCCGAAGCCGCCATGGCCGCCGAAGATGTCGCCGAACATGGAGAAGATGTCGTCCATGTTCATGCCGGCACCGCCGCCAAAGCCACCGAAGCCGCCCTGCGGGCCATCGAATCCGAACTGATCGTACTGGCGACGCTTGTCAGGGTCGTGAAGCACGTCATAGGCCTCGGCAGCCTCCTTGAATTTCTCCTCGGCCTCCTTGTTGCCGGGGTTACGGTCGGGGTGATATTTGATGGCCAGCTTGCGGTAGGCCTTCTTGATCTCATCTTCAGAGGCGTTCTTGTCTACGCCAAGCACCTCATAATAGTCTCTTTTCTGCGCCATATCTATAAGTTACTGAGCCACGGCCACCTTGGCGTGACGGATCACTTTATCGTTGAGGGTGTATCCGGCCTGCAGGCAGTCGATCACCTTACCTTTCTTCTCGTCGGGCTGTCCGGGCACCATGGCAACGGCCTCGTGCATGTCGGTGTCGAAGTCCTTGTCGGTCGTGTCGATCTTCTTCACGCCGATGCCCTCGAGGGCCTTGAGGAACTTGTTGTAGATCATCTCCACGCCCTTGCGGATGGCTTCCACGTCGTCGCTCTTGTCGGCGAGGGCACGCTCGAAGTCGTCCAGCACGGGGAGGACGGCGGTGACGGTGCGCTCACTTCCGTTGAGGATGAGCTCGGCCTTCTCCTTCAGCGTGCGCTTCTTGTAATTGTCGAACTCGGCGGCGCAACGCAGATACTTGTCCTTCAGGTCGGCGATCTGCTGCTGAGCCTCTGCCAGAGGATCCTTCTCCGGCTGCTCCTCTGCCGCAGCGTCCTGAGCCTTCGTGTCGTTGGCGGCGTCCTGAGTCTTATCAACCTTCTGGTCGTTCTGAGCATCCTTAGCTTCCTGCTGTGCGGCCTGCTCTGTCTCTTTGTTCTTATTTTCTTCCATAGTCGTTGATTTTCGTTTAGATAGCTAGCAAACAAAAAGTGTGCCATGGCACGCTTTCTGTCAGTTTCCATATAATATTTGTCAGGCGGAAGAGGGGTAGGGCCCTGTCCTCCGTCGTGACATCTGTCCTTATTCGTACATCTGGGCTTTCTGCGCCTTGATCTGCTCGTCGTGGATATACTCGTCGTAAGGCATGAGCTTGTCGATCGTTCCCTTCGGCGTCAGCTCAATGATGCGGTTGGCCACAGTCTCGATGAACTCGTGGTCGTGGGAAGAGAAGAGCACGTTGCCCTTGAACGTGACGAGGTTGTTGTTGAAAGCCTGGATGGACTCCAAGTCGAGGTGGTTGGTCGGCGTGTCGAGGATCAGGCAGTTGGCGTTCTGCAGCTGCATGCGCGCGATCATGCAACGCATCTTCTCACCTCCGGAGAGCACGTTGACGGTCTTCTGCACATCCTCGCCGGAGAAGAGCATGCGTCCGAGATAGCCCTTCATGGCCACCTCGTTGCCGGTGCCGTACTGTGAGAGCCACTCCACGAGGTTCTTGTCGCTCTGGAAGAACTTGGTGTTGTCGAGGGGCAGGTAGGCCGTCGTGATGGTCACGCCCCACTTGTACGTGCCGGCGTCGGCCTGACGGTTGCCGTTGATGATCTCGAAGAGGGCGGTCATGGCCTTGGGGTTGTGGGAGAGGAACACCACCTTCTGACCCTTCTCGACGGTGAAGCTTACGTTGTCGAAGATGATGCTTCCATCCTCGTCGACAGCCTTCAAGCCCTCTACCTCGAGGATCTGGTTGCCCGGCTCGCGGTCCATCTGGAAGATGATGCCGGGATACTTGCGGCTTGACGGGCGGATCTCCTCCACGTTGAGCTTCTCGAGCATCTTCTTGCGCGAGGTGGTCTGGCGGCTCTTGGCCACGTTGGCCGAGAAGCGGCGGATGAACTCCTCGAGCTGCTTGCGCTTCTCGTCGGCCTTCATCTTCTGATTCTGTGCCTGGCGGAGGGCGAGCTGTGAGGACTCGTACCAGAAGCTATAGTTACCGGCAAAGACGGTCACCTTGCCGAAGTCGATATCAATGGTCTGCGTACTGACGGCGTCAAGGAAGTGACGGTCGTGGCTCACGACGAGGACAGTCTGATGGTCGTCGATCTCGCTGAGGTAGTCCTCCAGCCACTCCACGGTCTCGAGGTCGAGGTCGTTGGTGGGCTCGTCGAGCAGCAGGTTGTCGGGCTTGCCGAAGAGGGCCTTGGCCAGCATCACACGCACCTTCTGATTGTTGGACAGCTCGCTCATCTGCTTCTGATGGAACTCGTCGGGCACGCCGAGGTTCTGCAGCAGCTGGGCGGCATCGCTCTCAGCCTCCCATCCGTTCATCTCGGCAAACTTCTCCTCGAGCTCGGCAGCGCGGTTGCCGTCCTCCTCCGTCATCTCGGGCTTGCTGTAGAGACGGTCGCGCTCGCGCATGTTGTCCCAGAGCTGCTGGTGACCCATGAGCACGGTGTCCATCACCTTGCAATCATCATACTTGAAGTGGTCCTGCTCCAGGACGGAGAGGCGCTCGCCCGGACCCATCTCCACGGAACCCTTGTTGGGCTCCAGTTCGCCACTGATGGCACGCAGCAAGGTGGACTTACCGGCACCGTTGGCACCAATGACTCCGTAAATATTGCCGTAAGTAAACTTGATGTTTACATCCTTGTACAAAACACGCTTGCCAAACTGAATGGCGAGGTTGTTGAGTGTGATCATTATTGATAATACCTATTAAATATGGTTATTTTCTTTTGTGTGCAAAGTTACGAAGAATTCCTGAATTTCAGTTGCAAAAGTGAAGAAAGTTGACTTTTTGTAAGCTCCTGTTTGCTATTTCACCCCTCTTTTCTTGCTTATTCCGGCCGATTGTTGTAATTTTGCAGACGATAGGTGAATCGTGCAATTTTCAGATTCACCCATCATTCATTCTTTGAGGCTTTGCATAAAGCGCAATTACAGACGATGAAGATCATATATAACAAATTTGACAAAAAGACGATTTCTACTTTACCGCAGGTAGTCTTTCCGGGACGCATCATCTCGATCATCTCTCCGGGTGAGACCGAGAAGGCCGTGGACTATCTGCTGTCCAGCGACATCCTCGGCGTGGATACAGAGACAAAGCCGACATTCCATCGGGGCGAGCACCACGAGGTGGCCCTGCTGCAGGTGGCCAACCGCGACACCGCCTTCCTCTTCCGTCTCTGCCTGACGGGCATCACCCCTGCCATCAAGCGCTTCCTGGAGGACGAGACCGTGAAAAAGATCGGTCTCTCGTGGCACGATGATCTTCACCAGCTCGAGGCACGTGAGCACTTCATCCCCGGCAACTTCATCGATCTTCAGAACATGGTGGGGACGATAGGCATCGAGGACCTGAGCCTGCAGAAGCTCTATGCGAACCTCTTCCACAAGAAGATCGCCAAGCGCCAGCAGCTGTCCAACTGGGAGGCTCCCATCCTCTCGGAGAAGCAGCGCCAGTATGCCGCCATCGACGCCTGGAGCTGCATCCATCTCTATGAGGAGATCAACCGTCTCCGCGAGACGGGCGACTACCAGCTCGTGAAGGTGCCCGAGCCTGAGCCCAAGGCAAAGGTGAAGGAAGAGGCGCTCGTCGAGGAGCCCGCATCGACAAAATAACCATCGACTCACATTTTCCGACCATTTCATCGACATACTATGTACAAACAAGTATATCTCAAACCGCGTAAGCAGGAGTCGCTCCTGCGCTTTCATCCCTGGATCTTCTCAGGAGCCCTCGCCGGCATGGACGACGGCATCGAGGAGGGCGAGGTGGTGCGCGTCATCACCCACGAGGGCCAGTTCATTGCCGTGGGACATTATCAGATCGGCTCCATCGCCGTGCGTGTGCTGTCGTTCCGCGACATCACTATTGACGGCGCCTTCTGGCGTTCGCGGCTCGAGGCAGCCCTCCTGATGCGTCAGCGCATCGGAATAGCAGACAATCCGAACAACAACACCTTCCGACTGGTTCACGGCGAGGGCGACAACCTGCCCGGCCTGATCATCGACTGCTATGGCGAGACGGCCGTGATGCAGGCACACAGCGTGGGCATGCACTACTGCCGGCAGGAGATCTGCGACGCGCTCGTCGACGTCATGGACGGACGCATCAAGAACGTCTACTACAAGAGCGAGACGACGCTGCCCTACAAGGCCCATCTGGGTGAGGAGGACGGATTCATCCATGGACGGACCGACGACAACGTGGCCGTGGAGAACGGCCTGAAGTTCCGCGTCGACTGGCTGCGCGGCCAGAAGACCGGCTTCTTCGTCGACCAGCGTGAGAACCGCTCGCTGCTCGAGAAGTACGCGACGGGCAAGAGCGTGCTCAACATGTTCTGCTACACGGGCGGCTTCTCGGTGTATGCCATGCGGGGCGGTGCGAAGCTCGTCCACTCGGTCGACTCGTCGGCCAAGGCCATCGAGCTGACCAATGCCAACGTGGCCCTCAACTTCCCCGGCGACAGCCGTCACGAGGCATTCTGCGAGGATGCCTTTAAGTACCTCGACAACAACAACGACAAATACGACCTGATCATCCTCGACCCGCCGGCCTTCGCCAAGCACCGGGGAGCGCTGCACAATGCACTGAAGGGCTATACCCGTCTCAACGTGAAAGGCCTGGAACGCATCCGCAAGGGCGGCATCCTCTTCACGTTCAGCTGCTCGCAGGTGGTGACGAAAGACAATTTCCGCAACGCCGTCTTCACCGCCGCCGCACAGACAGGACGCAAGGTGCGCATCCTCCACCAGCTGCATCAGCCTGCCGACCATCCGATCAACATCTATCACCCGGAAGGCGAATACCTGAAGGGACTGGTCCTCTATGTCGAATAAACATGACTCTCGTTCATAACATAGCATCCTATATCCGTCGGCACGACCTTCTTCGTGCCGACGGTCTTTATTTATTGGGGCTTTCAGGCGGTCCCGACAGCGTGGCCCTGCTCTGCGCCCTGCTCGCGCTCGGCTACCGCACGGAGGCCATGCACTGCAACTTCCATCTGCGCGGGGAGGAGAGCGAGCGCGACGAGCAGTTCTGCGTGGCGCTCTGCGAACATCTCCACGTGCCCCTTCACCGCATCCACTTCGACACGGAGAGCTATGCCGCCCTTCACCATGTGTCGATAGAGATGGCGGCACGCGAGCTGCGCTACCGCTACTTCGAGCAGCTGCGACGTGACATAGACGCGGACGGCATCGTCATCGCCCATCACCAGGACGACCAGGTGGAGACGGTGCTGCTCAACCTCGTGCGGGGCACGGGCATCCGTGGCCTGCAGGGCATCCGTCCGCGGAACGGACATATCCTCCGTCCGATGCTCGGATGCACCCGGCAGCAGATACTCGACTATCTCGATGAGATCGGACAAAAATACGTAGTGGACAGCACGAACCTGGAGGACGACACCAAGCGGAACGTGCTCCGCCACGAGGTGATCCCCATCCTGCGACAGCTCAACCCCGCCTTCGACAACAAGGTGGCCGAGCTGGCCGAGCGTGTCGGCGAGGTGACGAGCGTGATGGAGGCCGACATGCAGGCCGACATTGACAGGGCCGTCGTCCCTGCCGCCACTCCTTCGGGCACGGATCTCTACGGAGAGGGCCGGGTGACGACCTACAGCCGTGACGCCCTGCTCGGAGCGAAGATGGCACAGCCCACCTTCTGGCACCTGTTCGGTGCCAAGGGCTTCAAGCCGGCACAGGTGGACGAGATGATGAGGGAGACACAGTCGGGACGCATCTGGAAGAGTGCGTCGACGGTGGTGCTCAGCCATCAGGGCAAGCTGTTGGTGGTGCCCCGTGCAGAGTGGGAGAGTGCGTGGCCCACGCGTCGCCTCCCGATGGAAGGCACCTACGTGTATGAGGAAAATACTCAGGAATCGCCCGTTTCATCGATAAAGATACGGATCAGCCGTGAGCCTTATCACTCTAAGGATCAGATCTCCCGCGATCCCTATCTCGCCACGTTGGATGCCGACAGCGTGGCATTTCCCCTGACCATCCGTCCCGTGGGCGAGGGCGACCGCTTCGTACCCTTCGGGATGAAAGGGCAGCGTCTGGTCAGCGACTTCCTGACCGACCGGCATCTCTCGCTCTACCGCAAGCGCCGGCAACTGGTGGTCTGCGATGCCCACGGACACATCGTCTGGGTGGTGGGCCTGCGCACCGCTGCCCCCGTGGCGATAGGAGACAAGACAAAGGACATGCTGCGACTACAGATTGTCTGCTGTTAGCCCCCACATATTTTATTTTGATTACAATCTTGATTTTTTTGCATAATCTTTTGGGTTTCCCGTTGATTTTCCCTATTTTTGCCTATGTGAAACAGTAAAACCCAATTAGCAAACCGAAATATGACAGAAACTGACAAGAAACAAATTGAGGGAAGAGGAATGACCGTGGAACAGGTAGAGCATCAGCTCCAGCAGATCCACGACGGATTTCCTTTCCTGCACATCGTTAGCGCTGCCTCTGTAGAAAAAGGCATCGTAGTACCCACAACTGAAGAACAAGACGAAGCAATCAAGACATGGGAGGCTTACAAAGCTGCCGGCCATAAGGTGGTAAAGTTCGTGCCCGCCTCCGGTGCCGCCAGCCGTATGTTCAAGAATATGTTCGCCTTCCTTGACGCTCCCTACAACGAGCCGACGACAGACTACGAAAAGACGTTCTTCAGTGAGATTGAGAAGTTCGCTTTCTATGATGCCCTTAATGAGGCCTGCAAGAAGAACACCAAGAAAGACATTAAGGAACTTGTAAAAGAGGGCGACTATAAGTCAGTTGTAGCCAATATGCTGCATGCCGACGGCCTGAATTACGGCCAGCTGCCCAAGGGCCTGCTGCTCTTCCACAGCTATCCAGAGGGTGCACGCACTCCCATGGAGGAGCACCTCGTAGAGGCTGCCCTCTATGCTTCCTCCAATGGGAAAGCCCATATCCACTTCACTGTTTCGCACCAGCATCTGCCCCTGTTTGAGAAGCGGGTGGAGGAGAAGGCCAACTTCTATGCCGAGAAATTCGGCGTGAGCTATGATGTCAGCTTCTCCGAGCAGAAGCCCAGCACCGACACCATCGCCGCCAATCCCGACGGCACGCCGTTCCGCCAGGCTGACGGTACGCTGCTGTTCCGTCCCGGAGGTCACGGTGCCTTGATCGAGAACCTGAATGACATCGACGCCGACGTGATCTTTGTGAAGAACATCGACAATGTCGTGCCCGATCGTCTGAAAGATCCTACCGTAAGATGGAAGCAGGTGATCGCCGGCATTCTCGTGGAGAAGCAGCAGAAGACCTTCGAATATCTGAAGAAGCTCGACTCCGGCGTTTACCAGCACGCTGACATCGAGGAGATGATCCGCTTCGTGAAGCACGATCTGTGCTGCGTCAAGGAGGACATCAAGGAACTGGAAGATGCCGAGCTGGTGGAATATCTCAAGAAGAAGCTCAACCGTCCGATGCGCGTGTGCGGCGTCGTGAAGAACGTCGGTGAGCCCGGTGGTGGTCCGTTCCTCGTACAGCATGCTGACGGCTCCGTGGACCTGCAGATCCTGGAGAGCTCACAGATCGACATGAGCAACGAGACCTATAAAGAGATGTTCACCAAGGGAACACACTTCAATCCCGTAGACCTCGTATGCGCCACGAAGGACTACAAGGGTCAGCCTTTCCATCTGCCCGACTATGTGGATCCTGCCACCGGCTTCATCTCCAACAAGAGTAAGGATGGCAAGGAGCTGAAGGCCCTGGAGCTGCCCGGACTGTGGAACGGAGCCATGAGCGACTGGAACACTATCTTCGTAGAGGTACCCTTAGAAACCTTCAACCCGGTGAAGTCGGTCAACGACCTGCTGCGTGACGCTCACCAGGGCTAATATAGCTGAGCACTTAGATTTAACCGCATAAGATCGTCTGAAAACCGAAAGAGGTTGGCCTGCCTGGCCTTACAACTCCCGGTTTTCAGACGATTTGTCTTATAGATGCTTCAAGTCAATTGCAAGCAAAATAGCATAATGCGTTGAAATACATTCGCTTGAACATATATCCGTACGATTTCAATCACTGAATTCTTAAAGGAACAAGGCGCTCATCGTTTTGCCCTTGTTGGAATGAATAGAGAATGACATAGGACATCTTAGCCATATTCTAGTATATGTATCCAAGCCTTGTCATACCTTATAGGATTGCTTAAGAAGCTTGATCGCTCATACTATGCTTTTGTAAGATTACCAGACAGACGGTCCGTGCTGACTTGATGACAGAAGCAAGGACAGCTGGAGAGCGTGTATGGCTGCTTGGGCAAATAATAGTAAACATGATCTTTCCTGATTTGTCCGGACGGCTTTCCTTTATAAACTGGAACGGTAAACACCTTGCAGAAAGCCGTCATAAAAAAAGAATCCCAACCGACAAGAAACATTCGTCTGCGATCCATCATTCTAAATTACAAAGATATAAACTATTTGGGTTCGCTGTCTCGTCATGATGAATGTTCTGCAATTCTAAATTACGATGACATAAAACTATTTGAGAACGGAATAAAGGATTGATGAAATGGATGATAATTGCACATTTCACAAGAGTCACCGTGCTTCCTTTCATTATTATGATGGCACATGTCTAAGGTCATCAACGGTCGTAATCATGATGTCCTGAGGTTCTGATATTTATCCCGAATAATCAGCGTTATGATAAATTGATAATTATGAGATGCTGATCTTCCGTCCCCACCATGCCTTTCATACCTATTATTATATATAAGGTTTTCATCATCTTATTTTATAGATAAGAACTTTCATCATCGTCATAAGTCGTTATAAGAGACATTCCACCTTATGATAAGAAAATCATCCTTTATCATAAGAACAAGTCCGGAGCCTGATGCGTTTTAGAAGGCATCTTGCCCCGGACTTATTGTATCTTGAGAAATCATCAATCGGCCAAAGTGATGCGACTGTTCATTGTCCTATAGTCCGTGCCATACGGGATCTTATACGATATGGAGAGTTCAAGTGAATCACTTAACAATGAAGACTTGCACTGTGAAAACTTGCCGGCCAAGTATGCGCCCTTACGTGACTACTTCTACACGAGTCTCCATTTTACCTTGCTTCTTGCAAAGAAAGACTTTCAAGACATGGCTCTTATTGCAATTCGCTTTACGGCGACTTATCGCTTTAGCAGGAATTGCTTAAACTCTTCGAAGTTCTTGGAAAGCGGCTCCTTCTTTTTCTGTCCCAAGGTGAAGGCCTGCAGACGATCAGGCACGGGGATGTCGATGCCCAGGATAGGATCGACGCGATCCTTGAACTTGGCGGGATGAGCCGTCTCCAAGAAGATGCCCACACCTTCCTTAGGAAGCTGCTCCTGCAAGGCCTGATATCCACAAGCGCCGTGAGGATCAAGGATATAACCTGTCTCACTGTAGCACTGCTTCAGTGTCTCGCGGATGCGGTCGTCGCTGTAGGTGGCCCCGCTGATATCCTTCCGGATGGCCTCCACGCTGTTGCCGTAGAGATCCAGGATGCGGGCAAAGTTGCTCGGTGCGCCCACGTCCATGGCATTGGCCAGGGTCTGGATGCTGGCCATGGGATGATACTCACCGGTGAGCAGATATTGATAGAACACGTCGTTGGCGTTGTTGGCAGCTATGAAATGGCTGACGGGCAGTCCCATCCGCTTGGCGAACAGACCGGCCGTGATGTTTCCGAAGTTACCGCTAGGTACGCATACCGTGAGCTCCCGTCCACCGTCCAGCAGTCCCTGGCGCTTTGCCTGTGCGTAGGCATTGAAATAATAGAAGGCTTGCGGCAGGAAGCGGGCCACATTGATGGAGTTGGCCGAGGTGTACAGAGCATGTGCCTTAAGATCGTCGTCCATGAAAGCCTGCTTCACGAGAGCCTGACAGTCGTCGAACACGCCGTCAACTTCTATGGCCGTGATATTCTGTCCGAGCGTCGTAAACTGACATTCCTGGAGCGGACTGACCTTTCCCTTAGGATACAGCACGTAGACATGGATGCCTTCCACCCCGAGGAAGCCGTTGGCCACGGCAGAGCCGGTGTCGCCCGATGTGGCTACGAGCACATTCACCTCCTTGGACGTATGGGCATCGTCGTGGGAGGCCGCCCTGTCCTTTCCCACGAGATAGCGCAACAGACGGGCCATGAAGCGGGCACCGACATCTTTGAATGCCAGCGTGGGACCATGGAAGAGCTCAAGGGCGTAGATGTTGTCCTTCACCTTCACGACAGGCGTGTCGAAGGCAAGGGTATCGGTCACGATCTTCTTCAGATCCTCTTCGGGAACGTCTTCTCCGAAGAAGGCCTTGGCCACCTCGAACGACAGTTCCTGAAAGGTCAGCTTGTCGATGGAATCGAAGAATTCCGCAGGCAACCGTTGGATTCTCTCAGGCATGTAGAGTCCCCGGTCGGGAGCCAGTCCGCCTACTACGGCATCGTGGAGAGATGCCAAGGGAGCTGTATGATTAGTGCTGTAATATCTCATAATATAATGGTTTTAAGTAAATTGATCAAGATACCCTTCACTGATGGTTTATATGGCGTATCTCGTTCAGCTAAGTGAAAAAAGTCGGAGAGTCTTATATGCTCATGAAGGTCTGCATGAACTCGCTGAGGTGCAGGAGGCCATAGCTTCCCCCTACGCATGCCACCTCGTCGTACTCGTTGACGCTGTCGGGAGTGATGCCCGGATACCAGATAAGGAAGGGTACAGGCTCCTTGACGTGTGTGCGGATCTCCACGGGCGTGGGATGATCGGGTAGCACGGCGATGCAGACGGGCTCTTTCCATGTGCGCACCTCGCGGTAGATCGGTTCTACGATACGGTGCTCGAGATAGTCGATGGTGCGCAGCTTCAGTTCCAGATCGCCGTCGTGTCCGGCCTCGTCGCTCGCTTCCAGATGAAGGAAGACGAAATCCTGGTGGCGCAGTGCCTCGAGAGCCGCCTGTGCCTTGCCCTCATAATTGGTGTCGGCCAGGCCTGTGGCTCCTGGCACCTTCACGATGTCGAGTCCGGCATAATGGCCGATGCCGCGGATGAGGTCGACGGCAGATATGCAGCTACCCGTCTTGATCTGCGGATAAAGCTCCTGTAGGGTCTTCATGGAAGGACGATATCCCCCACTCCATGGCCAGATGCTGTCGGCCTTCACCTCGCGTTGCCGGTTGAAGGGATGCTTGAGGAGCAGCTCCTGGCTCTTCAGAATGAGGGAATTGAGCAGGTCGGCCGTCTGTCGGGCAGTGAGCAGCGTAGGAGCATCATCGGCCTTCTCGCCGGCGCCGACATGGTCGTCGACCCTGTCTTCCCAGCCTTCCTCCGGCCTGACAAGCAGCTCGCGCCAGTTCTCATTAGGATGATCGTGAGGCGGCGCACAGACAATGTGCTTGTTGCCGCCCCGTATGATGAGCAGATGACGGTATTGAATGCCGGTGATGAAATGCACGCGCTCGTCTCCCAGCTCCTTATCCAAATACTTAATGAGCAGGTCGCCCTGCTCTGTGGTGAGGTGACCGCCATGATGGTTGACGATCACGCCATTGGCCAGCGTGCAGATATTGCAGCGCAGGGCCAGGTCGTCGGGGCGCATGTCGTAGCCGATGCTGGCCGCCTCGAGCGGTCCGCGTCCCTCGTACACCTTATTCAGGTCGTATCCGAGGATGGCCGTATTGGCCACCTCCGATCCCGGCAGGAACCCGTCGGGAATGGTCATCAGGCGGCCCGTGCGTCCCCGTCGGGCCAGCAGATCCATATAGGGAGTGTCGGCATATTGCAAGAGCGTCTTGCCACCGAGACGGCTGACGGCATGGTCGGCCATACCGTCACCTAATATAATAATGTGTTTCATGTTGTTGCGGTTAAATGTTGGCAATGGACATCACATTGGCAAAGACGCCGGCTGCCGTCACGCTGGCTCCGGCTCCATAGCCTTGGATGAGCATGGGATATTCGCGATAGCGCTCGGTGGTGAGCAGTACGATGTTGGAAGTACCTCCGAGATTGTAGAACGGATGGTTACGGTCTATCTCCTGAAGTGATACCTTAGCCTTCCCGCCTTCCATCGTAGCGACGAAGCGCCAGCGCTTTCCCTCTTTCTCGAGCTGCTGGCGGCGACGTTCGAAGTCGGCGTCCAGCTCCGGCAGCCGCTGCCAAAAGTCGTCTACCGATCCCTGGAAATAATTGTCGGGAATGAACAGGTGCTTCTCCACATCTTCCTGCTCGATGCGGTAGCCGGCCTCGCGGGTGAGGATGACGAGCTTGCGGATGACATCGACGCCACTCAGGTCGATGCGGGGATCGGGCTCGCTGTATCCGCCTTCCTTGGCGCGATGCACCGTCTCCGAGAAGGGCACGTCGGCAGACAGCTCGTTGAAGATGAAGTTGAGCGTACCGCTCAGCACGGCCTCGATCTTGAGGATGCGGTCTCCCGAGTTGCGGAGGTCGTTGATCGTGCCGATAATGGGCAGTCCGGCACCCACGTTGGTCTCATAGCGGAACTTCACCCCACGTGTGAGGGCTGTCTCCTTGAGACGCATATAGTCCTCATATTTCGATGAAACGGCGATTTTGTTGGCCGCCACGACGCTCACGTTGTTGTCGAGGAGGGTCTGATAGAGGGCAGAGATGTCCTTTGATGCCGTACAGTCGACGAACACGGAGTTGAAGATGTTCATGCCCAGGATGTTCTCGCAGAGCTTCTGGGGATTGCTGGGTTCCGACTTCCTCAGCACCTCCGCATAGTGGTCGAGGTCTATGCCGTTGCGGTTGTAGATGGCATTATGTGAGGAGGCGATGCCCACCACGTTGAGCTTCAGGCGTGAGTGCTCCTTCAGCTCCTCGTATTGGTTGCGTATCTGCTCGATGAGCTTGCCGCCCACCGTGCCGACGCCGCAGATGAAAAGGTTGAGCACCTTGTATTCGGAGAGGAAGAACGAGTCGTGGAGCACGTTGAGCGACTTACGCAGGTATTGCGAGTCGACCACGAACGAGATGTTTGTCTCCGAGGCTCCCTGCGCACAGGCGATGACGGAGATACCGCTTCGTCCCAGCGTGCCGAACAGCTTGCCGGCGATGCCCGGCGTGTGCTTCATGTTCTCACCTACGATGGCGATGGTGGCCAGATGGGTCTCGACGTGCATGGGGAACATCGCACCGTCCTGAATCTCTGAGGCGAACTCCTTGTTGAGCACGCTCACGGCATGACGGGCATCCTCATCGCGCACACCGATGGAGGTGGAGTTCTCCGAAGAAGCCTGTGAGACGAGGAAGACGCTGATGCCGTTGTCGGCGAGTGCCGTGAAGATGCGTCGGTTGACACCGATGACGCCCACCATCGAGAGACCGGAGACGGTGATCAGCGACGTGCCGTTGATGGACGAGATGCCCTTGATGGGCTTGCGGTCGTCCTCCACCTCGTTCTTGATGATGGTGCCGGGACCGTCGGGGTTGAACGTGTTCTTCACCCGTATGGGGATGTTCTTCATGCAGACGGGATAGATCGTCGGCGGATAGATCACCTTCGCGCCGAAGTTGCAGAGCTCCATCGCCTCGACATAGCTCAGCTCCTCGATGGTGTAGGCAGAGTGGATCACGCGGGGATCGGCAGTCATAAAGCCGTCCACATCGGTCCATATCTCCAGGATGTCGGCATCCAAGGCAGCGGCGATGATGGCGGCGGTGTAGTCGGAGCCTCCCCGTCCGAGGTTGGTGGTCTCGTTCGTGTCGCGGTCGGCCGAGATGAATCCCGGCAGGACGGTCACGCGGGGTATCTCCGCAAACGCCTCGCGGACGAGACGTGCGGTGAGGTCGCTGTCGAGTGTGTTCTTACCGTTGATCCGTTCGGTCTTAATCATCGTGCGGCTGTCCATCCACTTGGAGCCGCGGATCAGTGTGGATACTATATTGCTGCTCAGGCGTTCGCCGTACGAGACGATAACATCTTCGGTCTTCTTGCTCAGGTCACGTATCAGATAGACGCCGAAGAAGATGGAGCGCAGCTGCTCAAGCAGCGTGTCCACCGTATTGAATAATTGCTCGCGGGAATGGGTATCGGTGATGATCGTGTCGATCATCTTATGATGGCGGTCTACCATCTGCTCGAACGACTCTTTCCAGCCGTCGTCGCCTTTCACAGCCAATTGGGATGTGGAGAGAAGCTGGTCGGTGATTCCGCCAAGGGCACTGACGACAACGACAATGGGCTGACGCCGTGCCTCGCTCTCCACGATACGTTTCAAACTAAGGATACTTTTTACGGAACCTACAGATGTTCCGCCGAATTTTAATACTTTCATGTGCTTTTGCTTTTTGGTAATATGACGCCACCCCTTCAACAAGCAGGGCTGTGACATCACTTGGGGGCAAAAGTAAATAAATTCTATTGACCGGCCAACGATTTTTACTACAAATTAACGCCATAGCCCATAAAAAACTTACATTTAGATAAAAAGTAATAAATTCTATCTATTTCTAAATTCCTCATTGCCATCTGAGACGTGAAGGATTTCGTATCATTGCCGGACAGTTAGCGTGTCATCTTCATTAAAGGCACAGTGGGATGAGCCGGGATGCCGGCAAGAGGATGGAAGGCATCGGGCAAACCGATGAAATATCGGTCTCATGACGGTTTGGAAGTGAACGTACCACTTTTTATTATTATAGGTATGAACGAGACTACCACTCGTCAGAAGAGAGACGTACGCTGAAGCCACTGCCCTTGAACGGCCTAACGTCCCTGTCCTGCCACCCATACACTGACTACTAACCCATCATCATCTGTCACCATGTACATACCGCGAAACGGGAACTCTCCGTTGACAAAGGAAAGGAGCAAGTCGTGCCTAATGGTCGCTCCCATATGATGGAGGTCGACTGGAGGGTAGCCCGACGGCAGGCATAAGGCGGTGATTGCCCTGAAGCAGAAAAATATTCGGCGATTTATTTGGCGGAAAAAGAGGAAAGCCGTATATTTGCATACAGAATAAAGGAGACAGATCTTGGGGGTTATTTCGGTTCGATCGGGATACTCATCAAATTACAATGAAAACTGAGATGGCTTCTCTTGCCAATGGCGGGCCACATAAACTGCATTTGCAACTAAGCTGTAAAGCCGGTGGATTACAACGACGGAGAGCGCTCACAACTTTAATTAGCTGGAGTTTTCATCACATCATCGTTATGACCCCCTTTTTCAACCACAGACGGCCCCAGGCACCGGTACGGCGCCGGGGCCGTCTGTTCTTGGTACGCTCGGCATGAGTATTAGCTAACGGGT
>HF988430.1 GCA_000431975.1 Prevotella sp. CAG:924 | reverse complement strand
CTTCTTCGGGCCAAGCTAAACAATCCCCTATATTTATCGGGTGTGCCGACACTTACCCTAACACGCAACGGGGAATACCATACTATGTATGAGCAATTCAGATAGGTATATAACCAAAAGAAGGGATGCGCCTGCAGAGTCGCATCCCTTCATACAATTATAACCGGTATGGAGCATTAAAGTCCCAGACTCTTCTTAATAGCCTCCATCTTCTTTTCTGCCTTTGCCACAAGTGCCTCATACTGTGAAGCATCAGTCAGCTGATCCTTCACCTCGATGTAGAACTTGATCTTAGGCTCAGTACCCGACGGACGAACACTGATCTTCGTGTCGTCATCGCAGAACCACTGCAGCACATTGCTTGTCTCAGGCATTGTCAATGCAGTCTTCGTGCCGTCAGCCGCTGTTGCCTCAAGGGTCTTGTAGTCCTTCCAAAGCACCACCTTAGAGCCACCAAGCTCCTTGGGAGGATTGGCACGGAAGTTGACCATCATCTGCTGGATCTCTTCAGCTCCACTCTTGCCCGGACGTTCTACATTGATGGTATGCTCATACGAGAAGCCATACTCTTTGTAGATGTTCATCAGGATATCATAGAGTGTCAGGCCCTTATCCTTGGCATAAGCACAGATCTCTGCCAACAACGAGCAGGCAGACACCGCATCCTTATCACGGCAGAAGTCCTCAGCCAGGAAGCCATAGCTCTCCTCGCCACCACCGATATACTGCTGCTTGCCTTCAGAGAGACGGATCTCATTGGCAATCCACTTGAAGCCGGTGTAGCAGTCGCGCATCTCGATATTGTTCTTCTCGGCAATCTTACGGATCAGCTCCGTTGTCACGATAGTCTTCACGATGAAATCCGTCGGTTTCATCTTACCCGTAGCCAGACGGTTAGTAATGATATACCACAGGAAGATCATACAGGTCTGGTTACCATTGATGAGTACCCACTCTCCCTTGTCGTTCTTGCAAGCCATGCCTACACGGTCGGCATCAGGATCAGAAGCCATCAAGATATCGGCATCAAGAGCCTTGGCATCGCGCAAACCGAGAGTCAAAGCCTCAGCAAACTCAGGATTAGGACGATCTACAGTGGGGAAGTTACCATCCTTGATCATCTGCTCAAATACACAGTGCACATTGTCGAAACCCCAATAAGCCAGTGAGCGAGGGATCAGGACACGGCCTGCTCCATGAAGCGGCGTATAGACAATCTTCAAATCATGTTGACGATGTACAACCTCAGGATCTATGCAAATTGTACGGATCTGCTTCAGGTACGGCTCATCGATGTCCTCACCGATAATCTGAATAAAATCATTATTCGGCTCGAACTTCACGTCCTCGATCTTCACCTTGTTCACCTCGTCGATGATACCCGTATCATGGGGAGCCAATACCTGAGCACCGTCCTCCCAATAAGCCTTGTAACCATTATACTCGCGCGGATTGTGGCTGGCCGTAATGTTCACACCGGCCTGAGCCTTCAAGTAACGGATAGCGAATGATACCTCAGGAGTAGGACGCAAATCATCGAAGATATATGCCTTGATACCATTAGCTGAGAAAATGTGAGCCACTGTCTCAGCGAAAAGACGGCTATTGTTACGACAGTCGTGACCGACTACAACACTGATCTGCTCACGATCCTTGAAAGCTTTTTTCAGATAGTTGGCAAAGCCTTGTGTGGCCATACCTACTACATAGATGTTCATACGGTTAGTACCTGCTCCCATGATGCCTCGTAAGCCTCCTGTGCCGAACTCAAGATTCTTATAGAACGCCTCAATCAGATCGGTCTTGTCCTCCTTATCCAGCATTGCCTGCACTTCGGTGCGTGTCTGCTCATCGAAAGAAGGAGATAACCACACGCGGGCCTTAGCCTCGCACTGAGCAATAAGCTCTTTGTTATTTTCCATATTTATATCAGTTAAGAGTTTCAATGTTCATAGGTACAATAACATAGGAAAACATGAAAAACGACGTTTCCGTCATTAGTCAGTTTTTCATAAGGCAAAGATAATAATATATTTTTGGAATCTAACCAATAGAAACATAAATAATGTAAAAGACAAAAAGAAAGAGCCATTATGGCGGATCTTTCCTATTTTTCTTATTTAATCGCAACATAAACAATAATCTACGGATAGCTGATCTTTCCACAAAACCTGATATCGTTGTATGAGAAGCGAGAATAAAGACTCTAAGATTAATATTCCATTGTCTGGCAACTATCCTGACAAATCAGATGCAACAAAGGATATACATCTCAAATTACTAGACTTGTCACATATCACCCATCCTACCGAAAAAAGATTTTTACTGCCATTATTTTCCATATACACCTGATTTTTATTTATCTTTGCAATAAAAGAAATACACTAAACTTCAAAAAACAATTAAAAACATATTCATGAATAAAAAGATCATGGCGATAGCAGGTGCCATTACTATGTCGACACTAACTTATGCACAAGTAAGACCAGCCATTCCTTCTGACCCTAAGATGGAACAGAAAATCGAGCAAATTCTCTCTAAGATGACGCTAGACGAGAAAGTGGGTCAGATGACTGAGATTACCATTGATGTCGTAACAGACTTCAGCAGTCCTACTGATTTCAAGATTGATCCTGCCAAACTACAGAATGTTATCGGGAAATATAAAGTAGGCTCGCTCCTCAATGTCCCCTTAAGCGTCGCCCAGACACCGGCTAAATGGGCTGAAGGCATTGAGCAGATTCAAAAGATGTCCATGAAAGAGATCGGTATCCCCAATGTATATGGTGTCGACCAAATTCATGGCACGACCTATTCAATGGGCGGTACGCTTTTCCCACAGGGTGTCAATATGGCAGCCACCCTCAATCCTGACTTGATGAGAAAAAGTGCGGAGATCAACGCCTACGAGAGCCGCGCCTGTGACATTCCCTGGGTCTATGGCCCTGTAATGGACCTTGGCCGCCAGCCAAAATGGCCCCGTATGTGGGAAAGTTTCGGAGAAGATCCCTATATCAACACGGTCTTTGCTGTCGCGGCACTCAAAGGTCTGCAAGGTGATGACCCCAACCATGTCGACCTCTACCACGTTGGCGCCTCCATCAAGCACTTCATGGCCTATGGCGTACCTGTATCAGGCAAAGACCGCACGCCGTCGATGGTCAGTGAGCGGGAACTCCGCGAACGCTACTTTACGCCCTTCATGGAGTGCATCAAGAACGGCGCCCTCACCCTGATGGTCAACTCGTCGGTAAACGATGGCATCCCCTTCCATGCTAATAAAGAGCTCCTGACCAACTGGCTCAAACGCGACCTCAACTGGGACGGCATGATCGTCACCGACTGGGCCGATATCATCAACCTGTATAAACGCGACCATATCGCCGCCACAAAAAAAGAAGCTATTGCACTAGCCATCAATGCCGGTGTCGACATGAGCATGGACCCCTATAATGTCGACTTTGCCGACCTGCTGAAAGAATGCGTCAACGATGGCACCGTACCCATGAGCCGTATCGACGATGCCGTACGTCGTATACTCCGTTTCAAGATGCGTGTCGGACTCTTTGACAACCCTACATGGAATGTGAAGAAATATAAGGACTTCGGTTCAAGGAAACATGCGGCCGTCGCCCTTGAGGCAGCCGAGCAAAGCCTTGTGTTGCTGAAAAATACCGATAATATCCTTCCGCTTCAGAAAGGACAGAAGATTCTTGTCACCGGTCCCAACGCCAACAGTATGCGTACGCTCAATGGAGGATGGAGCTATACATGGCAAGGCGTAGGCACTGACGAATATGCCAAGCAATACAATACGATTCTCGAAGCCATGCAGAACAAGTTTGGCGCCGACAACATTATCTATGAGCCGGGCATCACTTACAACATGGACAAGAAAGCCAACTATTGGGATGAGAATGCCCCTGAGATCAACAAAGCCGTGGCAGCAGCTCAAAATGCTGATGTGATCGTTGCCTGCATAGGCGAGAACAGCTATGCAGAGACTCCCGGTAACCTTGATGATCTCAACCTCTCTAAAAATCAGAAGGACCTTGTGCTCGCTTTAGAAAAAACCGGCAAGCCCGTTGTCCTTATACTCAATGAAGGCCGCCCACGCATTATCAACGAGATTGTTGACGATGCCAAGGCTATCGTCGATATCATGCTCCCGGGTAATTACGGAGGCGACGCTCTGGCCAACTGTCTCAGCGGTGATGTGAACTTCAGTGGCAAACTGCCCTTCACTTATCCCCGATTCGTTGATGCTCTTGCCACCTATGATTATAAACCTTGTGAGAATGTAGGACAAATGGCCGGCAATTACAACTATGATGCTGTGATGAACCAGCAATGGAACTTTGGAGACGGAATGAGCTACACCACATTCCAGTTCGCCAATCTGCGTGCCGACAAGACTGACTTCGGCCCAGATGATGTACTCCATTTCACTGTCGATGTGACAAATACCGGAAAGAGAGCCGGCATGGAAAGTGTACTGCTCTTCTCTTCCGACCAAGTAGCCAGCATCACCCCCGACAATAAACGACTCCGCGCATTTCAGAAGATTGACCTGCAACCCGGTGAGACTAAGAGCGTAACTCTCACCGTCAAGGCGTCAGATCTTGCATTCGTCGGCCTCGACAACCACTGGGTTCTTGAGCCAGGCAAGTTTACTATCCAAATCGCTGACCAGAAAATGGAAATCAACTGTACCACCGGCAAACACTGGGACACACCCAACAAATAATTATTTGTCTATAGGATAAAGAATAGTGATTATTGGACCCGACATATCCAATAATCACTATTTTTTTTGTAACTTTGCCTTGAAACCATCGTCTAATGAAAAAACATATTAATATGAAAATTAGACATATAATTATAGGTATGCTCGTAGTCCTGCCTGTGATCGCCGGTTCCTGCAACCAAAAGCAGAAGCTTTCCGAACATCAGCGTATCGATACGCTGGCGACTATGATCACGCAAGTGCAACAATGCTCACGTCTGTACACCTCAGAAATCAAACTGCACAAGATTGTCAGCTATCAAGACACCGCTGCCTTACAAGGAAAATTTCTAGGAAAAGATTTCAAGGTGTCTCTCCCCGCCAGTCAGCGCCATATCGTCATTCCTATAGATGCCACGGTAAAAGCAGCCGTTGATTTTTCAAAGTTCTCCAAAGCTAACATCAAACGCGACGGTGACAAGCTGACCGTCATCCTTCCCGATCCCGAACTGATCCTTACATCTACAAAAATCGACCATAAAGAAGTAAGAGAGCATGTCCAGCTTTTCCGTTCCTCATTCACAGATGCGGAAATAACACGCATTCAGCGTCAAGGACGCAACGACATTCTCAAGACATTGCCACAGCTCAATCTGCTCGAAACTACACGTCTTAATGCCGCACGACAGATCATACCGATCTTTGAAAATATGGGATATAATGAGGCTGACATCACTATCACTTTCCGCAAGGACTTAAACTCTAACAACTATTCTAGTTTAATAAGAAAAATAGATTAAGTTAAGAAATCTTTGTTTAGAGCCTCTATCCGCAACAACATCACCCTAATTATTA
Source organism: Prevotella sp. CAG:924 (assembly GCA_000431975.1). Taxonomy (GTDB): domain Bacteria; phylum Bacteroidota; class Bacteroidia; order Bacteroidales; family Bacteroidaceae; genus Prevotella. The sequence goes on along the minus strand of HF988430.1, from coordinate 20,189 downwards.
ATAAGTAAGATGGAAAAGAAAAAAATGCCACTTTTGCTACGGCTCTCACAATACAAACTATTGGCTGTCATTGTCGTAATCATAATTGCCGGTATTGTCATTGTGTCCCTTCTCCTTAAGACGCGTAATGATAAGGTGGGCATCGTGCGTAACGGCAATGTCGATATCACGCCTGTACAGATCGAACGAATCCGACAGATCGGTCAGTGGGAATTTCTCTCACTGAGCGACGAAGAACTCGTTGACACCGTCCGGCGCGGTTTTTTTAGCGATGATGAACTTGCACGCATCTACTACGGTACCCTACGACTCGGAATCGACTTAAACAAGGTCGGAAAAGACTGGATCACCATGGATCATGACACGGTAGCTGTCACCCTGCCTCCCATTCAGCTACTCGACAATCAGTTTCTTGATGAGGCCCGCACACGGAGCCTCTATGAGGACGGAAAATGGAGTGCACAAGATAAAGCACAAATGACACAGAGGGCTATTGCTCAAATGCGCCGACGATGCCTCACAAAAGAAAATATCCAAAAAGCAGAAGCCAATGCCAAAGAACAATTCAGCAATCTCTTAAAGTCCTTGGGATTTAAGTACAGCAGAATAACTATCAGTAATCACTAATATCGACAAATTATTAAGAAGGAAGAAGGCTCTTTATGATATCCTGTATCATAGAGGGCCTCCCTTTATAATACATATTTTTCATCTCTTAGTGAGTGAAATATTATCCTCAGACTACAAAATACATCTCGCATCCCGTATCTTCTAACCGAATATTGATAAGAGACTGGTCTGTGTTTCTCCCCAAAATCTGCCATGTAACCCCAGAAAAAGTGCCATTTGGAGGCATTTAGGTAACTTATTTTCGAAGCATCGCTACTTTTTCGAATACTATATCCGGTCGGATGCCTGCAAGAGGAAAGGTAGAGACAGCCGGCATTGGATGGAAAGTCCCAAAAGGAAGATGAACGAGAATAACGGACTATTTTTATTTACACGCAATGGTGACAACCGAGTAGGAGACTGCACTTGTAAATCGAGAATACCCAATAGATATCATTTCTAATTATCTGCTTGCGTGACTCATAGCAGCAACGGCTGTAAGCCCATATGTTTATATCCGTTCCACACAAAAATTCATAGCAGAAAAAAGCAACAGACACAAAAACATCCATTGCTCCTTTCTACTATTCAAAATCCGAGGCATATCGTCATACCTCAACCATTATAATTTATCAGAACGTAAGTCTCAACATTAAACGGACACCATTTCTCTTTGCCGTAGGTAAATAGGTGTAGTTGCAACGGTGTACAAATTCCACATGCAGAATCTTAAAGATGTTATGAATACCTGCCACCCATTCAACATAAGGACGATGAGGATTCATAGTGTAACATCCTTCAGGGAACTGCATCAATATGTTGCTGCCGGCATTTTCTGGCAGATAAGGATTGTTCTTATCTGTCAGCTTACCCCATAGTACTTTCACACCCACATACTCACGCCACTTAAGCTTCTTCAGCAATGGGATACGGTTGAACAGTTTACCGTTCAAATCCCATGACACATCAAGCGATGCATAGCGGTCGTTGAGAAATTCCATATTGTTAATCATATTGAACGTCTCTGCCTCTATGATATAACTCAAGTTAGCTGCCGGCATGATAAGCAACGGATAAGGCACACGGTTCCATTGTGCGCCAGCTTTCACGTAGGCATCAATCTTTCCCCAACTGTTCATCCAGAAGCGTTTGTAGATGCCTGCTTCCGTAAAGTTGTAACGATACTCTCCGCCCAGTGCTTTTACACCCATCGTATGGCTCAGAGTGAATACGGGAGCATCGAGATTGATCGGCAAGCGACGCTGCTTCGTATTGATATACGTACGTCCTGGTGCTAACTCCAGACGCAGCGAAAGCTCTGTCGTACGTATCGTCCCATTGTGAAGCAATCTACCCGTATCTATGGAAGGAGCCGCCAAATGGAGATTGTTCCACAACATCTGATTGAAGAACAAACTCTTAGGATCCGTTATATGAGTGATGCCCGATGACAACGGATTAAAGAACAATGCACCGGCAGCCTCGTTCTCTTCAGTCTTCACACCAACTGTAGTCTTCAGACCCCATTCCTGTTCATACTCAAACTGCAACTGCTGTTTGTTGTAGAACATCATCTTGTCTACCTTCGCCCATTTGAACGCAGTAAACACATTATCCTTATCGGTCTGCATGAATTTATCGGAAGGCGACATGATGTCATAGCTCGATGAGAATGTCAGCGTTCTCTTGGGAAACTCTCGCGGCAGATAATCTTTCTTGTTAAACGAGTAGGTAAGTGAAGCATTATAATACCATTTCTTTGACTGCCATCCTCGCGCAACATAGCCTGCAGCAAACCAATGCTTATTAAGGTTGGCTGTTGTCTGTGCGCTTATACGGGTACGCAATCCGTCGATAAAGTTGGTGGTTAACATCGTATTGATAGGACCTATATCCACCTTCGAGGGGTGGTTCTCGTCACCTGTCTCTACAAAATTCTCCACCAATGCCTTCACACAAAAGATAATATACTTAAAGCCCTTGACCTGCTCCACCCTGTGGATAAACGCATCCATCGAATTCTCACTCTTTGTCAGTTCCACAGCTCTGTACTGGTTCCAGAAGCTATCATCACGCATCATCGCATTAGCTTCCCGTCGCGTGGTGGCCTTACCCTTGAAGAGCTGTTTCGGCAACTCATCGAAGGCATAATCCGACAAACGTGTCGTTCGCATAACGCAGAACTTACTGAGAAACCGCGCCAGCACCAGTTCTACCATCATGTCGTCTTTTGAGAGCACCCACTCACCATTGCTTAACCGCGTATATTCCTGATCCACCTGCAGATTGTCTACAAAGTTCACATCGCTGCGTTTAGGGATGGTAAGGTTCACCCGTTTGACATGAAGCGTCGAATCCGTGAGAATGTAAAGATCACCCCGAAATCCGAAATCCTGCTGGTTATTGGGAAGGAAGGTGAGATGATAGCACAGATCATGGTCCACGTATACCGTATCGACAATATAATACCGATAGAAGGCAATAGCATCCTTTCCGATCGGTGAAGTAAAGGGATACTGCAGCAGACGCACCTGATCATCGTAGATATCAACATCCGTGAACACATCCTTCAAAGTCGTATTAAGGATATCACCTGTCTCTATGAGTTGATTGATTCCCGTAGAGTTCTGTCCCTGAATGATATCTTTCTCCGAGTGAGGATCCTTGCGATAGACATGCTGGCTCACAGTCTCATCCACCGACACAGGAAGTATCAGTTTCTGAGTATATGGAGACATCTCCACCTGGTCTAACAACCATTTATGCTTACCCACAAATCCAGAATCGAGATCCCCTTGTGTGATGTCATTCACAGCAAGCGTCAGTTTCTGATATTTCGTGTATTGATAATAGTCATGATTACGGAGATCGGTTGTCTTCTTCGCAGCAATGACACGTTTCATAAGCTCTACAGCCGGATTGTTCTTACGCGAGTAGCGACTACGTTTCGACCGTACCAACACCTCTTTGAGTTGTCGGGTGTCCGACTTTAAACGGATGTTAAGCTGTTTAGGTGTATTTGCGTCAATGGTCACGGTCTTCGACTTATATCCGACAGCAGAGAACGTGAGCTGCCACCCTTCATGGCGCTCAATAGTATATTCTCCCATAGCATTGCCGCTCACAGCAACCTGATGTCCCTTATACGAAACCGAAGGATAGATAAGGGTATCGCCCGTCTGCTCATCCGTCACCGTACCAAACAATGTCTGAGCCCCAGCCTGGAGAGCAAGAAAAAGGAACAATACACTAATATATAATCTGAATATTTTCACGTCCTATAATATCTAAAGAGTATCGTCTGTTCTGTCAATATCTTCCCCACCCTATCTCGGAACAGGGACGATGGCGAATTGCTCCGCCTCTGTCAAAGGGATTGTTTATATATCTTATCTCAAAGCAACTGTTCCAAGTCTGTAATTACTTTATCGGGTATGGTCTCATCATATCGTTTATCGGTCCATCCTTCTCCTTTCAGCCATGTAGCATGGCAACCGGCTTTCAACGCTGGCTCTATATCTTTATAGAAGCTATCGCCTACCACCATCACATCCTCGGCTGGCAATCGCAACCGCTTCACGCCTTCAGACCAGATACGGCTATCAGGTTTGCGAATGCCCACAACCGCACTCTCCACCACATCTTGAAAGAAGGTGTCAAATCCGAACTCATGCAGCACAGTCTCCACATTGCCGTAAAAGTTGCTCACGAGCACCATCGGGTAGCCGGCCTCCTGCAATTGCGCCAATACACTGCGGCTATGTGCCGTGATACCTAACACCTTATTATATACATCATCCAACACAGCTGCGTGTTGTCTGTCAAACATATTTCCATCAGCATTCCAGGCACCTGAAGTACAGAGCCACTCCATCTCCAACCGGATCTTCACATCGAGCGTGCGGTGAAAAGTGTCCTGTGGCCGGATGATAGGTTGACTGCCTAGCGTACGTTCGGCATAAACATACGCATCGCGGAAAGCCTGCTCTTCAACGCCTACATGTTGACGTTGGTAAGCATGCCACAACATTTTACCCCAGTGACAGCCTGCTGTATCCAATGTGCCACCATAATCAAAAAGATATCCTTTTATCATGATCTCTAATGTTCTTGATAAATATTTTTTGTCTTCTCCGAAGTGAAGTGCCTTGTGTCTAAGGCTGCTATTAATGCTCTCCTGAAGTCAGTGTCTTGCTCAGCCGACCACACAAGCGCTCGTGACGCCGATGCATCACCACATAAAGCACATTCATCACCGTGATCTCAAACAGAGGATAAATCCACGGCAGATCTGCCATACAGCTCACATACACTACAATGGCTCGAAGATTGAACGTCAACAAATTGGCCATTGGCATCAATGGACGCGAACCATCGAGAAGCTGCTGCCGCACACTATTGAGGCGCATCTCTAAATCTGGCGTTGCCTTGCCCTCTCTACGTACTGCGATACGGTCACGCCACAATGTGAAGAACGACTGAAAAGCCGGCGTACGGCGTTCTTGTGATTTACAGTAGCGAGTGTAATTATAGAAAAAGAGTTCCCCTACCCGATTTTTCTGTGCCTTATAGGTCTCATATACGGCACGCTGCTGTGATGAGTTGTCCAATTCTGCATGATCCTTGCCACGCAGGAAGTAAAGATGTATCTGACGATAATAATCAGCCAGCGAGCTTTGCGGAGAGTGACAGCATAAACCGGCTACCGCCACAAGTGCCCATATCCAAATACCCCAGCGTATATCCGTGCCAGGAATTGTGTCGTTCATCAAACGAAGGGCTATAGCTATATAGATAGCAGCAAACCACACATCACCGGAGAATCCGTCTAGCATACGTCCTACCAGAGTCTTCTGGCCAGTCAGACGGGCCATCTGGCCATCAGTAGAATCACAAAAATTGGCAAACATCAACAACACCACTCCGCAAAGATTGTATTGCCAATCTGGATAATAAAACATCCATCCTGCTCCTATACCCAGGAAAATAGAAAGAACAGTGATCGCATTAGGATGAATACCCAGCCGAATCCAAATCAGCGCGAATGCCAAACCGATTGGACGTGTAAAATGCACGTCTAGCCATTCCTCCGTATCCTCTGACTTAAAGGATGCCCTCAACAGTTCTTTAAATGTAGCCATATTATATATTTTTTTTCTTTTCTATTTGATATATATTATACCGTCTCCGGTACATTGTTCCTGAATCCCTTTTCCAGCACTTCCTCCGCAATGGCCGCGGCTGCCTCTACACGACACCGTGAAAAACTCGGCCAATCATTGAAATCGATGAACACAAAACGACCTGAGGGCCGTACTATCGCATCGCCGCCATAGACTTGTACACCAGTTAGCGAGGCTATCTGTTGTGCTCTCGTCATCAGACGTTCCTCACGGAACGGATAATGATGTGCAGCACCGTTGACCTTCTCATCGCCGAATTTACTGATACCATCATCCGTGGGATAATAATACCGGAAGAAACGTGTACCCACACCGTAAAATTTCACGACATCACCTTTCACGTGGGCGCTCACCACCAAATCGGTCACACCTCTCTCATGAAAAGCGGCTAAAGCCATATTCAATGCCTTATGATCTCGGCAATACACCACATCCTCCTTAGTCTGCGCAGCTCCATCACCACGTTTCAACCAGTAACCATCATCACCACGCTGTGGAGGCAACGGAATCCGGTTGGCATGCAGCAAACGATCAAGAACAGATCTGTGGCATTGCTCTACTCCCCATGTCGGATTGATCACCGGGATGCCTCGCAACTCCAAACGGTGAAGCAACTTCAATGTTTCTTCATCACGCGACATGGAAAGATAAAGATCAGCCTCACCATAAAAAGCATTTTGCACACTCTCCGCAGCCTGCTCTTCCATGGCTTTATGATGTAAAGCCGCCCATGCACGTTCGTCATACACTTTCCATGTGATAGACTGTTCACGACGTGACAATTCTTCTAAGGTCTGCATCATTATCGCACGGTCCTTCACCTCCGAATGAGGTGAATAACGGGGATCACGCAGTAGGGCTACGATATGTCTTCTCATACCCCCTCCTGTATCAGTGCCTCAGCCTTCGCAATGTCAGAAGCATGATCTACATCGAGTACCTTCGTAAATGCAAAAGCCTCCAGTTGTCTGCCATCACCGACTAAAGCGCGCTGGAAATTACGCATACGGTGCTCTCCTCGCTCCAGACAGTGGTCAAGCGTTGCCCAACAACTTTCCGTCAAGCCATAAATACCTGCAGATATATAAGTCGGACGCGGTGCGCCACCTGTCGCATCTGCCATGTCATAATAACCTGTCACACGCATTCCTGCATCCGTACCTACCCACAATGGCTTCTCATCATCCACATAGTCGGTGACGCCCATCAAACCATCCTGACCGTTGTCAACAGCCTGACGAAAGGCCTCCACATAGCGATGGAACTCATCCTCACGAAAAATCGTGTCAACCGTAGTCAGCACGAAACTTCCATTGCCTAACAACGGCCGTAACACATTGAGAGAATGCATACTGCTGGGTGTCGAACGGACTATAAAATCCAAAGGTATATTTTGGCCGTCAAGTCCTTCACGCTGAACGACTTCAAGATGGTGTTGTACATCAGCCATTTTATCATTACAGATCACTGCTATCCTTTCCGCTCCTTCATTCATGAACACATGCAACAGCCGATCGATCAACGGTGTTCCTCCTACCTTTACCAAAGGCTTTGCCACTGTGATGCCTTCTGCTGCCAGACGGGAACCTTCTCCCGCCGCTATAATTCCAAATACCATATCAGATGCTTTCTTCTGTCTATAATTTGTTCTTCAATATGCAAAATTAATCATTCCTATTGGGATATACTAGGATTTTAGTCTTTTTTTTAAAACTAAGCACGCCTTTTCAGTTTTCTATACATGAAAAAAGGCCAGCACAGAGAATGTCTCTCAAATTGAATACAAAAACACGGAGAAAGAACATCCGACATATCCGTTGAAATACCAGCTGTAAAAAAGTATCCGTCTGCAAATCATTAATTATCAATCGTCAAAATTAACTCACACATCTCGTAAATAATAAGCTCAAATCATTAAAGATATAAAGGATTCCGTACTACTATTAAACATATTAAACAGCCTGTGTCACCATTGCTAAGGGCATAGCAAGCTTCGTCGAGACGAAATTACAAAAGGAGGTGAGACAAGAAGATATACTTTATGACAACATTCCTTGTTTTAAAATTCTCTGCACCATTATAATCTAGCGACATGAACCTGCCCAATTCCTGCCCTTTCCAATGTACGGACAAGACTATGAGGAATGATGAGAGGAAGGCCCTTGCCAGAGCTTGCTCCATCATCAAAAATGAAAGATATAGCCAACAGTGGCCAAAAGTTGCCTGGCCAACACATAGAACAAGAGCAGGGCAGGAAATGAATGTAACGGACTACAAAGAGCATTACAAAGCTGATATACTGTACGAAAACGGAAACTCAGTACTCCATAGACCAAAGAACACACCGTAAGGATGAATGCCAAAGCCGGGATGATACCTGCCGCAAAGCTACCGGGGAAAAGCGTCCCTGTAACACTCAGCAAAACAGCATGTCGCGGCAAGGTAAGCAACAGAAGGACTCCGATCTGCAAGCAGAAGACACCCAATGTAATGATAGCTGCAAAACGAGAACGGACCGACACCTGTGATACCTCTTCTGGCGATAAGCTATGTGTACCTATATGGCACCGGACAACTATTTCACGTAATAGACCACTGCTATGCAACGCACTGACAGCAAACGACCAGACTATCAGCCACACCAACACGGGAGAGGCTGTAAAAGAGACAAATGAGCCAAAAAACCAACGAAGGCCAGGGGCGGTGAGCGGTGAGCGCAAGGACATATCAGGACATGCCGCGGCAAAAAGCCACGACAGCACAAGAAGGGCTAGCTGTAATACTGCAAGCTGAAAAATAGCCCAACAGATAATGCGACGGAAATGCTTCATTCTCTATGGATCTTAATCAGAAGACTTTACCATTAGCCCGCCAGGCATCTTCTCCCCACACTCCTGGCAGATGTCATGAGACTCAGGCCTCATCAGGAGCCAAATGTCCAATATCGAGAATCCGCAACTCCAAGGCTCGCACGACCAACCGCGTAGCATTCACACCCATGCCACCATTACCATCAGGGAACAGACGACGCACGAGGTCGTTTTGTCGTTTTTCCAAGCTTTTTACACCGAAAGGCATCCCCCGCAGAGCCGTGATCTGCTCCTTCGTGTAGCCAAGGGCTAAATGGCGGAGGAAACGCTCATCGTATTCATCAATCTCGTAACGGATGAGTGCCTCACGCTGCATGATCTCCGCATTAACAGAACGACGGAAGCGATCGGTGATTTTCTCAAGCAGAGGCTGATTGAAGACTGGACGGCGCCCGCTCATCACACTTTCCACATCAAATCGCGTCAATAGTTCCCCACTCTTGAGAATGATACCGTCACAACCGGCATCAAGCACATCGACCCACAATTTCTCATTCAGGATCTCACCTGTAAAAATAAGCACCTTTACCTCAGGACGACTTTCCTTGGTCTGCCGACACAGTTCCACGCCCACGGTCGTGGAACCACCAAGACCCAAATCAAGCAACACCAACTGTGGCTGTGCGTCTTTCATCAGACGCCAGTAAGCCGGTGCGCTATCAGCCGTACCGATAACATGCGCTTCAGGAATATCGTTGCGCAGAATACCTAAAGTGCCTTTCAATTCCAAAGGTACATCCTCTACGATGATAACATTAAATTGTTCCATGCCGTAAATATAAGTATTTATTTTTTATTTCACTACATTAAAGAGGAAGAATTTTCACCACGATGATACAACCGCACTGGCAACACAACACGAAGGATAACCTGCGCCGACCTAGTCAATTCTTCGTTGTCAGGAACTAACGCCTCTATACCACACCCTCTGAGATGAGTCGTCTCGCCCATCTCACGCAAAATCTGCCGACACACAAGAAAGCCTGTATCAACAGTAAGAGGTGTAAAAAGCTCGTGACACTGTTGAGGAGTAAGACGCAACATCGTCATCTCTACCCGTAACATAACATACTCTCCTATCTGCCGTTCATCCGAAAGCTGAGGCGACTGACGACCGTTCAGCATCCGAAGTTGATCGAAAAGTTCTTCCACCAGTCCACTCTTAAACGAAAGTGGAGCGAGCTGATCGAGCAACTGACCTGTGAGAATGCCATAAAGCGTACGGTAATAATTTGTCAGTTCCCACAGTGATTCCATTACCGTATCAGAATTCTGAGAGGAAGGATCTTCATCACTCTGTATCTTATTACCGCTTACCTCATCCGCAGCCTCTGTCACCAGCTGCCGTATACGCGACGGATAATAGAGCGTCTCGTGCTTGATCGTAGAAAGGCAGTTGTCAAGAACGCTATTGGCCACATGGAAACTGTCAGCCTCACGGCGGATGCGCCGTAACTCGTCCTCGGCCTGCCCCAAATGATCGCGTATCAAAGCTGTACGGTCTATATTTTTCTGTAATGCCTCACAAATCGCCTGTACAATACTGTCGAGAGAATGCTGCTGGGAAACAGGAAGTTGGAAAGTATGCATAACAGCCAACTGTTTGATACCGTTCAGTTTTTCCTCGTCAGAAAGTTTCCCCATCAGCAACCGATTGATGGTATTGATACGATCAATAGAATATCTGTAATTAAGCAAGTGGCGGTAATAGAGCAGATAATACGCCGGTGGAAGAACGACCAATAATAGCAAAAGCAATATTCCGGCCACATTCTTATTATTCTGGCTTCGTTGCATGCGTTGCACATAATCAGGCAACATACTATCGGCACTGGCCTGCCGGAAAAGATGTGTATAGATCGTATTATAGTGATGGTAAAGTGACCACTTATGCAACGCTAATGCAGCTACTGCCGCCTCATTACTGACAGTGAGCAGAGATGCTGTATCGGTAGGGACAAGATAACGTTGGCAACTGTCAGCATAGTCCAACGTCCGCTGGTAGGTACCTGCGAGATTGGAATAATAGGCACTGTCAGCAAAACGAGCCGCACGGTTATCCCTCGTTACCACAATGGTGTCGGAAGATTCCGCCACGGCTGTCGATGGTAAGGTAAACAATGTCGTAACCACCGTCAGCATCAACACTATCAAACGAGCCATACCTTTAGGAAGCCGGAAGAAAATACGACTACCTTTTCCTATCTTACTCTCCGCTCCAATAGAACAGACGCTGAAGAAAGAGCTCAGCTTACGATACGATTCTATAATACCATTGCAATTTTTCAATCCAAAGCCGTGACCGCCTGTATAAGTACGATCAAAAAGATGAGTCAGTTGCTCATCGGACATACCACAACCTGTATCACGGATACTTATCTCCACGCTGTCAGGCTGTTCAAAAGCTTCTATCGTCACACTTCCTCCCTGAGGTGTGAAACGACGTGCATTTGCGGTAATGGTAGAAATCATAAAAAATGTAAGGGCCTTGTCGGCTTTCACAATGGCCTGCGTCGGCTTTACATCAAGATTGAGACCACAAATCCGGAAACTCATGCTTCCCTGCTGGGCAACATCAAAAAGATCCTGTAATGGAAATGTCTCGATTTTCAGACTCACCTGTCCTTGCCGCATCTGAATCCAACGGGTCAGTATATCGTTATCCCGTGCTATCGTATCGGTCAGTTCGGAAATATATTGTAAGCGCTGCTGACGTAACGCTACCTTTTCATTACGTGTGCGCAGCTGACGCAATTCATTAACAATACGGTCAATGAGAGGAAGAATACTACAAACAAGTGACACCTTTGCCCTCTGTTCGAGATTTCGGCGCAGATTCTGCTGCAAATGAAGCTGTCCGACCTGCTGCTGCTCTTCCACCTCCTCATAATGTTCTTGTGCCTGCTGTTGCTGCTGTGTCTGCTGCTGTTCCCACTGACGAAGCGGTCCAAGCAGGGTGTCAAGTGAGAAACGGGCGTCACTTCGCCGGCGCATACGATCGAAGAAAAAGAGCAACAATATCACGACTATGATCATAAGCACTACCGCAGCCAGTAGAATATTGAGTTGCCGGGAGCTTCGGGCAAGCTGGGCAGCACGCGCTTCGTAATAACGATCCTGCCGGGTCTGTTCCTGTATGTCAAGATACATGTTGCGGTTATAGTCACTTGCCGGTTTATCATCCATAGCAGAATAGACCAGACAAAGCTGCTCCCGGATAGAAGCAACCAAATCGGGTGCCTGTTTGATCGCGGTGTTAGCCGTAAGCGCACGATGCAGGCATCCTAATGCCGATGTATAATCTCCGATACTCCAATAACATTTGGCCAGCGTACGATAGCCTCCCGCTATCTGATATACATCACCATACGCACGAAAGAGATCTAATCCCCGTTGTGCCAAATTGCCAGCCAGAAGCGAATCTGGCATCTCGTCAATATTAATATACCGAAGATAGAGCGAATTATCGCGCAGCAACTGTTCACGTTGCTTACGGCTCACCTGCAAATGCTCACTCATAGCCTGCAATGCCTGTGCTTCCCAATAAGGATAGTGTCCCTGGATGGCAAGAAAATAACAACGTGAAAGATAGTCGAATTCTTCCTGTGCCACTTCTGCCTCTGTAGGACGAGAGAGAATGCCTCCCGAACCGATAGCATAAAAATAATTGCACAACTGTGCCGTATCACGCATAATGGCACCACCTGGATTAATCGAATCTATCGCTGCCACACTTTGTTGTGTCAATCCAAGATAATAATAATAGGTAGAAGCTGTAATCTCCAATTCAGTAGAAGCATAAACAAACCGATGCCTACCATGCCGGTCAAGGCTATGACGTTCCTCCTTAATACGGCTCAAGCGACGACGAGCCCGAGCCATATATTCGTAGAAATCCTTGTTGCGTGACTGGCGCTGACAAAGACGCATCAACTGGACATCCGCCACCAGCAATTCCACTTCATTATTGGTAGTCCGCAAAATATAATGTAACAGTTCCTCTGCTTTCTTATAGTTCATCTTCGCCATATAGACAAATGCGAGATGATTATAAGCCTCTGCCCGTCCCGCTCCATAACCAGCCGAGATTTCTAAGGCCCGATGGGCATAGGTTGCCGTTGAATCGAGATCCCTATAATGCCAGGCATACGAAAGCTCATTCAACCGATCAACAGTTTGGTGAGAATCAGAGTGACAGGCTGAAAGCAAGACAACGCACATACAAAGCAATGTCCCAAAAGAGGAGAAAAGAGACTTTATGCTCAATCGATAATATTTTGATAAAAGACAACGTCTCAATAAAAGATAATGATCGTTTTCAAAGACAAAAATAACAAGAATATTTCAAAACTTTGCACTTGTGAACCGGCAAATAAGTGAAATCTGTATTTTTTAACAATTAAATATAAAGTGTATTCGCACAATCCATTTTTTTTTATTACTTTTGTGCAAATAATCAATGGGTAATCGTTTTTATGACCGAAAAAATCAGAATTAAAGATATTGCAGAAAGAGCAGGCGTGTCAGTGGGCACCGTAGATCGTGTGTTGCACCAACGTCCTAATGTCTCTCCTAAGTCACTCGAAAAAGTGGAACAGGCATTAAAGGAGATGGACTATAAACCCAACATGTACGCCTCTGCACTAGCGTACAACCGGACATATCATTTCGCAGTTGTCATTCCACGACACGAATCGGTTACCTATTGGGAAGAGATAGAGGAAGGTACTCGCATGGCCGTAGATGCACGTGGTGACTTTCATGTAAAAGCAACAATGTATTATTTTGACCGTTTCAGCGATCAGTCTTTTCTGGAAACGGCTGAGCAATGTCTGGCCAGTCACCCGGATGGTGTGGTAATGGTGCCGGTAGAAGCCGGTCCATCACGCATTTTCACAGATAAGATGCATGCCGCAGGACTCCCCTTTGTCATGCTCGATTCCTATATGCCCGAGCTCAAGCCATTGGCATTTTTCGGTCAGGACTCTTTCTCTAGTGGCTATTTTGCCGCACGCATGCTTATGCTGATTGCCCACGGAGAGAAAGAAATCATGCTTTTCAAACTTACGACACCCGAAGGACATGTAGCCTCCCGGCAACAAGACAACCGAGAAGTCGGTTTTCGCCATTATATGAAAGAGCACTATCCTGAGGTAAAAATTATAGAGCTTGATTTGCCCCTTGCAGCCCCTCGTCCAGAACAAAACAAGCTGTTGGAAAAATTCTTTGAACAATATCCCAACATACATCACTGCATCACCGTTGGATCAAAGGCTCATATTGTGGGTAATTTCCTTCTGCAGACTAATCGACGAGACATCCAGATCATGGGTTATGATATGGTAGCTAAAAACGCTCAATGCCTCCGCAAAGGAAGCATATCATTTCTCATAGCGCAGCATGCTTATCAACAAGGATACTACAGTCTCGACGCACTATTCCGCGCTATCGTGCTTAAACAGGAAGTGCAACCCGTAAACTATATGCCCATTGAACTGTTAAGTAAAGAAAACGTGGACTTCTATCGGAAGACACAGCTATGAGAAGATACGGAGGACTTCTGGCACTCTCACCACTATTGGTCTTCATCGGACTATATGTGGTATTAAGCCTCATTGCTGGCGATTTCTACAAGGTGCCTATGGCTGTCATCTTCATGATTGCCAGCATATATGCCATTGCAGTATCAGGTGGATTCCCGCTAAAGCAACGCATCGATACCTATAGTCGTGGAGCGTCTTCGGGGCAACTCATGATGATGCTATGGATCTATGTGCTAGCTGGAGCCTTTGCAGCCTCAGCTAAAAGTATGGGGGCCATTGATGCCACTGTAGAGCTTGCCCTCCGGATTCTCCCGGCAGGAATGTTGCTGCCCGGTCTTTTTCTCGCCGCCTGTTTCATCTCTGTCTCTATTGGCACCAGTGTAGGCACAGTGGTCGCCTTAGTTCCCGTTGCAGCCGGTGTCGCCTCAGAGACAGGAGCGACGGCAGCACTGCCAGTAGCCGCCGTGGTCGGGGGTGCTTACTTCGGTGACAACCTCTCTTTTATATCTGATACGACCGTTGTAGCTACACAGACGCAAGGGTGTAGAATGAGCGATAAATTCCGTGTCAACTTTCTTATCGTAGCTCCTGCAGCGCTTCTTATCCTCGCTATTTATACTATAATGGGTAATCACCTGTCTACACCTCCGGGAGAACATCCTATCGAACTGCTGAAGGTGATCCCCTATGTTGCCGTACTTATCACTGCTATCTGTGGGATGAACGTTATGGCCGTCCTATCTATCGGAACACTGCTTTCCGGAGTCATCGGAATAATCACAGGAGGCTATGACTTCTTCGGTTGGCTCGGTGCGATGGGGACAGGAATCACGGGTATGGGTGAACTTATCATTATCGCCATGATGGCCGGCGGCATGCTAGAGGTCATCCGTAAGAATGGTGGCATTGACTATATCATCCGGATACTCACAGCTCATGTACACAGCCAGCGCGGCGCTGAGCTCAGCATCGCTGCTTTAGTAAGTCTTGTCAATGTGTGTACGGCTAATAATACAGTCGCCATTTTGACGGTGGGACATATTGCCAAGCGTATCGGTGACCGATACGGAGTGGACAACCGCAAGAGTGCCTCTATTCTCGACACCTTCTCATGCACGGTACAAGGACTGTTACCCTACGGCGTTCAAATGCTTCTCGCCGCAGGCCTGGCACATCTCTCACCAATGGAAATCATCCCCTATCTTTACTATCCCATGGCTATCGGTATGGCTGCCCTGCTGGCAATCCTGTTCCGCTATCCGCGCAAATACAGCCAGACAGCAGATATAGACAAACAGGGCTGACACATCTGAAACAGCAGCAAACAACTGCCATAAAATTCGAAAATTCAATGAATATCATCACCCGCAATTTTTTCCGTCTGTTGCGCTCGGGAGCACTTAATGAATACGAGTCTCTTGAACCTATGTCAGCCTTCAAATGGAACAGGCTGGAACAGATGGTATTGGTACAAGGTGTGGAAGCAGCAGCCCGACAGGGTATCAAACACCACGAAAACGATGTTATGATGAATATACCCGATACGCTGCGCAACCGAGAACTACTTGCACCGCCTGCAATAAATCCCCAGCCCATACTGAGTAACGTCTTTCTAAACCACCGACTGCGCAAAATCGAACAACACGAACGACATGCCATAGACACAAACATGGCTGCCATAGACGTACTTCATATCATCGTCGAAACAACAGCATCCATGCTCAACCACGGAACGATGCTCGCAGGCATCATCCAGCTCGGCAGCTATCTCCGTACCCAAGGTGACCAAGTGGACTTTGTAAAACTCGACCATTGGCTTTCCAAACTCTTTCTGCGACGTATGGCCCAACTGCAAGGAAGCATGCTTATGGCTGGATTCCATTTTCAGAAAGAAGAACTTCCTTTCGTCAACCATGTAGAGCCGGCCGCTAACCGTCTGATACTGCGCTCTGTAGCTCATACCGTAGAAGATACTGCTGAAGAATGGCATTTCCGGCAGAGCCATGCGGGCTTCGTACATAACAATTCTGCCTTGCTGCGACGTAATCTTCGACGAAGCTATCGCTACTTTGTATATGCGCCTATTGAGACCGTCAGTAGTTTCTTCCATAACTTCGCCCGTTCCCTGCAAGAGATCGAGGAATAGCATGACACATGCCGCCTTCACCCTTAATTAATTTAAAAATCCGGACTATCTTCCCCTACTATACGAATACTTTTGCGTATCTTTGCAACTATGAACTCTATAAGGATCATACTTTTTCTCTTAGTCTTCCTGTCTTCCACAGGTCTCCACGCACAAAATGCTCAAGAATGTGAAGACACCTGCCGTCATATCCATGGTATCGACTTAAGCCATTATCAGGGTAATGTATTCTGGGAAGCCGTAGGCGCGTCGAAGATGGCCTACGTCTATCTAAAAGCGACAGAAGGCGGCACCCGTGTGGATGAAAAATATAAAGCTAATATAGATATGGCCCACCGCTACGGACTAAAAGTGGGTTCCTATCATTTCTATCGACCGAAAGTGGCACAACAGACACAACTGGACAATTTCCGCGCACAATGTCGGCCGGAAGACCAAGATCTGCTACCTATGGTCGATGTGGAAACACGGGGTGGCTTACCTGTAGAAGCTTTTCGTGACTCACTTTTCACTTTCCTCCAGTTGATGGAAAAAGCCTATCATCAAAAGCCCCTCATCTATACGGGAGCCAATTTCTATGATCACAATCTGCTGGGACTGCTTGACGACTATAAGGTAATGATCGCCCAATACACCCGGCAGGAGCCCATACTGAAAGATGACCTCGACTTCGTCATCTGGCAGTATACCGGTAAAGGTCACCTAAATGGCATCAATGGATATGTGGACAAAAGCCGGTTCATGGGGCAGCACCGATTGCGTGAGATAAGATTCCGACACCGATAGGATGATATATATTATAGAAAGTAATAGAAAACTGAAATAACTGTTATTATTATTTTATGGCCATAATAAAGTGCCCCGAATGTGGGCGACAAATCAGCGACAAGGCACCTGCATGCCCTCACTGTGGTATACAGATTGCAGGTAAAATCATCAAGTGTCCCCAATGCGGGGAGGTGTATTTCCGTGACCAGGAGATGTGCCCTATCTGCCACCATCTCACAGGCGCCCCTTCAGACCGCGCCATAGCACAAGGCATGGAAAGACAAACGACACCCACCAATGCGGACGTCAAACCTCAAACACGCCCATCCGCTCCAACAACTTCCCAGACACCTGTACCCCCTATTCCACCAATAAACGAAGGAGACACACCTAAGAAAAAAGGACATGGTGCACTCATCGCCGGACTCATCTTTGCCATCATTGTCGTAGGGGTCAGCTTCTATTTCTATCATGAGGCCAAGACCTCCAAAGAACAAGAAGCTTATGGATATGCCATGAAAAGCAATGATCCCATGGTGATGCAGAGTTATCTTGACAATAACCCTGATGCACCAGAAGAACATCTTGATTCTGTACGGGCCCGTCTCGCAGCAATGGAAAATATCGACGCCGATTGGAACAACGCCATTATAAGCGGATCAAAAGAGGCTCTCGAAGACTATCTTGCCCGTCATCCAGACAGCGAGCACCGTGTAGAAGCACAATTCAAAATTGACTCTATCGACTGGGCATTAGCCGGACGGCAAAATACCCCAGAAGCCTTGAAACAGTATCTCACACAACATCCTAACGGTCGTTATGTGGAAGAAGCCAACAACGCTCTCAAGACATTGGAGGCCAACACCGTACAACCGACTGAGAGGCAAGCTGTCGTCGCCGTACTCCGCAAATTCTTCCAAAGTGTCAACAGCCGTGACGTGAGCGGTCTCGAAAGCTCTGTAAGTGCCATTCTTACCAACTTCCTTGGTAAGGCCGGAGCGACCCCAGAAGATGTAATCTCCTTCATGAACAAGATCTATAAGGACAATATTGAAAACATGAACTGGCGATTGGGCAATGACCTTAAGATCGACAAAAAAGAGGTAGGAGATGGGGTCTATGAATATGGAGTACAAGTATCAGCCGACCAGGCTGTCGACAAGACTGACGGTTCTCATACTATCAACCATTATCGAATAAAAGCCACTGTCTCACCGGACAGCGAAATCTCTGCCATGTCAATGGTAAGAATCTTACAATAAGGAATCGCAAAAGACTTGAGACCAGAAAAGGGAAGTCATGCAGACTTTATCCACCGGCTCAATATACTGAAGAACAAGGAGCAATGCCGTAAAAAAGATTTTCTTCTATTTACAGCATTGCTCCTTATCATTTTCCAGAAAATTCTATTTTATCCCATCTTCAGATATCAAATACCTTCCTGTTTCTTCTCATTATTATCGTTATGTCTACGCGTAACGAGCAGCTTATCTATACGAGCTCCATCGATATCGACAATCTCGAATGCAAATTCATTCCATTCCGTACGCTCACCCGCCTGCGGGATATGCTTTAATTGTTCTATTACCAACCCTGCAACAGTACTGAAGCGAAATCGTGTTGTGTCATAAAGATCCTCACGATCAAAATATGAAAGGAAAGTGTATAACGGGCAACGTCCGTCGACCAGCCAGCCAGGGGCATCCGCCCGCTCAGTAATTGCAGGCCCATCGCTTACATCCTCTATACCGCCAACAAGACCTTCCAGAATGTCCCTAAGTGTGATGATGCCTCGAAAGCTGCCAAACTCATCACATACGAACACTCGGGAGAGACGTTGCTCCTTCATCTGCTCCAAGGCTTTGTATACGCTCATATTCTCATAAAAATAAATTGGCGGACGCATAATCTCTTTCAAATCGAACGATGAATCTCCTAATCTAAAGATAAGATCCTTGAGCGACACCACACCCACGATGTTTTTCAAGCTATGATCCACAACGGGGTAGGCCTCATAAAGATCCTGACTAAGTACCTCTCGTATACTGTCACTGGTCTGGCCCACGTCCAACGTTACTACCTCTGAACGATGGGTCATTAAGGAGCCAACCTTCAGATCACCCAATAAAAACACACGTTCTACGATATCCTCTTCTACCTGCTGCACTTCACCATCTTCACGGCCCTCCCGCACAAAGGACTTGATATCTTCCTCTGTAACCTTTCCTTCCGCTTGTCTAACTCCTAGAAGATTGACCAGCATCTCCGTACTCTTCGACAAGATCCATACAAAAGGACTTGCCATGAGCGACAGAATATACATTGGACGTGATATCATCTTTGACACACTCTCCGCCAGACTCATACCAATACGTTTGGGCACAAGCTCTCCCAAGACGATGGTAAGATAAGTCACAATGATAACGATAAGTGCTTGTGCCACCGTAACAGCCCATGTTACAGGTAATCCTATCTGCACCAACATACTGGCTACCCGCCCGGAAAGAGCCTGACCGGAATAGATACCCGTAAGAATTCCGATAAGTGTTATACCTATCTGTACCGTTGACAAAAAACGATCGGGATCACCAGCCAAGCGCAAAGCCATTTTTGCGCCTTTACTACCCTTTTTCTCGGCATTAGACAATGTTACTTTTTTAGCAGAAATGACGG
Source organism: Prevotella sp. CAG:924 (assembly GCA_000431975.1). Taxonomy (GTDB): domain Bacteria; phylum Bacteroidota; class Bacteroidia; order Bacteroidales; family Bacteroidaceae; genus Prevotella. The sequence goes on along the minus strand of HF988430.1, from coordinate 397 downwards.
CTATCTCCGACATGGAGAACAAGCCATTAAGAAAGATTAATAATAAAATTATGATAATTTCGTCCATCCGTGAATGAAATCATTGATTAATACTGCAAATATAAAGTATGTAGAGATAATTTCAAAACAAATATACATCTTTTATATATTTTGAGCATATTTCCGGTTGAATTCTACTAATAGTTCACAACAAGAATCCAACAATGCAATTACAAAACAATACAAATATGAACAAAAACATCATTGCCGTAGACTACGGCGAAGACCCATCTATAATATAACTGTGAATATTTATATCATAGAGATTTTCGATAATTCAAAAAACTATATTCCATTTTAGGAATATCGGCATGTGATAATATTGGCTCACCCGATAAATATGGGGGATTGTTTAGCT
>HF988429.1 GCA_000431975.1 Prevotella sp. CAG:924 | reverse complement strand
TCTATGGGAAAATTTCTTTGGACAGTAGTGTATCTTGATGATAATGATTAGGGCCATTAAGAGTGACATAGGATCAAGAGACAGGAAAGAAGCCCGGCAGGTTGCGCTTGTTCGGAGAAAGTGCTGTGCCACAGTAGATGATGGTGGCTCCCACAATGCGGCTCCCGTCGCCATACCGGAGGCATTCACATAGGCAGCTGGCCTGTCTGTGGCCTGTGCCCGTCAATCGTCTTACATTGCCGGATCCCCCGTGCCGTATAGATTTTCCGGAGTGTGTGTCCATCTTCATTTAAATCTTCAGGGGTCTTCAATATAGAAGCTAAAAGATTTAAATGTGGTGGATACTTATCTGAAGTGTTTAGTTCTTTTGCTACTTCAGAAGCTAATTCAATTATCTTGTTGTCTTCATTATCTAACTGGATAGGCTGCATATAGTTTAGTTTATGTTTTCACAAAGATAATGCTTTTTACCCATATACACAAATTTTATGTAGAAATAATAATATTCATAGACACTTCTCGAAATAATCACTAATTACAATATATTTTTCACACTGTCCAACAATCTTGTACACCTACAGTCTTATCTTTGCAGCGATAAATATTAATTAGATATGGAAGCAAGTAAATATTGGATCTCATTACCTGAGCCTTGGACTCAGTGGGACAACTGCTTTATGGCAGCGATAGGGATTATAGGTGTAATGGCAGCGGTAAAGCTCTGTGAAGATTACTACAACGCCTTTCATGACCGATAGTCGAGGAAGGACAATAGGCGATTTTACTGCAAGAGCATAGCGGCCGTGCTTCTCTTCCTATTGCTTGCAATAGCAGGGATGAAACGAACAATAGAGCATATCGACATAAATATTTAGCATTATGGAACAAGAAAAATCAATGAACTGTACAAAGGCACAAGCCTCTGTCATGTGTAAGAAAGATTGCCCGAGTAGTGACAATGAAGAAAGCAAGCTGGCTACTGAAAGCAGTTGTGAACAGATTAGTACAAGGAATGGTTATCACTGGTCGGCCTTACGCCTGCCATGGTTTGCTCTCTGCATGGGGCTTGTCTGTCTCAATGCCAGCTTGCTGAACCAATGGATATGGGTTGGTACTATATCGCTTGGATGTATGCTGCTGGCTGACAGTACCTTTCACTTCCTTAGTTGCTTGATCCGTGGTAAGCTCTCGAGCTCACTGTTATCATTATATTATATGGCTGTCATAGCCGTAACCGATTGGTACATATATTTATCTGTAGATTCTATTGTTAATCATTATATAGAGAAGTTATGAAGAAGGAATTAAACAGTATTGTTGCATCGAATGTGGTAAGTCTTTCGCCATTACAAGAGTATCAAAGTTCTGACATTCTGAGCATTGCCAGTTTGCTCAAGGGCATAGCCAATGACAAGATGAACGTCTTTTGCAAGATTCTTATGTCAAAGAACCCTATGTTCATAGACGTTTCTGTTCACAGCCAACGTAACAAGATTGAGAAGATTATGGATGAGCTTTTTAGGTATGATGTCTTTAAGTCAAAGGCTGCCTTTCATGCGGAAGCAGGTCTTTTCATTGTTGTGGCAAACGGAGCCGACTACAAGGCTATTAGTGACCTGCGCTTCTTCAAAAAGCGATTCCCCCATACGCCTTATGTGTATAAAGAGGCCTTCGATATGCCGGACGATGAAATCCGACTGATAATAGCCTTGGGAGGCTTGAGGAAAAATGATTGTACAGAGAAGGTTTCGACGCATGCAGAAAAAACTGGGCTCAATACCAGGCTGAGAAAGAAATCCTTCACCCCAACATCGGACAAGATGGTTACCAGGCATCCGCACAAAGGATCCCATCGCAATGCAAAAATAGAAGTTAATTTGTTGATTATTAGTTAATTAATTAAGAAAAATGGAAAATGAGATAACGTCAAAGGTCATCAGCCTGGCACCTATGTCAGGTCTTCAATCCAAAGAGGTTGAGAGTATCAAATACTTGTTCAATGACATCAGGGAAGACGACGATGATTGTCTATTCTTTGACAAGCTTATTCATTCTGTCCACCCCTTTATCATCGATGTTACTGTGAGAGGGAAAAGAGACAGGATAAAGATGGCTTTGCAGGAACTGGGCAAGTATGACATTTTCAAGACGGGAGAGGTATTCAAAGCAAAGGAGGTGTTCTTCTATATCCTTTCCAACAAGGATACGTTGATCATGTATGAGTTGGAGGCATTGACGGAGTTTGCCGATTGCTTTAGTGAAAGATTCAACTGGTGGTATAAGCCTGTCGATATGCCGAATGATGAAATCCGTCTTGTCGTTGCATTGGGCGGATTAGAGAGTGGCAATATAGGCAAGTCCAACATAGGTGCAAAAAATTAAGATGATACGAAGAAACAATTAACGCAAGATCAAGAGAAAAACTTAATTTCCTCACTCCAGATGAAGTCGTTTACAAAAAGACTTCGCAAATTTGCACTTGCTAATGAACTCCGCCATAATTAATAATTAAAATAGTAAAATTGAGTATTAACAAACAACTTAGAGAACTGTATGTCAACCATATTGATGGTCTGAATAAAATGTATGGTCAGCTTGAAAGCCATAACATTAGAAACTACACGGCGCCTTACCTTATTCATATTTGGGAAGACGAGTATCTTAAAGCCGCGAAGAAGGTTATGATCATCGGGCAGGAAACCAACGGATGGAATGACATTTGCGTCAGGAGCGGACAGGATGTCGATGAGGTAATAACTACATACAAAGACTTCGACTACGGCAGTAACTATCATACCCCTTTCTGGAAATACGTCGAGATTATCAACAAGATGATTAACGGCGACGACACGCCATACAATCATTCCGTTGTCGTAAATAATATCAACAAATTTGGAAAGGGCGACGGCAATGGCCGTCCCGATGGCTTGGTGACTCGGCTCGAGAATAAATATTTTAATGTCTTGAGGGATGAGATGAGAATAGTGCAACCGGATGCGTGCATCTTCCTTACTGGTCCAGACTATGACAATGACATCAGACAAAAATTCCCCAACGCCAGTTTCTCGCCGGTTGAAGGCTATGAAACGAGGGAGCTGGCCAGGGTCTCTGCTGATGGCCTGCCGCTAGCATTCAGGACCTATCACCCTGGATTTGGGCAGCGTTGCTCCGAATGGTATGAGCAAGTGTTGTCGACCATCGTCAACGTGATTTGACATACAGCCTAATGAATCTCAAGGAAAGCAAGTTACCCCTTGGTAGCCTGCTTTCCTTCATACAGCTTGACAACATTCTTGGCTTTCTCACGAATGTCTGCTCTTACGTCAGCAGGGCTGACAACCTCCACGTCGTCGCCGAGCATCATGATGGACTGCAGGAAGTCAAAGGTGGGCCTTACATCGTAAGAGAAGTCACAGCTGTTGTCCTTATTGACCTTAACCTGCTGTGACTGATGAAGCGGGAGACTGATAAGATATTTTTGAGTGGAAGGCTTCTTGACATTTAGGACAATATGCCTGACCGGTACGTTGCGGTCTGCTATCACCCCTGCGCAATCCTTATAGTATTTCTCTAGGGAGAAATTCTTCGGCAGGACGAACTTTCTGCCGGTATGCTTCAGGTCTATTATGCGGTCAAGACCCAGAGAGAAGACAGATTGCGTATTTTCTTTCGCTCCAATCACATACCACCTGCTGCGGAATATCCTCATTCCATAAGGCATGAAGGCATATTCTTTTGGGAGTGTCTCGCTGTAGAAGCCTTTATATGTAATATCCAGCACCTCATTTTCTTTCATGGCATCAATAATGTCTGAAAGATATTCACGCCCGGATGGCACACTCTCAAAAATAATACGGTTCTCAAGGCTTCTGTTCATTGTCAGCTGATTGAAAGTCGTAAATGAGTCTATCAACCAGTCTTTCGCAGCTTCTGATGATAAGGAGTCTTGTTTGAGGGAATACTTCCTGCTCTTTTTGTCATAAACGATGTTTATACCCAAGATTTCTCTTATTGCATTCCTATTGTAGTTGAACGTGCTTCGTGGAAGTTCTTCTCCGAAAGACAAAGAAGACCTTGACCATGCTTGGGATATCTCCTTTAATGTCATCTTGCTCTTACTATCCAGCAGGTTGATAAGCCAGACATATATTGCCATTGATGATCTTGCCATACTTATATGTAATTGATTCAAATTCCGCAAATGAATAAATCACGATGCGAGTTTATAAATATTCGATAATTGATGGGACTTGGGATTTTCACTAATAAGTGCCGAAAGAAGTCCGCATGCATCTGCAGAGACAAGCTCTTCAATGGCAAGAATGGTGTCCAGTATAAGTTTCCATATCTTGTCAGGAACAGACAGCTCAAGGGTTTCGGAGGAGACTTCCCTAAAGATTCCTCCGATGCTCTCATAGGACTCGAACCTCTTCACGGTACACAGTATGTTGTACTGCATCATCGTGAGAGTGAAGCTTGCAATCTGTGCGGAGAAGTGAACCGACTGGCATTTTCCCAGATTGAGCAGTCCCTTCATGTCGTGATATGCGACTTCTGTGGCCCATCTCATGGAGTAAGTCCTGTAAGCCTGAAGGAAGCCGAGGCTAAGGTCAGTTGTAAGAAGCCCGTTCCATTGTCCCTTGCGGCCCCGCTTGCAGAAGAAGAGCTGTACTGTCGTTCCGGCGAACTTTGCGTCTATAGTGCAGTATGTGCACCTGAGGGTGTTGCTGTGCTTGCAGAGTTTCTTGGCATGGAGCTTTCTGATGATTTCCTTGGCGGTAAGGTTCCCGTATTCAGTCTGGTATCTGGTCTTGCCGATTTTGATCATGCCGATAAGGTTGCAGTGGATATGACGGCTTGTGATGAGCTTAACGAAGTCGGAGTTGGTGAACCAGCTGTCCACGAGAAGATAGTCAAAACGGATGCCGCGCTTTATGGCTTTGTCCGTCTTCTTCATCAAGTATTCGTCCGTCCGCTCCTTGATGGCCTGCCCGTCATGATTCTCACTGAACTGTGCTGCCTGCTCAGCCTTCGTAAGTCCCTGCTTTCTGTCAACATTCTTGTATTCCTCGCCATGGAGGGAGAAGTCAAGCATCAGCTGGCTTACGCCGTCGGAAAGCAAAAGGGTAAGGCACTTGAAGCCAAGTAGACTCTTGTGGGTCACATGAGAGTATATGCGGCCGATAAGCTCGCACTTCCTTCCCGTCTTGGGAGCGTCCGTGTCATAGATGATCAGGCATACGGGCTTGTCGTGATTGCTCTCTGTCTCACGGTTGATTTTCTTGATCAGCTGTCTGTTCATTGAATAGAGCAGCCGGCGCCATTTGATGTTTCCATTATTCATAAAACGATAGAACATGTCCTTTTCACAAACAAACAGATTGCGTAATCCTGAGTCAAGGTATCGGCTAACATTCTTGACCAGGAAGAACGGCATGAGGATGAGCAGTGTCAGGACCTGCAGGTTGGTAAACTTGCAGTTCTCACGTTTCTCAGCCCCCAGCTGTTTTGGACGTATGTTTATGTGCTCCATCACGCTCATAATGCTGTTAATTGCACGGTTGTTATCTTTTGAGAAAAACTTCTTAGATCTGATAAAATATTTGTATCTTTGCTTATGACTTTGAGGTTTGAACTTCATTTTTTTGGCGATTATGAAGTTACTCATTTTCAATGAGTTATTCAAACTTCAACCCATTTTTATTCCAAAATTACGTTAAATTATGCATCTGCTTAGGCACTTGCGAAACTTCAGTTTATAATATTCGGTTGCGAACTTTCTAACCGACAGGCGCAGAGAGAGTCCATTGGTTTTTGTAGAATCACTCACCTATGATAGTGGCCACGATGCGGCGGGCACCTCCATGCCGGCGGAACTCACAGAGGTAGATACCTTGCCAGGTGCCCAGGGCGAGCTGTCCGTTGGTAATGGGGATGGTGACCGAGGGCCCCACGAGGGATGTCTTGGCATGTGCGGGCATGTCGTCGTCACCTTCGAGGGTGTGTTGGTAATAAGGCTCGCGCTCCCGCACGAGACGGTCGAAGATGTTCTTCATGTCTATGCGTACATCCGGGTCTGCGTTCTCGTTGATTGTCAGGGCAGCCGAGGTGTGCTGTATGAAGAGATGGAGTAGTCCCGTCTTGGGCAGTGCAGGAAGTTGCCGCATGATTTCCCTTGTGACGAGATGGAAACCGGCTGATGCCGGCTGAAGTGAGAAAGTGGTTTGCTGGATCATATCTATGTTGTCTTTGAGTGCGAAGAGAGAAATATGTGTGGAGACGGCTGTTGGGATGTCCGAGAGCAGGCAGGGTTGCTTATGCTCTGTGTCCGGTCATCATCTTGTGCAACTGGATCCCCCGTGGCGTATAGATTTTCCGGAGCGTGTGTCCATAATAAAGCATGCCTACACTGTCGGCTATGAACCATCCGATGGGGATGGACCACCATATACCGTTGACTCCGATGGAGGGTACGGCTGCGAGCAGATAGGCGAGCAGCACGCGCAGACCGAGCGACAGCACGGTGAGCACCACAGACATGGCGGGCATCCGGATGGCGCGGTAGTAGCCGTAGAGGAGAAACAAGATGCCTATGCCGGCATAGAACGCGCCTTCGATGCGCAGATAGTCGGCCCCGATCGCTATGATCTCTTTCTGACCGGGATCGACAAAGATCGTCATGAGTGGTTCGGCCAGTATGAATACTATCGCAGAGACGGCAATGGAAAACAATATGGTCATGACCAGCGCACGTCTCACGCCACGGCGGATGCGGCCGGCCTTGGAAGCTCCGAAATTCTGGGCGATAAAGGTGGAGAAGGCATTGCCGAACTCCTGTACGGGCATGTAAGCGAACGAGTCAATCTTTACAGCGGCCGCAAAGGCTGCCATGACGGCCATGCCAAAACTGTTGACCAGTCCCTGCACCATCAGAATGCCGAAATTCATCACCGACTGTTGTACGCAGGTCAGCGAGGAGAAGGTGACGATCTCGCGGATCGTATCCTTGTAGATTGTTGTATCGGCAGCTTTGGGCAGTAGTTCAGGATGGGTCTTGATGATGTATGTCACGATGCCTGCCGCTGCCACGGCCTGTGAGACGACGGTGGCTGTCGCCGCTCCTTCCACTCCCTGGTGGAGGAGAAGAATGAAGACGAGGTCGAGCAGGACATTGAGTACTACCGATACTGCCAGAAACCAGAGGGGTGCGCGGCTGTTGCCCACTGAACGTAACAGCGAGGCGCAGAAATTGTAGACAAAAGAAAGGATGATGCCACTGAAAATGATGATAAGATAACAGCGCATCAGTGGATAGACATCGCCGGGTACACTCAGCAGCCGCAGGATGTCGTCGGTCCATAGATAGGCTGCCACATTGAGTGCCAGGGTCACGGCTCCAGTGAGAATCAGTGAGGCGAAGACGCTCCGGCGTAATGCCGGCAGATCGTTGCTGCCGAATTTCAGTGAGAACACTGTGCCGCTACCCATGGATAGCCCAATGATGATGGAGGTGATAAACACCATGAGGGTATAGGCGGAGCCGACCGCTGCCAGGGCCTCGGGACCGATGAGGCGGCCGACAATGAGGGTGTCGGCAATGTTGTAGCATTGCTGCATCATTGCTCCTGCAATCATTGGTAGGGTGAATTGCAGCAGCGTGGCTGTTATTTTACCTTGTGTGAGGTCTTCACAGTTGTTCATCTGTGCTGTGTTTTGAAAAGACACGCAAAGGTAATTAATAAAACGCAGACATGAAAGTTTACTTCGGATAATATTGATGGTGTGGGTGAGATGAATAAAAAATGCTTGAGAGTGGAGCCGTGTCGAACGATAGCGGTGTTTTGAGACAGCAATGATTTTACGTTTCATCTTGCATTGATTGTGGTAAGAACTTTTTCTTTCTGATATCAACAGGTGTGATTCGGATAAAGGGCCTTGGCAGGAACATACGATGCTTCGATGGGTATGATATTATGTCGTGTAAAGAAATGTTGTGCCACTTTATTAACCTTTTGTCTTTTTAAGACAATTTCTTGTCTGATATCATTCGTCTCAATACTGTGATCGAACGACTGTGGCAAGACCTTCGGGAATGAGAAATTGAAGGATAAAGGCTGTCTCTGTTCATGCCCTGACAAGTTTTGACTCTCGTTTTCATATCGCTTGGAGTGGATAAGGGGAAAAGAAGGAAGGATATAAGCAGGCGTTAGCAATATTCAAAGAGGGAAATTCTCCGTTCGGTGTTTACGATATTTGACATAAACACTGCAAAATGATAAAATATTACTAGAAATTCGTGACAAAAAGAAAAATTTTATTTTATTTTGCTTGCGTATTTATATTTTGTGCTTATCTTTGCATCTGCGTTTTAGCGGAAAATGTTCCGTTGGTTGTGAAAGGGTGGCAATTTCAAAGTTGGATTCTTTTTCGCCGATGGTCCGCAAGAGACATTATCTATTGCGCAGGACTTAACCTTGGGTTTACTGAAAGGTTGATTTCCTTTGCGCCTCATGCCTTATACAAATATGTGTAAGGTATGATAACATTAACATAAAAAAAAGCAAATATGAGCCAAATTATCCGACCGAAAGACTACAAGACCTTGCTGAGCCGTCAACAGACTGAGCTGGCCATCAAGCAAATCAAGGAATTTTTTCAGCAGAACTTCTCCACGGAGCTTTGTCTGCGTCGTGTGACAGCACCTCTCTTTGTATTGCAGGGATTGGGTATCAACGATGATCTCAATGGTGTGGAGCGACCGGTCACCTTTCCTATTAAGGACATGGGTGAGGCTTGTGCCGAGGTGGTGCATTCGCTTGCCAAGTGGAAGCGTCTGACGCTTGCAGAGTATGATGTGCAGCCGGGTTATGGTATCTATACCGATATGAATGCCATACGTGCCGACGAGGAGCTCGACAATCTTCATTCACTCTATGTGGACCAGTGGGACTGGGAGGCCGTAATCACACGGGAGGATCGCACGGTTGCTTTCCTGGAGGATGTGGTACGTCGCATCTACGCTGCTATCCGTCGCACGGAGTTTCTGATTTGTGAGACCTACCCCCAGTTACAGCCGTTCTTGCCGAAGAAGATCCATTTTGTGCATGCCCAGGATCTGCTCGACCGCTGGCCGGATAAGACGCCGAAGGAGCGTGAGAATGCCATCTGTAAGGAGTTGGGTGCCGTCTTTGTGGAGGGCATCGGAGGCAAGCTGAGCGACGGACAGAAGCATGACGGTCGTGCCGCTGACTATGATGACTGGTCAACGGTGGCAGAGAATGGAAAACCGGGTCTGAATGGTGATATTTTAGTTTGGTATCCTGTACTTGACCGCGCCTTCGAGTTGAGCTCCATGGGAATCCGTGTCGATAAGGAAGCATTGTTGCGCCAGTTGAAAATTGAAGGGCAGGAAGAACGCGAGAAACTCTATTTCCATCAGCAGTTGCTTACCGACAAGTTGCCACTTTCGATTGGTGGTGGTATCGGACAGAGCCGTCTCTGCATGGTGCTGCTCCATAAGGCTCACATCGGTGAGATCCAGGCAAGCATCTGGCCTCAGGATATGCGCGATGAGTGTAAGAAATTAGGAATGGAACTGATCTAAATATAAAATATCAGAAGGAGAGTGTGTCAAAACTAAAATGACTACTCCCATAGGTTACAGGTTGTAACTGTAATACATAAAAAGGGTCGTATCATTGCTCAGCACAGAGCTTGCTACGACCCTTTCTTTCGTCTTTCAGGATGTTCAAATTTTAAATTATCGGTTCGTCTTTTCAGGATGGGTTTTGATACATCCTCTTGTCTTATCAGTAAAAACCGCAAGAGACATTTATGTCTATGGTCGACAGACTGCTCCTGAGGAAAGCGCAATGATGGAAATCATCGATGACGGCTTCATGCGGCATCCGGCAAGTGAATTATCCAATATGGAACCCTTACCCTTTTTATCTACTTGCCAGGACTCAATCTGCAAATTGTGGCTTTCAAGGGCAGAAACGGTCTTCACTTCAAATTGCATAAAGCGGGTTGAAGTTTATGCCAGTTCAAGTCCCAGTTCAAGTCTCAGTTTTTCGAGAGCTGGATTTTTCTGCCTCATTTGGTCGAATATCTCCCGTTTGGTATAGAACCGGCGTGCTTCTCCCTCGTCGGCCAGACGGAGCGTGAGACGGAGTACGGGGCAATGGAGCGTGATTTGCAATGTCTTTTCGATGGAATCACGTATCGGTGTCATCTCGGCAAGGAGACTCTTGTTGTCGGCCACGACCTCAATGTTGGGATAGTCGGTGATTTCAGGGGTGATGTTTTTCAGCCGCAGCGATAGTCCGAGAAAACGTTCCTGCTGTTGCATGCGGTTGCACATCAGCATCCATTGTAGGCGGAGCTCGTTGTCTGTGAATGTCGGGGCCTCTTCGGCATCGGTTCCGGCTGGTGACATCGTTGTACTTGTCTGTGCGGTGTTTGCCTGAAGGGCTTGGGCAGCTACCTCGGGCGCCAGGATCGGTGCGTCCTGATTTTCCTTTTTCTCTTCCGTCTTCTGCAGCATCTGTTTGAAAGACGGTCCCAGACCACAGAGTTTCATCTTAAAACCTTTCGGCGTACCTGCCGTGGGGGGTGTGAGAGAAGGATGGGCAGAGGCACCGGGAGTTTGAGAGAGGGGTGTCGGTTTGATGCCTGAGGCTGTGATGGGCGATGTGGTAGTCGGCGCATCGTTGGCAGAGGACGGCCTTGTTGCTGTTCTCTCTTTCGCACGTCCACCCCCGGCCACCTGCAGAGCCGGTTTGGGTTGGGCGACGGCAATTTGCTTAAACAGGGATTTCAGTCGTTTGGGGCTACGCCCCGCGCCGGCTGCGTCGTCATCGGGCTGTGTCAGCTGCGCTACCTGTATGAGGGTCAGTTCTACGAGCAGTCGCTTGTTTGAGCTCTGCCGATAGGCCAGGTCGCAGTCATTGAGGAGCTTCAGCGCACGGTAGATCATCCGTGGCTGTGTGCGTTTTGCCTGTTCCTGATAGCGCTGGCGCATTTGGTCTGATGCTTCCAGTAAGGGTAGGGTAGAGGCGTCACGGGCCATAAGGACATTGCGCAGGTGGGAGGCCAGACCGTCGACGAGCAGCCCGGGATCGAAGCCCTTGCCCACGATCTTATTGAGCAGAAGCATCATGTCTGGTACTTTGTTGTCGATGGCCAGGTCGACCATCCGGAAATAGTATTCCGCATCGAGGACGTTCAGGTCTTCAATCACTTTCTGATAGGTGATCTTGCCTTGTGAGAAGCTGGCCACTTGGTCAAAGATAGAGAGGGCATCGCGCATGCCGCCGTCAGCTTTCTCAGCGATGACAGACAGGGCTTCCGGCTCATATTCGATGCCTTCCTTGCCGGCCACCATCTCAAGGTGCTTGATGATGTCGGGAACGCGCATACGTTCGAAGTCGTAGATCTGGCAGCGCGAGAGGATTGTCGGTAGTATCTTGTGCTTCTCTGTCGTAGCGAGGATGAAGATCACATGTGCGGGTGGTTCCTCCAGTGTCTTGAGGAAGGCATTGAAGGCTGCCGTGGAGAGCATGTGCACCTCATCAATGATGAACACCTTGTAGCGGCCTATCTGTGGGGGAATCTGTGTCTGCTCCATGAGTTGCCGGATATTCTCTACAGAGTTGTTCGAGGCGGCATCTAGCTCGAAGATGTTCATCGAGCGTCCTTCATTCATGGCGCGGCAACTTTCGCATTCGTTGCAAGCTTCACCGTCAGCCGTTGGGTTCATACAGTTGATGGCCTTGGCGAAGATGCGTGCGCAGGTTGTCTTGCCGACACCGCGTGGTCCGCAGAAAAGATAGGCATGGGCCAGTTTACCGCTTTTCACCGTGTTGCGCAGCGTGGTTGTCAGGGCTTCCTGCCCCACAACGGAACGGAAGGTCATCGGACGGTATTTACGGGCCGAAACGATATAGTTTTCCATATAACGATGGGAATCTTAATTTTTTTATTGCTTATGGTGCAAAGTTACGGAAAAAGGGTGGAAAGTAGAACTTAAATGGCGAAATTAATTCATTCTTTCCTCAACTAAAAACTGTTATTTTCTTTGTAGCTTCCATCGATATTTGTAACTTTGCACCATTGAATAAAACGGTATGAACAAGAAATTCGGTCTCGTTTGGCATCTCCTGTCCCGCTATAAGTATCTGATCGTACTTACGGTGGGTGTGCTTTTTGTGGGCTTTCTTGATGATAACAGCTTTTTGCAATTGGTGAAATACAACCTGCAGATCAGTGAGTTAGAAGAGCAGATAGCCAATTATAATGAGCGTAATGAGGCGGCGATGAAGGAACTGGAAGACCTCCGGCGTGATCCGAAGGCGATAGAGCGAATCGCACGTGAACATTATTTCATGAAGGCTGACGATGAGGACATCTTTGTGCTTTCTGATGACATACAGCCTGATGATGAGACTGAGAATGAAGAATTAAATCTTGGAAATGACGCGGTTAAATAAATATCAGGGAGGAATATTCCTTCTCGGCGGTTTGCTGATGGTGATCGGTGCTGGCTGCACAGCGTTTATGTGGCAGCAGGCAGTGATGTGTTGGGTGTTCCTTGTAGGCTCATTGTTCTTTTCTGTTATACAGATGATGCAGGACTATGAGGGGACAGATCTGACTATCCGTCGGCTGAAGCGTATCCAGTCGCTGGCTGATATCCTATTTGTGTTGGCTGGCATCGTGATGGCTGACAGCACCTATGGCTTTTTCCGGCCGCTGTTCAGCAATCAGGAAGCTTATATCACCTATCTTTATAATAAATGGGTAGTGCTGCTTCTGATAGCTGCTATCCTGGAAATTTATACCGTTCATAGGATAGATCACGAGCTTTCAAAAAAAAATCTAAAAGAATAGAGATCACAATTAAATAGGATAAATTTATTTTCCCACATGGGAAATACGTGTTATCTTTGTCTTATAAGAAAATAGACGTTTATGAAGAATGTTTACTACGCTTTACTTGCTCTGTTGGCTCTGACCGGTTGTGCTGACACTTTCACCATTTCAGGTACATCAAATGTCTCGACACTTGATGGCCAGAAATTGTACTTGAAAGTGCTGAAAGACACGGCGATGAAGGATCTCGATTCTTGTGACGTCGTTCATGGACAGTTTCGCTTCCAGGGCAATGTGGACTCTGTATGCGTAGGTAATATTATTCTTAATGATAATGTAGGCTTACCCGTAGTATTGGAGGGCGGTGACATTCTTGTGAAGATCGACAATACGCAGGAGACTGTATCGGGAACACCTCTTAACGAGAAGCTTTCCAGTTTCCGCTTGAAGTTCACTCAGCTCATGAACCAGAGTCTGGAACTTGTACATCGTCATGATCAGGCTATCATGAATGGTGAGAATATGGCGGTGGTCAACGCTAAGCTCAGTGCACAGGATGAGGCTATCAATGCCAAGATGGATAAGCTGGTGACAGGGTTCGTGACAGAGAACATGGATAATGTGCTCGGTCCTTATGTGTTCATTAATACGTGTATGAACCGCTATGAGGTGCCGATGCTTGATGCGTGGATAGAAGATATCATGAGCAAGGCGACGGATCATTTCAAGAATGACCCGCTGGTGAAAGACTATTATGAGAAGGCGCAGGAGAACCAGCAGTATATGAACGGTATGAAAGAGATACCGCAAACACAGTCAGCTATGCCTGCCGGTCAGACACCTCCGCAGGATGGTCCGACTCCTAATGAGATGGCCGCTCCCGCTTCTGCAAATCAAGAGTAAGACAAAAGGTTTGGGCGGTAAGCGTCAGAAATACGGCCACCGGCTATTCCTGTAAGGAGTGTCCGGCATGACCGCTTGCCGACCCCTCACAACTACAGCATTATGAAAACATGGATACACGACGGTACGATAGTCAATGAGGGACGTTCCTTCAAGGGATCTCTTCTTCTCAACGACGACTGTATCGAAGAAGTTATCGAAGGGATAAAGGCTCCCCGTGGAGGCTACGACAGAGAAGTAGACGCCACGGGGAGCTTTCTTATACCTGGAGTTATTGATGAGCATGTGCATTTTCGTGAGCCGGGACTCACGAAGAAGGCCGACATAGAGAGCGAGTCACGGGCTGCTGCCTGTGGCGGCGTGACGTCGTATCTGGACATGCCGAACACGGTGCCGCAGACTACCACGCCGGCGGCACTGGCCGACAAGTATGAGCGGGGAGCAGTGGAGAGTCATGTCAACTATGGATTCTTCTATGGTGCGACCAATGCCAATGCGGGGACGTTCAAAGAACTGGACCGCACGCGCATACCCGGCATCAAGCTCTTCATGGGAGCTTCTACAGGCAATATGCTCGTGGATAAGCGTACGTCGCTTCATGATGTGTTTGAGGAGTGTGCCCGCCTTCATCTGCCGGTGATGACGCACTGCGAGGACTCTGAGCTGATCTCACGGAATATGAAGGCTTTCAAGGTGCGTTATGGCGACGATCCCGATGTGGCCTGCCATCCCCTTATCCGCAGTGAGGAAGCCTGCTACGCATCTTCATCGCTTGCCGTACAGCTTGCCAGAGAAATGGGTACGCGCCTGCATATCGCGCATATATCTACAGCGAGGGAGCTGGAGCTGCTGACGCCGTGGACGGAGGGTAATGCCTTGACTAATGGCCAGGCCTGTGCTGATGTCATGGGCTGTCATGCGGGACTACCTCAGATCACCGGTGAGGCTGTGATAGCCCATCTGTGGTTCTCGGATGAGGACTATGCCACGCGTGGCGCCCTCATCAAGTGTAATCCTGCGGTGAAGACCGCTTCCGACCGGGATGCGTTGCGGAGAGCGTTGGCCAATGGACTCATAACGGCAGTGGGTACTGACCATGCGCCCCATCAGGCGGCTGACAAGCAAGGCGGG